>JAKFXY010000081.1 GCA_021731165.1 Acidobacteriota bacterium | reverse complement strand
ATGAAGGCGAAGAGAGTCGCATCAAGTGGCGTGCTGATATTGAAATGGCTGGTCGTTCCACGCCAGGCCTGCAGGTCGATGATGGCGATCTCAACGAACATCACGACTGCCGTGGCGCGCCCGACGATGCGGCGGGTCCGGGGCCAGCCAGGCAGGTAGGTGAACACCCAGGCCAGGGTCAGCGTGTAGACGGCGGTCGAAAGGGCGAACTTGGCCGGCTTGAGCCACGCCGGGGCGCCGGCAATCTCACGGGGATCGAGCCAGACGCCGAGCGCCGAAGGCACGAGCAGGGCGAGCAAGAACAGACCGGTGCCGGTCAGCAGGGGGTCGGTGGCCCACAGGCGGGCCAAGAACGCGCGCGCGTGCGCGAGTGCTTCCATGATGTGCTCCAGACTTTTCACGCTGCGTGATGTTGCCGATGTCAACATACAATAGCCATTCATGTTGACACTGTCAACACAAGAATTCTAGGATGAGTGATGCTCAGGTCGCGTCCCCGGAAGCCCGTCCGGAAACAGCCCAGGCGCTACCATCACGGCGACCTGCCGCGTGCCATGCTGCAGGAGGCCGTCCAGACGATTCAAACGCACGGGACCGAGGCGC
Source organism: Acidobacteriota bacterium (assembly GCA_021731165.1). Classification (GTDB taxonomy): domain Bacteria; phylum Acidobacteriota; class Vicinamibacteria; order Vicinamibacterales; family UBA2999; genus JAKFXY01. The sequence continues at coordinate 30,206 of JAKFXY010000081.1, read as the reverse complement.
TGACACTCCGCGGCGTGGGCGAGCGGCTCGGCGTGTCGCGCACAGCCCTCTATCGGCACTTCGCCGACAAGCAGGCACTGCTGGCCGCGGTGGCGACCGAGGGATTCCGCTCACTCCGGGTGGCGCTCTTCGAGGCGTGGGATACAGGCGGACGCGGACGTGAGGGGTTCGACGCGATGGGTATCGCCTACGTGCGGTTCGCCGTGGCCCATCCAGCGCACTATCGAGTGATGTTCGGCGGTGTCGTCCGGCCAGCCGACGGGAGCCAGGAGGCGGGTGACCTTGGCACCGACGCATTCCAGGTGCTCGTCGACGCCATCGTCGAACAGCAGCAGCGGGGCCTCGTTCGGGGCGACGACCCGCGCCAGCTCGCGCTCTATATCTGGTCTGTCGTCCACGGCGTGGCCATGCTCGCGCTGGACGGCATGTTGCCTCCACCGACACAGGCTGACGCGCTCGTCAAGTTCGCGAACGAACGCCTGCGAACCGGCATCGCGCCATGACCGTGTTCAACTACGCTTCCAGACGACGCGTCCGCTCGCCGCCGCACAAGGTTCGAAGCGCCCGACTCGCTCAGGAGTGTTCTATCGGCGGCTGAGTGTGGTGCTCGCCGCGCCCGGGCGTCGTGCCATACGGCTTCGCTCTAGCGCCGGTGGAAGTCGGTGGAAAATGTATTGACAGAGGGCTTCCAAGGCGCATACAAGTGCCTGCGCGAGGAGCGTTGCTCCCCGTGCGCGGAGCGCCGGTCCGACGTCGCTGCGGCAGAGTTTAAGGGCAATGGAGGGAGCTGACATGGCGCGTACACAGCCTGGGCGGATTGAAGGGCGAGAGACGACCGACGGCGCGGTGTCGCGGGTGTCTCGCCGCGCGTTCTTGAAGGCGGGGGGGGCGGGGGCGCTCGGCACCGGAGCGGCGGCGGCCAGCGTCGTGTTCCAGGAGTCAACCGCGTACGCCCAGCGGCGGTGGGACCGGGAGGCTGACGTGGTCGTCGTGGGCAGCGGAGCGGCCGCGTCTTCGGCGGCGCTGTTCGCGCATGAAGCCAAGGCGAGCGTCGTGATTCTGGAAAAGGCGTCGGTCTACGGCGGCACCACCGCGAAGTCGGGTGGCATCTTCTGGATCCCCAACAACAACTTGATGCGCGAGAAAGGTCTTACAGACGACCGGACGGATCTGCTGCGGTACCTCGCGCGGATCTCGTATCCGACTCTGTACAGCCCGAAGGACGGCGTCAGGTTTGGCATGCCGGAGGATATCCATCAGCTCCATGGGGCCTTCTACGACCACGGAGCGGAGACGGTGGACGCGCTGCGGGGCATGGGTCTGAAATACAGGCCGTGGCTCTCCTGGAACAATGAGCCGATGCCCGACTACTATGCGCAGCTCCCCGAGGACAAGGCGCCAATCTGGCGTGGCTTGCAGCCGGCGCCTGTCGGCAACCTCACGGGCGGCGCGTCGCTCATCCGCCAGTTGAAGGACTTTGTCGATCAGCGGAAGATTCCGGTGCTCCTGGACCATCGAGTGGCGCGGCTGGTGCTGAACACCAACGGGGAAGTGATTGGACTTGAAGCGACCACGGATGAGAACCGCACGGTCACGGTGCGCGCCCGCAAGGGTGTGATTTTCGGCACCGGGGGATTCACGAGCAACGCCGAGATGTCGTTGAACTACCTGCGCGGACCGATTTTCGGTGGGTGCACCGTGCCGACGGGCGAAGGCGATCTCGTGCACATCGCCGGCTCTGTCGGGGCGAAGCTGGGCAACATGAACAACGCGTGGTGGTGGCCGGTGATTGTGGAGCAGGCCCTGCAGTTCCGCAGTGTTCCAACCGGCGTCGGCCAGACACCGGGCGACAGCGTCGTGATGGTCAACGCCTCTGGCCGCCGCTGCGTGAACGAGAAGATTCAGTACAACGAACGGACGCAAGCGCACTTCGTATGGGATCCGGTGCGTGGCCGGTATCCCAACCTGATCATGTTCATGGTCTACGACGAATCGTGTCGCAAGCGGTTCGGGGCGGCGAGCGGGGTGATCGTGCGGCCTGGGCTCAATGCTCCCTATGTGATGTCCGCGCCGACGCTTGAAGCGTTGGCGACGGTCATCGACAATCGGCTGGCGCAGATTGTGGACAAGACCGGAAACTATCGCCTCGAAGCGGACTTCACGGCGAACCTGAAGGACACCATCACCCGGTTCAACCAGTTCGCGACGACCGGGAAGGATCTCGAGTTCCACCGCGGGGAAGCGCCAATCGAGTTGGCGTTCCACGGCGATCCACGCGGCAACACGCGGCCGAACGTGACGATGGAGCCGCTGTCGGCAACGGGGCCGTACTACGCCGTGATGCTGGGGGGAGGCACGCTGGACACCAAGGGCGGGCCGAAGATCAACGCGAACGCGCAGATCCTGGACGAGAACGAGAAACCCATTCCCGGCCTTTATGGCGCGGGCAACTGTATTGCCTCACCGGCGGGGCAAGCCTACTGGGCGGGCGGCGCCACGATTGGATCAGCCTTGACCTTTGGGGCTCTTGCCGCCAAGCACGCCGCACGGGCGCCGGTCAGAGAGACGATCAGTACCGCGTCTCGCTGAAGATGCACACGGGGAGGGCGCCTCGTGCGCCCTCTTCAGTGGGAACGTGGGTACCGCAATCCTGGCGCGTTGACCAGCGGTCCGCGCCAGGGGCATTCCCGAGCTGTAGATGCTGTCGCCGCTGGGGCTGCCGTCTCCATTTGCCGCGTTTGCCGACGCGAAGAAGGCAATCTGTCCCACATCGCGGCCCGGTCCGATCCACTCGAACCGCCAACTGTGCTGTCCGGTGGCTCCGATACCGGTCGCCGCCCTGCCGGAGACACCATGCTCGATGTAGTTGCGATCGCCTGGGCCACCTGATATCCGTTGCGTGGTGGTGTCGCCCGCCAAGGGCGCGAAGTCGCCAGCCCCCTGCCAGTTGTCCAGGGCCACGGCCGTGAGTTGAAATCCCCAGCGCTTCGCCGCCGCGTGGCTTACCCTGAGCGTGAGCACGTAATGCTCGCCTGGCGTATATGCCTGTGGAACTCCGAGCAGCTCGATCTTTCCCATCGCATCCGGGTTGACGTCGGATGAGTTGTGGCACTCCGCACTCGCACACGTCATCTCCGCGGATACATCACCACCGGCGGGAACCCCCGCCGCACCAGGAGGGGGGCCGGTTGAGGTTGAAGACACGACATTGACCGCCGCGAGCCACGAGACGGCGATCGCGATCGTTGTGGCTGTTCGACTCGTCATGCGGGCCTTTCCGGGTTATCGCCGGCCGTCGTCATCTCCGCCCTGCGATTTCCGCCGGGAAGCGTCTCGAGCCACGCGCGTATGGATTCCGTTGCCCGAAGAGGATCGCGGTCAACACCGGGCACGGGCGCCGACGTCACCGTCGCGCCCCGGGCTCGAAGATTTTGGACCGTTCGCAGATCCTCCGCGATGGCATGCGGGGAGCCTTCGGGATCGTGCAGCAACAGAAACGGAAGACCATCGAGTTGCTCCGCTGGTGGGGACCACCCCCGGATCTCGGGCAAGTGGCCGCCGATGGCGACGACTCCCGCCAACCAGTCCGGCACGATGGTGGCCATCGTGACGGCGACGACCGCACCCTGTTCGAACCCGACGAGAAAGAGTCGCCCTTGGGCTGGTTGTCGCGCTCTCACGTCGGAGACGAATCGTTCGAGGTTCCAGAGGCTTTCTCCCAGAGTGGCCGGCTCCGGTGCTGCGCCACGATCGCCAAAGTACCACCTGTAGCCCTGGTCCTCCTCCGGCGTGTAGCTCCGGTTCGCCATGTTCAACGGCCGTGCCGCCTGGGGTGCGATGACCGTGGCGGAGCCACACACGCCGCGGCATAGCGGCACGAGCTGATCCGCGAATCCTCCACTGCCGTGCAGGGCAATCAGCGTCGGGGTGCCCGCTGTTGACGCACCCACAATCTCCTGGTAGATCAGCATGCTTTGAGCCACGATGCCTCCGAATCCGATGAACGAGGCAGAGTTTTGCCGAGACGTGAGAGAGAGTCCAGTACCTTTTCAAGGGCAACACAGATGGCCAACGAATACGACGCGATCATTTCGCCTGGCACGAGGGAGGCGCCGGTTGCGTACTGTCCTCGGCGGACCGTCCTGGACAAGCTGCTCGTTGACGCCGCGGCCGAAGCCGGCGCGGAGGTGCGGGAAGGCTTCGCCGGCATCCTCGCGGCTGCGCGGGCACGGGACTGACGTGCGCCTGTCTTGAGATGGTTGTACGATTCAGGGTCAGCGTTTTTCACCACCAGCAGGGGAATGATCGCCATGGCGGGACTCGACCAGAAGACTTGCATGCCATGCCGCGGCGACGTCCCGGCGCTCACGCCGGAGGAGAGTGCGGCTCTCGCGGTGCACGTACGCCAATGGTCTGTGGTTGACAACCACCATATCGAGAGGGACTACACGTTTCGGAACTTCGTCGAGGCGTTGACGTTCGTGAACGCGGTGGGCGAGATTGCGGAAGAGCAGGGCCACCATCCCGACATCTACTTCACGTGGGGCAAGGCGCGGGTCACGATATGGACCCACAAGATCAACGGACTCACGGAGAGCGACTTCATCCTGGCAGCCAAGATCGATCGCCTGGATGCCTTGGGCTGATCTCGAGCGCGCAGCGAGGGGGCGTCCCCGCCAGCCGATGACACCTCGTCATCGGCTCTTCACGCGTCCGGCCGGCACGCACACGCGACACGCCGGCTTCCGCATTCGCCGCTACAGATAGCTCAGCCACCAGTCGCGGCGGCGCCTCTTGACCTCGGCCACCCATCTGCAGAACGGGTAGAGCGTCACGATCACCAGCAGCCACACGGCGTAGACGCCCGGCAATGTCACACCGTATCCCTTCGGGAAGAAGAACATGATCGTGAGGAACTGACCGGCATCGTACCCCTGCAGTACGCCGAGCAGCATGCTGAGCAGGTGTATCAAGTAGAAGTGAGCCACGTAGAAGGCGAACGGCACGCGACCACACGTGATGAGCGGCTGCTTGACGGCAGCCGGCACGCGATCGGAGGACGCACACAAGACCGCTGCCGGTCCGAGCGTCATCAACAGGAAGTCCAGACTGGGCGGGTACTTCGTGACGTTCAGGAAGTCGAGGGCGGTTCGAATCACGGTGTCCTGGAGGCGCCATGGATTGGGGTCGCCATAGACACCGGCGCCTCTGAGGGCGAGAAAGGCTGCCGTTGCCGCGATTCCCCACGCGAGCAGCCGTCCATCGCGCCGCTCTGGCGGATCCTGGAACACGCCGGCTGTTCCGTACCCGAGCAGCATCACCCCGATCCACGGCAGCACCGGATAGACGAAGCCGAAAAAGAATGGTCCGGCGGCGACTCCCGTTTGCGCGTGCAGCGCGGCCCACAACGGATGGCCGGTATCGAAGGGACCGCTCGTGGCCGGCCAGACGGGGTCGAGCAGATTGTGACCAAGGAGGATCGCGCCGCCGATGACGAGACACGCGCGCCGACCGAGAAACTGCGCTCCCGCCAGGACGATCATGCTCGCCCCGATGGCCCATATCACCTGCATCGGCACGGCCACCAACCCACCCATCTGCTCGATGCCCCACGGCGCAAAGGTGATGGCCGTGGCAATCACGAACCACTCGACGACAATCAGCCACAGGCCGCGTTTGAGCAGAAACGCGCCGAGCTCCGAGGGGCTCTTCCGTGTCGTCATCAATCCCGCGCTCGTGCCCGCGAGAAACACGAACACGGGCGCGCAGAAGTGCGTGATCCAGCGCGTGAAGAAGAGCGCGACGCCGATGTCGGGATTGGCCATCGGGTCCTGAGCGGCATCGACCATGACGAAGTCTCGTACGTGATCGATGGCCATGATCACGATGACGAGGCCGCGAAGCATGTCGATATTGGCGAGCCTGTATTCGCGGGCGCTGGCTGTCAATTGACGAAGCAATCCTAGTCGAACTCCGGACCGAACCGTCATGGGCGGATCGGCACGCTGATGCCGCGCACACCAGCGTGCGCGTGGCCTTCGCGCTGGACAGGTGGCGCGGGTAACCGACGACCAACACGAGGCGGCCTAGTCGAGACGTCGTCTGATGAGCGCTGACAACCTACGCCGAACTGCACAGTTCCGCCTCTTCCTGCGCGACCATGGCATGCCGAGCGGCTGCGGACCGGGCCGAACGCATCACCAAGAGTCACAGGAATGCGATTACCTGCCGATAACTGGTGGCGATGCCCCCGAAGAAACCCTCCAGCACCAATGGCGTGCACGTTCGGATGTTCGTACGGCGTGGAGCGCTCCGTCGCTTTGATCGCCTGAAGCTTGCCACCAAGGAACTCCCGGTCACCGTCGAGTGGGATCGCCGCGAAGAGGAGCGCCGAACCGCAACCGAGAAGACGGCGGCAGACGCGCGGAAGGCCGAGCGGCGCAGCGACCCTTCGTTCACCTGGAAGGTGGCGGATTTCGTGGTGGTGGAATCACCGCCGCGACCAGGGGACGGAGGGGAGCCGCGGGACGAAGAGGTCGAGACCAGCAAGGCCTCCTCGGCCCGCCGCGGCCGGTCCGCTGATGCGCCAAGGGGACCAGATGCCGCGTGAGCGTCGTTCGTCGTCCGTCGGCATCGCAATCGACGAGACGTTCTCCGGCCTCCCAGGCCCGATGATCTCCACCCTCTAGCGCGTCAAGCTCCACCTCCCGACATCCACGGCTCGCGGTCCACCGGGGGCCGGCGACACGGCCGGCGCATTCATATTTCACGGTTGAACTTGCGGTTCCGAGGTCCATAATACTGGCGCGTTTCCGGGCTCCTGAAAGTCGGCCGCTGGCGTGGCCGCCAGTGACCACTCTCAATTGCGTGCTCAGGCCAAGGAGGCCGAATATCATGAAGTCATCGCCGATCTCTCGTCGTCGTGCATTGAGGACAGCCGGAGTTGCCGCGATCGGAGGGGGAGCCGCCGCTCTGCTCGGTGGTGGCACGCTTGCCGCCCAGGGAGGAGCCCCTGCCATTGCGTCGAACAACCAGGCAGGGCGGAAGTACAAGGCGTTCGTGAAGTTCAACCAAGAGCGCCCGACGGTGGTCGAGTTGACGGCTCGCGGGCTCACCGGAAACCTTGTTCTGCTTCGCGTGGAAGCGGCTCAGACTTGTTATTCAAGTGTTGACCAGGTCCTGCTGAACGACGAGCGTACTGGTACCGGCAACGCGACCATCGTCGGTCACGGCGGCGTCGGCATTGTCGAAGCCGTCGGCCCGCAGGTGTTGAGTACCCGGGTGGGTGACCGCGTCATCCTCAACCTGCACGACGCGTGCGGGCGATGCTTCAACTGCTTGCACATGCGTTCCGACAAGTGTGCCGCCGGACAAGCTGGACCCCAGCAGCCCGTCGCGAACATGGCGGACGGCAAGCCGGTCTTCGGGCGGACTGGCGCGATGGCGGAACTGGCGATTACAACGGAAGAGTACGTGACGCCCCTCTTCACCACTGTGTCGCCGGCCGAGATCGCGATGCTCACCTGCGTTGCCGGTTGTGGTTTGGGGATGACCATGACCAATTGCCCCGTCGACGCGGCGTCCGACGTGGTGATCTTCGGCGGCGGGCCCATCGGGCTCGCGTCGGTCATGGGCGCCAAGGTGAAGGGCGCTTCGACGATCATCCTGGTCGAGCCGATCCCATACCGGCGCGAGCTCGGGATGAAGCTGGGCGCAACCCATGTCGTCGATCCGAATCAGTTCAAGACGCGGACGCCTATTCCCAATGCGGGCGGCACCAGCGACCATTTCAAGGACGCGCTCGTCGATCACCTCCGGGAGATGACGAAGGAGAATCACGATCGCGTCTGGTCGGGGGCCGGGCGGAATGGCCCGCACCATGTGATCGAAGCCGTCGGCGGCGACAGGTGGAAGCCGAAGACGCAGCCACAGGGGCCCGACCCGACCGGTGTGACCGTGTTGAATCAGTGTTGGGAGCTCGGCTCGTCCATCGGGTCGATTGCCACGTGCAGCGTCGGTCACCCGAGCGATGCGTTCGTGCGAATCCCGGCGGCACAGTGGGCCGACGGCGCGAAGCATCACCTGCCCGGCACGGGCGGTGGCACCAACGATCGGCGTGATTCCGGACGTTACTGCAGACTGACGGAAACCGGGCAGATCAACCTGAAGGCGCTCGTGGGGAAGACGTACCCCTTGAGCCAGACCCGGGAAGCGTACCTGGAGTGCGCGGAACGCGACGTCATCTCGACAGTCGTGTTGCCCAACACCTAGGTCGCTCCACTAGATCCCGCGCCTACCGACCCCGGCCAGCCGGCGTGGTCGTGCCCAGGCGTGATTTGCACGCACCTGGAGGCTGAAAATGTCAATGGAACCCACTCGTCCCAGCTCGCGGGCTCGCTCCATCTCTCGTCGTCGAGTGTTGAAGACGGCTGTGGTTGCTGCTGGCGCCGGGGCCACGGCACTCGCCGTCGGCACTGTTCCGGCCTTGGCTGGGGCCCCGGCCGTTCAGACAGGGACACAGGCGGGACGCAGGTACCGGGCGTACGTGAAGTTCAGCCGTGATGCGCCGTCGGTCGTGCAGCTCACCGCGCGCGCGCTGAGGGGACGTGAGATTGCCGTTCGACCCGAGGCCGCCCAGACCTGCTACACCAGCGTGGGCCAGGCGGTGCTGCCGACGGACTCGGCGCCGGAACGGGCGTTGATCATGGGACATGGCGGCGTCGGCGTGGTGGAAGCCGTCGGTCCGCAGGTGATCCGCGCACAGGTGGGAGATCGTGTCCTGCTCAACTTCCACTCGCAGTGCGGATCGTGTTTCAACTGCCTGTGGATGCGCGGAGACAGGTGTCTCAACCGCGGCGACGCGGACGACCCGCCCGTGGCCACCATGCAGAACGGAACGCCCGTGTACCACAACCGGGGCTCGATGGCGGAACTGATCATGCTCCCTGAAGAGTACGCCGTACCCCTTTTCACCGACCTCTCGTCCGTCGAGCTCTCGATGCTCGCGTGCGTGGGCAACGCCGGCCTGGGGATGGCCATGACGAAGTGCCCCGTCGAGGCTGGTTCGAGCGTCGTGGTGTTCGGCGCCGGACCAACCGGCCTCTCGGCCGTCGAGGGCGCCCGCGTCAAGGGCGCGTCGCAGATCATCGCCGTAGAGCCGATCCGCTACCGGCGCGAGCTCGCCCTGAAGCTGGGCGCCACCATCGTCGTCGATCCCAATCAGTACGCGCGACGTGTCCGAAAGCCGGGAGATGTGCCGCGACAACAGGATCTCTATGAGGATGCCCTCATCGACCACCTCAGGGAGCTGTGCAAGCCCAAGACGCCTCGGCGATGGGCGGGCGGAGGCACTGTGGGTCCTGACCACGTCATCGAGGCCGTCGGCGGCGACTATGTGCCGCCGAAAGTCGAGCGAGGGCCAGACCCGACCGGCGTCACGGTGCTGCAACAGTGCTGGGATCTCTGCTCGGCCATCGGGTCGATCGTCACGTGCGGCGTCGGGCAGCCGATCGGCGACATGGTGCAGATCCGGGCGCAGCAGTGGGCCGATGGTGCCAAGCATCATTGGCCCGGCACCGCCGGCGGCACAAACCCACGGCGTGACAATCCGCGCTACGTCAAGATGATGGAAACTGGACAGATCAACATGAAAGCGTTGGCGTCGGCGACGTACCCCCTGGACAAGGCGCGCGAGGCGTACCAAGTGGCCGGCGATCGTACGGTTGTCGCCACGGTCGTGCTCCCCAACGGCTAGCGCAGCGGCGGCCACCGAGCGAAGCCGGCGCCGCCGTGGCAGTGTTCAGGACGGCGGCAGCAGATAAGGCTGGTCACGCAGGGCTCGGCTCAGGCGTGCCTGCCGCTGGCGCCAGGCCTCGAAGCCAATGGCAATGGCTCCGAGAAGCCGTGCCTTTCGCGCGGAGTGCTCGTGGACGGCCGCCCGGCTGAAGAAGCCGCTGCCCAACTCCGCGTACCAGCGGATGTTGTAGCGATGGCGCATCTGATCTTCAAAGAATCCCGCGAGGAACAGGCACTGCGCGCCCGCCACTTCCATCATCTGAGAATCCCGCAGCAGGCTCGCGTCCGCGACAAAATGGTCGAACACGTCGCTCAAATTTGTCGGCGCTGGCCATTCCGTGTCAGCCTGTGTCGACACCTGGGCGTAGTGGGCGAGCACACTGGCGTTGTAGAGAAGCTCCTGTTGATCGACGGAAGGGTCGGACACGTCGCGCAGGCCCACCGCGAAAAACTCCAGCACTCGCCGATGATCGGCCGCGAGCAGCTCCTGTAGTGAACCCATGGCACCTCCACACGCTACGTTCTCGGCTGTCGCAGCTACCGGGGCCAGTCCTCGCGGCGCCGCACTCCGAGTCGTCTCGCACGATCAGAGGGCAACCTTCGTACCAGGGCAGGATACGGATATATGGCCCATGGGCGCGAGTCGGCGCACGCGCCGGCAATGCTGCCCCTAAATCCGGACGGCGGGTAAAGTCTTTCGGCCCGCCGATCGTAGTGAGATCAAACCGGGTGAACCTGGAGACCGACGATGTCGAGATTTGCACGTCTCTTGTTCGTCACCGCGCTCCTCTGCGCGGCTGCGTCGATGGCGCCGAAAGCGCAGGAGCCCGGTGGCCGAGGTGGCGGCCAGGGTCGCGGCCGTGGCCAGGTGGCTCTCCCTGATGGCCCGGGGAAGGAGATCGTTTCTACCGCCTGCGTCACGTGCCATGGCGCCAATCTGATCGCCGTCGCGGCGGGATACGACCGCCAGGGCTGGCGTGACCTCGTCAGCACAATGGTGCGACTGCCGGACGAGCAGATGAACACCGTGGCCCAGTACCTGGCCACGCACTTCCCCGCGAAGCCCGGACGCGCGCCGAAGCTCTTGCCAGGCGACGTACAGATTTCCTTCAAGGAATGGGTGGTTCCCACGCTTGGGCAGCGGTCGCGCGATCCGATTCAGCTGGCGAACACGATGATCTATTGGACCGGGCAGTTCGGGAGCCTCATCGGTGAGTTGAACCCGGCAACCGGCCGGATGCGCGAGTTCAAGCTGGCCGCGGACGTTCGCCCGCACAGCATCATCGCGGATGCCAGCGGTCAGATCTGGTACATGGGGAACGGCAACGGCACGGTTGGCAGGATCGATCCGGTCACGGGCCAGACCACCGCGGTCTATCGGATGAACGTGCCGAACGCCACCGATCCGCATTCGGGTGTATTCGATCGCAAGGGCACGCTCTGGTTCACGCTCCAGCAGAGCAACATGATCGGGCGACTCGTGCCCTCGACCGGCGATCTCAAGCTGGTGACGCTGGCCACCCAGAATGCCCGGCCCTACGGCATCAGGATCGACTCCAAGGGTGCACCGTGGGTGGCCTATAACGGCTCGAACAAGATCGCCACGCTCGACCCGATAACCATGACCGTGCGTGAGTTTGTGACGCCGGTGCCGGAGACCCGCATCCGCCGCCTTGCGCTCCTGAGCGACGACACGGTTTTCTACGCCGACAACGGCCGGGGATCGCTCGGTCGGCTGGATCCGAAGACCGGCGTGATGAAGGAGTGGGTCTCTCCGAGCGGGCCGGCGTCGAATCCGTATGCGATCGAAGTCATCGACGACATCGTCTGGTACAACGAGTCGAATCAACGGCCGGACGCGTTGGTGAGGTTCGATCCAAGGACGGAGACATTCCAGAGCTGGGCCATCCCGTCCGGTTACGGCATCGTCCGGAACATGAGCGTGTCGCCGGACGGGAACCTGCTGATCCACCAGAGCAGCAGCAACCGGATCGGTCTGGTCACGATTCCGAAGACGGCCCGGAAGTAGAGCGAGACCCCACGCCCGAGCGCAGGGCCTCGCGGGTCGGCGCGAGAAGATCGGCCACGCCGCAAGTCAGCCGTGGCGCCGTCCGGCGGCAACGAAGTCAGCTCAAGCCTTGGACGCTTCGACGATGCTGACGGGGCTCGGTGTCGGGTGAACGCCCACCAGCGTGAGCCCGGATCTCTTGAACAGATCGGCGTACTCACCCTCGGTACGTTCGCAGCCGCCCTCGGTCATGGCGAGCATGTTGACGTCCATGAACTTGGCGGGGTGTGGACCGCCGGTCTCGGGCATGACCAGCTCAATGACCAGCACCGTTCCCTGGGGATGCATCGCCTTGGCCACGTTCGAAAGAATCGTGACGCACTGATCGTCACTCCAGTCGTGAATGATGTGTTTCAGGGTGTAGCAGTCGCCGCCGGCCGGAACCTCTTTGAAAAAGCTTCCTCCCACCCGTCCAATGCGATTGCCCAGCCCACTGGAGTTGTCACCTTCCATGACGCCCGGCAGGTCGAACAGCGTGCCCTTGGCTCTCGGTGCCTTTTCCAGGATTGTCTTCAGCAAGTAGCCATGGCCGCCACCGATGTCGACGATCTGAGTGAACTTGCTGAAGTCGAAGGAATCCGCCACAGCGTGGCTAACCCCGGCGGAGAAGCTGGTCATGGCCGCGTTGAAGATGGCCCACTGCTCGTGGTTGGCGTCCTGCTGAAACCAGGTGAAGACATCGGTGCCGAACTCATGCTGGGGACCGGAGGCTCCGCTCTTGAGGGTGTCTTCCATCCGTCCCCATGGCAGCCAGTGCGACCGGGACGTGATCATGACCGCCATGTCGCGCAACGAACCCGGCACGTCGCGTCTCAGCAGGTCCGACACCGGCGTGAGCCCAAACCGGCCAGGCTCGAGTTCCGCGAAGATCCCGACGCCGCTGAGCATGCGCATCACGCGGTGCAGCGCCCGCTGATTCGTATCGGTCACCCTGGCGAGGTCGGTGTAGTAGAGCGGGCCGTCCTTGAGCGCATCGGCGACGTTGTGTACGGCGACCGCCGACAGGCACTTGGTCACCATGAACCCGAAGAGCGCCTGCATCATCTGCGCTTGCGGCGGCATTTCCTGCGTATTTGCCATGAATGTCTTCCCCCAAGGTGTTAGAAGCAGAAGGTTGGTCGACACCTTCCGGCTATGTCAAGTGTGCCGACCAAGTGCTGGAAGCCGGAATCGGTGCCAAACCGAACGCGGCCGTCAGTAGTTGCACTGAAGGGCGGTCTACCCTATACTCCCGGCCACAAATAGGGCCTTGGGTCAAGATGTTCAGTTTGATCCCAGGGCTCGGCCGCTCGTCGTGGAGAGTTTGATGACGCGTTCGTAGCCTCCTGAAAGGAGCTCAGACATGGGTAAGGTTTTGGCCCCCTTGGCCGTCTTCGTCTGCCTCTTGGCGATTCCAGTCTCTGCATTTGCTCAGGCGTCGATTACGGGGGTGGTGCGGGATACCTCTGGCGCCGTGCTCCCGGGTGTCACCGTCGAGGCCGCCAGCCCGGCACTGATCGAAAAAGTCCGCTCGGCAACCACGGACGGTAACGGGCAGTACCGGATCGTCGACCTGCGGCCCGGCGCCTATGCCGTGTCGTTCTCCCTACCCGGGTTCGCGACGGTGCAGCGCACGGGCATCGAGCTGACCGGGTCGTTCACGGCCACGGTCAACGCCGATATGCGCGTGGGCGGGTTGGAGGAGACCATCACGGTCACCGGGGCGTCACCGATCGTCGACGTGCAGAGCGCGACGAAGCAGCAGGTGATCGACAAGGACCTCGCGGACGCGCTGCCATCCTCCCGTACGCACTTCAGCCTCGCGGCGTTGATCCCCGCCATCAACACGAGCAACCCCACGGATGTCGGTGGCAGCAACGCCATCCAGCTCATCCAGCTCACGGCCCACGGGAGCCGCAATGCCGACCAGCGCATCGTGATTGAAGGCATGTCGACGGACAACGCGGAAGGCGCCGGACAGTACAGCGCGTATCTGCCGAACATGAGCAGCACGCAGGAGATGGCGATCAACTACTCCGGCGGCACCGCCGAGATGACGACCGGCGGCGTGCAGATCAACGTCATCCCGCGCGACGGCGGCAATAACTTCAGCGGCACCTTCTTCGCCAACGGCATCAGCGGTGAGTGGATGCAGGGCAGCAATTACGACCAGGACCTCAAGGACCGCGGCATGCAGAGGCCCAATAACATCCGGAAGATCTGGGACGTGAATCCGGGCGGCGGCGGGCCGATCCTGCGCGACAAGATCTGGTGGTACGCCGCCTACCGCAACAACGGCGAGAGCAGCTATGCGGGCGGCTACTACAACAAGAACGTTGGCCTCGCGGACGTCTGGAAGTATGAGCCCGACCAGACGAAGCCCACGTTCAACTGGCACCAGCAAAGGAGCACGAACGCCAGGATGACCTGGCAGATCACGCCGACGCACAAGTTCAGCGCGTTCTACGACGAGCAGGACCGTTGCATGTGCTTTAGTGCGATTTCGGCGACGACCGCCCCCGAGGCCGGCAGCGATCTGCAGTATCCCTTTTCCGACCTCATCACGCTGACGTGGAACCACACACCAACCAGCCGGCTCCTCTTCGAAGCGGGCGGTTCCTTGCATCCGGAGCGGTGGCGCAGTGTTTCTACCACGTGGGAGGGGGGCGACGGCCCACTCAACAACTTGATTGGAGTGACCGATCAGGCCACCGGCCAGAATTTTCACGGAAGAACCACGCCGTATGCCACCTTTATCAACGTCATCGAGAACGTGCGCGGATCGATGTCCTACGTTACCGGCTCGCACTCGCTGAAGGTCGGCATCATGGACCGGCACGCGACGCGCGACCGGGAAGAGGCGGCGAACCCGCAGGGCCTCTACTACCGGTTCAACAACGGCGTGCCGAACCAGATCACGCAGCGCCTGATGCCGCGCCGGTTCTTAGGGACCATCGGCTTGGAGATGGGCGTCTTTGCCCAGGATCGCTGGACGGTGGGCAAGCTGACGGCGAACTTCGGTGTCCGGTGGGATTGGCAGACGATGTACTACCCGCCGCAGACGCAAGGACCGACCGTCTTCACCCCCGATCTCCAGCTCCAGTTCCCGAAGACCGACTGGGTGAATTGGAAGGACCTCTCGCCGCGCCTGGGCGTCGCGTACGACCTGTTCGGCAATGGCCGGACCGCAGTGAAGGCAAGCCTGAACCGGTATATGGGCGCGTTCGGGCTGCAGGGGGTGTTCGGCGACGGGAGCAATCCGATCCTTCGAATCAGCAACAACGTGACGCGGTCGTGGAACGACAGCTTCTATCCAGCCGGCGATCCACGGAACGGCAACTACGTGCCGGATTGCGATCTGCGAAGCCCGGCGGGGAACGCCGAGTGCGGCCCGATGTCGGACCAGGCCTTCGGCAAGCTCGCCACGCTGCAGATCGACCCAGACGTTCTCACCGGCTGGAACAAGCGAGGAAACAGCTGGGAGCTCTCCGGTGGCGTGCAGCACCAGTTCGGGTCCCGCGTCGCGGCCGAGGTCGCCTACTACCGCCGGTGGTACGGTAATTTCCTGGCGGTCGACAACCGGGCGACTGGCAGCGGCGATTACGACAGGTACACCGTCACCGCGCCAGCGGACAGCCGGTTGCCGGACGGCGGCGGCTACGCCGTCGGGCCGCTCTACGATCTGAAGCCTGGTCTCGTAGGCATCGTCGATGACTACATCACCTTTGCCAGCAACTACGGCAAGCACACCGAGTACTGGCACGGCGTGGACATCAGCATGAACAGCCGGTTTGCCAACGGCGTCTTCCTGCAGGGTGGGACGAGCATCGGGCGCACCGTGACCGACAACTGCGAGATCGTTGGCAAGTCGCCGGAGATCATCTCGGGTGTGGACGTCGCCAGCGGCACGGCGACCGTGCCGCGTTCGTCGGCTCAGGTCACCGGCACTCCATACTGCCATCAGGCCGCGAAGGTCCAGCCGGGGTTGAGCGTGCTCGGATCGTACACCGTGCCGCGCATCGCGGTTCAGACGAGCCTGACGTTCAAGAGCTCGTCGGGGCCGGCCATCAACGCCAACTACGTGGCCACCAACGCCATCGTCTCACCGTCGCTCGGCCGGAACCTGACCGGGGCGACCAACGCGACGGTGAACCTCGTGGAGCCGAATACGGTATTCGGCGACCGGGTGAACAGCGTCGATCTCAGGATCTCGAAGCTCCTGCGGTTCCGTGCCACACGATCGGCGCTCAGCCTCGATGTGTACAACCTGTTCAACCGGAATCCGGTTCAGGTGTACAACAACGCCTACGCGAGCTGGCTCCGGCCGGAGCGCACTCTGCAGGCGCGATTCATCAAGCTTGGCGTGCAGTTCGATTTCTGATTTCGTAGGTGGGTAAGAACCTGAGCACCGGAGACACTCTTTGTGTCTCCGGTGTTTGGGACGATCTACTTCTTGAAGCTGCTCTCTCCGACAGTGCCGGCAGCGCCAACCTTCTCGAAGTGCGCGTAGTTGTCACGCCTCGAGCAGACCCACTGATACCGTAAGAACCCAGACTCCGACGTCGTGAAGTTCAAGTTCCCTTGCCACGGCTTCGTGTACGCGGCGGGATCGTCAATCGTCATCGTCAGCTCGAGACTGCTCTTGTCCGCTTTTTTGTAGCGTTCGATGAAATGCAGCTTCTCGGTATGCGGATGACCCTGCTGATCGAGCCACGTCCGATCGTTGAACCCGATCGAATCCACAACCAGGGTATCCCCATTTTCGTACCAGCCGATTGAATGCCCCAAGTACTGTGGATCCGGATCTTCGGGATGTTTGGTGTTCAGCCACACGACCCGATATTGGGGACCGACCTCGCTCAGGATATAGACCGCCTCGGGGGTTTGGACGAACCGAAACTTGGCGGGGTAGTTGTGGATCCGTCCGACGCCCAACGGCTCGCATGTATGGATGTACGGGTCGGTTGTGAGCTCGAACTTGGAGTCCGCACCGCCTGTCGGCGGCACCTGCTTCATGGTGTACTCCAGAGCCCACGGATGGTAAGGAATGTCCGGTTCCTTCCCGCGGATCCTGGCGTTCCTGTCGGCCACGCTGAGACTCTGCGAGCCGGTGACGCGCCCGGCCCGATTTTCCCGTGCCCAATCACCGGAGAGGTCCGGCACGGCCGAAGGGGCCAGGTTTCGCGGCGGTTCAGTCGGCAGGTAGTACGGTCGGTCCAGGAATCCCGGCGGCGGGACCGCTGGCTCAGCCGCCTGCGCGCCAGCCACGGCGGGCAGGACGATGTTCGCGGACAAGGCGATGACCGAAATCAGGCAAGCTCGCATTGCAGGAAACCTCCCAAGTAGTTAGGTTGACCCGGTTGACGAAAGGCCCAGGGGCGCGGCAGCGGAACGAGAGCATACCGCAGGCGTAACCTTGCCCGTCAAGTAGACGTTGCGAAGAGGTGAAGACGCGACGGAGTTGATGGGCGGCGACGCGATCGCTTGGCGACTATTCCCGTCGATCGCGGGCGCGAGCGGCCTTGGAGATCTTTTCGCCAATCAGGGCGATTTTGTTGTCGCGCAGCCGCTTCTCGTTGAGCCAGTACGGACTGGAGATTTCCTTGAACGCGTGAATCGCCGCCTGGATGCCCTCGGCCCACGCCACGGTGATGAGCTTGATGTCGCCGTGCACGTCTCCGACGGCAAACACTCCTCGACGGCTGGTTTCGAAATAGGGGTCGATGGAGATACTGCTATCCGCATTGAGCGTCAGGCCAAGGCGCTCGAACGTTTCCTTGGCCGACAGGAATCCAATCTGGACGATGACCAGGGAGCAGTCGAGCGGCCCGCCAACGGTGACGCCAAGCCGGATCTCCTCGCCCGCAAATGTCGCGCTCTGAATCTCCGTCGAGGTATGGACGATGCCACCGGCGTCACGGATGCGGGCCAGTGTGTCGGCCTTGCCCAATGGTTCGGACTCGCGGACGATGAGGTGCACGCGACCGTGCCGTCCGAGCACCATGAGCGCCGCGTCGAGCGCCGAGTCACCCCCGCCAACAACGGCGACCGTCTTGCCCTCGTAGTCCCCGATTTTCGGGCTCTTGTAGTGGACGTTCCTGGAGTTCAGCTCGTCCAGGACTGGAAGGCGACGGGGATAGTGCAGCAACCCGCACGCGATGATCACCTTGCGACACAGGTAGGTGTCACGATTCGTCACGACGCGCTTGAGCTTGTCGTCCGACGCAACGTCGTCCGTGTCGTCGATCGCGATCAGCTCTTCATCGAACCGGAACTGCACCAGCGCGTTCACCGCCTGGCGATACGTGCGTTCTGACAGCTCTTCGCCAGTAATGCCCTCCGGAAACCCCGGGATGTCCACGATGCGCTTGTCCGCATAGAGGAACTGCGGCTGTCCACCGGGCCGTCCCTTCGCCTCGACAATCAGCGTCGTCAACGCGCGGTGGGCGCTCGTCAGCCCGGCGGCGAGTCCCGCGGGACCCGCACCGATGATCACCACATCCCAATACGGAAGACGGGAAAAATCCAGACCGGCTTCCAGGGTCTTGACGCCAAAGTCTGCCATCCGAAGTTCCCTTCACGATGCCGCGCGGATCGCGCGCGCACTTGCCGCGTCGCGCGGCGTGATGACGCGGGATCGCCCGATCGACTGACACCAAGGGTAGCTTGTTGGGATCCGGTTCACGACATCCGTGGCGGCAGCTCATCGATACCTCGCCGAGGATCGCGTATGCTGCGTTGACAGTCGTGTGAGGCTCATGCATCCTACCCTTGTGGTAGGCGTGCCCAAACGCGTGGCGGCGGCGCTGGCCGTTGCTCTCACGCTCGGTGCCGCTGGTTGGACCGAGTGCGCGGGCTGGCAGCTCACGCCCGAGGCGCGCATGGACTGTTGCACGGACATTGACATGTGTCCGATGCACCGAGGCGTTACGCCCGGCTCACCATCCGGAGAGATTGTCACGCAATCCAAGGCGGATAGCTGCTGCGCGGCATCCGACTCCAAGGACTCCACGCCTTCGGCCGAAGCTTTCTCGCTCGTGCTGCCGGAGGTGTTGGCTCCCAGCTCTCTCCTGGCACCGGTGACGGTGCCTCCCGCATCACTCCACGTGAGGCGCGCTCACATCCCGCTGCGCGGCCACGTACCAAAACACGTCCTGCTCTCCGTCTTCCTGATCTAAGTCTCGACAGTACCCGTGTGTACCGCCGCCGATGGCGGCGTTGCTCCACTTGCGCACGCTGACATGTTCGGGAGGTCTGTCGTCCCATGATCAACCGTCTGATCGAGCTCTCGCTGCGAAATCGGCTCATCGTCATCGCGGTGTTCGTGGCCCTCGCCGGATGGGGATGGTGGGCGGTGAGGGCCACGCCGATAGACGCCATCCCGGATCTATCCGACAACCAGGTCATCGTGTTCACCGACTGGCCTGGGCACGGCCCGCAGGAGGTCGAGGATCAGGTGACGTACCCGATGACCGTCGGTCTCCAGGGTCTCGCGGGTGTGCGCGTCGTACGGTCGCAGTCGGCGTTTGGGTTTTCGATGATCTACGCCGTCTTCGAGGACAACGTGGACCTGTACTTCGCGCGGGCTCGCGTGCTCGAACGGATGAATCTCGTGACCAAGGCATTGCCGGTCGGTGTCACTCCGACGCTCGGGCCTGACGCGACGGGCGTCGGTCATGTCTTCTGGTACACGCTCGAAAGTGCGACGCATTCGCTTCGCGACCTCCGAAGCCTGCAGGATTGGTTCGTCCGTTACCAGCTCAATTCCGTGTCCGGGGTGGCCGAAGTCGCGTCCGTCGGCGGTCTTGTGCAGCAGTACCAGATCGATGTGGACCCGAATCGCCTTCGCCAGTATGCCCTCCCGCTCAGCGCGATTGTGTCGGCGGTTCGCGAGAGCAATCTCAATGTCGGGGGCAACGTGCTGGAGTCGAATGGCGCGTGGCTGATCGTGCGAGGCGTCGGGCTCCTTGCCTCGATCGAGGACGTCAAGAAGATCGTGATTGGGGCGTCGAACGGCACGCCGGTGTACGTCGAGCAGGTTGCGGACGTCCATGTGGGCGACGCATTTCGCGTGGGGTCGCTCGTCAAGGGATCGAAGGAAGCCGTCGGCGGCGTCGTGGTCGCTCGCACCGGCGTCAATACGAAGGAGGTGATCGACGCGGTGAAAGCGCGAATCGCGCAGATTCAACCCGGATTGCCCATGGGCGTCACGATCGTGCCCTTTTACGATCGCTCCACGCTGATCGAGCAGGCGGCCGGCACGCTTCGGAGGGCCCTCCTGGAAGAGGTCCTGCTCGTCACCCTCGCACACGTGATCTTCCTCATGCACTTCCGATCGATCCTCATCGTCACGATTCCCCTGCCGCTCGCGGTGCTCATCTCCTTCCTCGGAATGTACTACGCGGGGATCTCGTCGAACATCATGAGTCTGGCGGGCATCGCGATCGCGATCGGCGTGCTGGTCGACGCCGGCATCGTCGTCACCGAGAACGCCTTCCGCTTCCTGGAACAGCGCCGGGTTGATCCGCGCGACCGCCGCCTCGTGTGGGAGACGGTTCTGGAGTCGACTCGGCTCGTGGGTCGGCCGGTGTTCTTCTCCATGGCGATCATCCTGCTCGCCTTTATCCCGGTGTTCGCCCTCACCGGGCAGGAAGGCAAGCTGTTCCATCCCCTGGCCTTCACGAAGACGTTCGCCGTGCTCGCGGCGACAGTGGTTGCCGTGACTCTCGTGCCGGTGCTCTGCAGCCTGCTCATGGGGGGCACGTTTCACAAGGAAGATGACAATCCGGTCATGCGCGGGCTGCAGCGCCTCTACAGGCCAGCCCTTCGGACCGCGCTCAACCACCGTTTCATCACCGTCGTGACGGCGGCGGCGTTGTTCGCGGGGGCGCTGGTTGTCGCGCGCGGGATCGGCAGCGAGTTCATGCCGCCGCTGAACGAGGGCGACCTGATGTTCATGCCCATCGCGGATCCGAGTATCTCGCTGGACGAGAACACGAGGAACGCCGCGAAGCAGAACGAGATTCTCGAGTCGTTTCCCGAGGTGGCGTTTGCCGTGGCGAAGGTGGCACGTGCGGACACGTCGACCGATCCCGCGCCGTTGAACATGACGGAGACGGTGGTCCACCTCAAACCGCGAGAGCAGTGGCGCCCCGGCATGACGATCGATCGGCTGCGGGCCGAGATGAGCCAGGCGACTCAGCTGCCTGGCATCTCACCCATCTGGACGATGCCTATCATCAATCGGATAGACATGCTCACGACCGGCATCCGCTCCGAGGTAGGCGTGAAGGTGTTCGGTGCTGACCTCGGGACGCTCGAAGACCTTGCGCGGAAGGTGGCTGACGCGGTGCGGACGGTGCCTGGGGCGAGCAATGTCTATCCCGAGCAGGTGACGAGCGGTCAGTACCTCAACGTCGAGCTCGACCGCGCGGCCGCTGCCCGATATGGCATCGGTGTGGGAGAGATCCAGCAGACCATCGAGACCGCGATTGGCGAGACCGTCCTCACCACGACCATCGAGGGTCGGTCGCGGTTTCCGGTGCGCGTGCGCTATCGGCCCGAGGACCGCGCCGATCCACAGGCGTTGGGGCAGGTGCTCGTGAGCGCTCCCGGAGGAACTCAGGTTCCTCTCGGACAGCTCGCGCGCATCACGCACGCGCAAGGGCCCGCGATGATCTCCTCCGAGAACGGACTCTTGCTGGCCACTGTCCTGATCAATGTCCAGGGCCGCGATGTCGGCGGATTCGTTCAAGAGGCTCGCGACACGGTCGCACGCGCGATCACATTGCCCGCGGGCTACTACATCGGGTGGAGCGGCCGCTGGGAGAATCAGGAGCGTGCTCGTATCCGATTGCAGGTCGTGATCCCCATCGTGTTGACGATCATCTTTGTCCTCCTGTACATCACATACGGCTCGGCCGTCGAAGCCGCCCATGTGCTGCTCGCCGTGCCGTTTGCGCTGACCGGAGGCGTGTACCTGTTGTGGCTGCTCGGCTACAACTTCTCCGTGGCGGTCTGGGTTGGCTTCATCGCGCTTTTCGGGACGGCTGTGCAAACCGGTGTCGTGATGGTCATCTACTTGGAGGAGGCCGTCGATCGCAAGCGGCGCGAGCTCGGAGGTGCGCTGACACGCATCGGGCTGCGGGATGCCGTGATGGAAGGCGCGCTGCTCCGGTTGCGACCGAAAGTGATGACCGTCTCCACTGTCGTGGCCGGGCTGCTGCCGATCATGTGGAGCACCAGTGTCGGCGCGGAAGTGATGAAGCCGCTTGCCACTCCGGTCCTGGGCGGCATGATCTCGTCGCTGGTGCACGTACTCATCGTGACACCGGTCATCTTCTTCTCGATCCGCGCGCGGCAACTGGGGCTCCAGCATGAGGATCTCCCACGCGTGGTCCCATCTCAACTCGGCAGGCGCAAGGGGCTCATCGTGGCGGTAGTCGCGGCCGTAGTCCTGGGAGGGACATTTTGGGTGTGGCGACAGACTCGGCCAACAGCCACCGGCACGGGGGCGGCCGCGGACGGGGGCGTGATCCAGTCGGTTCGATCCGGAGATCTGAACATCGTGGTTCGGTCGCCGACCGGCACGCTCCGCACCGGCCGAAACACGTTCACGATCGAGTTCCTCGCGTCATCGGGTGCCCGTGTTGATGTGGGCACCGTGCGTGTGGGCGCCACCATGACGATGCCGGGCATGGTCATGCCGGGGAACGTACGGATACAGCCGGGCGGCGTGCCCGGACGGTACACCGCCACGGCTGAATTCGGCATGGCAGGCGCATGGCCGGTCAGCATCGAATGGGATGGCCCTACGGGCCACGGGTCCGCCAATTTCGAGGTAGGTGTGCAATGAGCAGTCGTCAACGACTTGTCGTGATCCTGGTTGCCACTCTCACGGTCGCGGCCCCCGCTCGTGGGCAGGAGGCGACAATCATGTCCACGCCAGGGGCGTGGTACATCGACGAGCGTGCCGGGCTGGGGCTCGACACGGCCATTACCCGTGCGCTCGAGCGCGAGCCCTCGCTTCGTGCGGTGCGGGTGGACATCGACGTCGCCCGTGGGGTGCGGCAGCAGGCCGCCCTGCGGCCGAACCCGACACTCACGTTCGAGCGCCGCAACGAGCCCCGCGGCACCGACAACCAGACGAGCATTGGCGTGACGTGGCCGATGGATCTGTTCCGTCGATCTGCGCGCGTGCAGTCGGCGGAGCGCGAACTGCAGGCCACGGCGTGGGCCGTCATGGATCGCGAGCGCGTCCTCGTCGCGGAGGTGCGGCTGCAGTACGGTGTCGCGGCGGCAGCGGTGAGAGATGTGGCCGTGGCTGACGACCTGGTGGCCACCGCCCAGCGGCAGATGGACGTCGTGCGCGCCCGCGTGGATGTGGGTGCGACGCCTCCGCTCGAGCGGGATCTGCTGGACGTGGAACTACGGCGCGTCGAGGCGGCGCGGCTCTTGGCGGAGGGTCGCGCCGACGTGGCCCTGGTACAACTCAAGCAACTACTTGGGATGTCTCCGGACGAGCCGCTCCGGCTGCGCGAGACGCTCGAGGCGCTCGTGGCTGGCACCGCCGACGTGGCACCCGCGGCGGGCGGATCCGTGGGGGCGCGGCCAGACGTGCGTGAAGCTGACGCGCGTGTGAGTCTGGCAGACGCGCGTATCGATCAGGCGCGGCGCGAGGGTCGGGCCGATGTCAGCTTGTTTGGGACCTACATACGCATGGACGCCGGCTTCCCGCAGCAGGGCATCAGCCCGATCGGCTCACTGGAGCGCGTGCGAGGCCGCTTTCACTACGTCGCCGGCGGGGCAATGGTCATGCTCCCCTTGTTCAATCGGAACCAGGGTCAGGTGGCCGCCGCGCAGGCCGAGCGCTCTGGAGCCCAGGCGCGCCGCGAGTCGGCCGAGCTGGCAGCAAAGGCAGAGGTTGCCGCGGCGCGGGCGCGCGACGCGCGGGCTCAGCGAGCGGTTCGTCTCTACTCCGGTGGGATGCGTACCCTTGCTCGACAGAATCTCGACGTCATCAGGCAGACGTTTGATCTGGGGCGCGCGACGGTCGTTGACGTCCTGACAGAACAGCGTCGGTACCTGGAGCTGGAGGAGGCGTACACAATGGCATTGCGCGAGGCATGGGAGGCGCGTGCTGCGCTCGGGCGCGCGCTGGGAGAGACGAAATGAACTCGGAATCACGCGTTCGCGTTCACTGGGCCGTCCTCGTCGCGACAGCGGTGGTGCTGATAGCCGCGGGTGGCGGCGCGACATACTTCTGGCTGGGGCCCGGGTCCGCGTCACCAGAGGGTGCACACGACCACGGCGCCACCGCGGAACAGCTCTCTCCGAGTCCTGGTATTCCCGCGGATACGGCACCGGCACCCCGTGAATCGGCACCGCTACCCGATGTCGTCGTGTCCCTGAATCAAACGGCGGCTGATCGCTCTGGGATGACGATCGAGCAGGTCACGGAGGGATTCGCGTCCGACGAGCTTCGAGCGCCTGGAATCGTTGAAGCCAATGCCTATCGGCAGGTCGCCGTGACGCCGATCGTCAGCGGACGGATTACACGTGTCTCGGTTGACTTGGGCCAGCACGTGCAGCAGGGGCAAACACTGGCAGTGATCTTCAGTCCGGAGCTGGCGGAGTTGCAGACGCGCTTCGTCTCGGCACGTGCGGAGCTCGAGGCGCATGAGCAAGAGCTTCTTCGAACGGAAAGGCTCGTGGAGATCGGCGCCGCCAGTCGTCAGGAACTCGAGCGCATTCATGCGGGGCACACGGCGCGCCGCGCAGAGGTCGAGAGCGCGGCCTCGCGGCTGCGGTTGCTCGGCTTGTCCGCCGGCGCGATTGAGCGTCTTGGCCCTGGACAGACACAGGATCCGACCACGGAAGTGCCGGCGCCGATTACAGGGGTGGTGACCGAGCGCCTGGCCAATGTCGGTCTCAACGTGGACCAGTCGGCCAAGCTCTTCACGGTTGTCGATCTGTCGTCCGTGTGGGTGGTCGCGAATCTCTACGAAAAGGATTTCGCGCGTGTTCGCGTCGGCACTGCAGCCACGGTGACGACACATGCCTATCCGGACCTGCGGTTGCAGGGGCGCGTCAGCTACATCGACCCGCAGGTGAGCCAGGAGACGCGTACCGCCCGCGTTCGCGTCGAAGTGCCAAACGTGCGCGCTGAACTGCGCCTCGGCATGTACGCCGAAGCGCTGTTCGGTGGCCGGAGCGGTACGTTGACACCGATGATCCCGCGGACCGCTGTGCAGAATGTTGGCGACCGGACGGTGGTGTACTTGGTAAACTCGCAGAAGGCTGGGACGTTCATCGAACGCGAAGTGCGCCTGGGAGCGGCCGCCGGCGATTACGTGTCTGTCTTGACCGGAGTGCAGCGGGGCGACGCCGTGGTCGGGAAGGGCAGCTTCTACGTGCGGGCCGAGCGCGAGCGCCTCGGATTGCGGGCGGGCCTGGCTACTGGAGCGTACAGGCCGACGGACGCCACTTCGCATCGTCGGGCTCCTTCTTGAAGTTGCTGCTGGTGATGTAGTCCCTCAGCAGGTACTTCGGGTCGCTCACCATCGTCGTGACGACGAACCAGGGGGCGCCCTGCGGATCCGTCACCAGCTCGAAGTACTCGGTGACGGTTGCCTGTTCGCTGAACGGTACCCCGTTCTTCCTGAGGTAGCCTGGCTTCAGATTCGTCGTGACGACCTTGAGCGTTCCGCCGGCCGCGCGCGCCTGATCCTCCTGGCGCGTGTTGGCCGCGGGCGGCACGAGCGGATTGAAGCCGCGGCCGTACACCCAGCTCGCGGCGGAATACCCCTGCCATCCGACCTGTCCGCGCGGCGGCACACCGGCGAAGTGCAGCAGCCGCGTCTGCTGGCCGGCGTCGGTCTGAATCCTGAGCGTGTCACCGCCGCTCTGCCACGAGATCTTCACTCGCCCAGGCACGCGCATGATCGCGGGGGCGCCGAAGGCCTTGCAGGCGTCGCCATCCCCGCGGACCGGCACCCACGCGCCGACGATCTTCTTGGCTTCGTCATTGAGCGGCAGCCCCTCGTAGTCCCCCTTTTCCGGCGTGATCATCCGCAGGTGCCAGTCCTCGGTGACCACCGACACCCACGTTCCTCTCAGGTCGATGGGGGCCATACGCTCGGCCTGCGCGGCCACCTGTCGAGCACCGACGACCATGGCCGCCACCATGGCCCCGCCCGCGATGCCCCGCTTCACCCATTCGAGCCAATGCCGCGTGCCTTTCATCTGATCGCTCCTCCGGCCTACCTGACGGCGCTCGCGCCGTTGTTCGCGGTTGTCGAACGGGCCAGCTCCGCATAGAGCGCGTCGATGAACATCGAGGTCGTCCACGCGGGGATGCCGTAGCGCCCATCGTAATCGACCAGCGGGCGCGCGGCTTTGACCTGTTCCAGGCTTCCCTCGGTCGAGACGAGTCTGGCGACCCTGTCGCGGACGATGTGCACCATGTCGCGATATTCGTTGACGTCATCCTCGTCACACAGGCGGCCGCTGCCCGGAATGACGAGGGTGCCGCCCTCGGCGAAGTTCTCGACGACGACTTCCGGCACGGCGATGTCCAGCATTCGGTTCAGCCCGGCGAGCACACCCTTGACGGTGCCGCCGTGTTCGCGATCCACCAGCGGGAATCGCTTCGTCGAGAAGATCTCTCCCGACACGATGACGTCGGACCGGCGGAAATACACGATGCTGTCGCCATCGCTGTACGCCGACGGCTGATGGATGATGTCGATCGCCTCTCCGTTGTAGCGGATGCTGCGCTCCCGCGCGGCGTAGGCATCCGACGGCCAGCCGGCGACGGGGTAGGCCGCCGCGTTCTGCGCGCTGGGCGCGCTCATGCGAGCGAGCACGCTTTCATGCGCGATGATCGCGGGAATTGGACCGGAGCCTCGCCGGTCCGTCGCGCCGCCCGCCAGTAGCCCGAACGCGACGTTGTTGCCAATCCGGCTGGGCCCGGCCGATGTGTTGATGATGTAGCGCAGCGGCCGCGTCGTGATGTGGCGAATGGCCGCCAGCACGGCGTCGCTGGTGCCGTTGCGACCGGTATCGACCAGGAGCGCACCCTCCGGACCCACCTGCAGCGCCAGATTGCCGTCGGGGGTGACGAGCATCCAGATGTTCTCTCGCACGTGGAGGGTTTGGACGCCAGTTGGAGGTTGGCCCGCCTGCGCGCCGAGCAGGGGCCGCACCGTGACACATAATGCGAGCAGGCTCAGCACGCACAGGGCTGCCGCGGGCGGCGTGATCGCCCGTGTCCGCCGTGTTCTACTGTCCACCAGACGGTCCTCGCTGGGCCGGCGCCGTCTTACGAGTGTCCACTGGAGTCTTGAGAGGCTCCGCCGGATTTTGTTCGCGCCACGTCTTGATCTGCCCGATGTACTCGGGATAGGCGGACACCGCGTACCCAAGTGTTGCCTCGATGGGGATATGGAGCCGCTTGGCGCGCTCGCCGACGCTCGGATTCTCGCCAGGCAGCCAGTGAGACACCCAGTGCTCCTCGGGGAAGATCACTTCCTCCGTGCCGTAGCAGCGGAAGTACGGCTGGTCGCCACCGGAGGCTTCGGCCCCCGCGCTAACGCTTCCGGCTTCGTCGAACCGCGCGGTCGGGATACTTGCCGCCAATCGGTAATCGGTGCTCTTGACGTACGGTTCGCTGAAATAGAGCGGGTCGTCCACGAACACGGTCACGGTCAGCACGTCGCCGTGGCGGCTGAAGTAGGTCCACAGTGTCGCCTGATCGCTTGCCGGCGCGCCGTTGCGGCGCACCCATCCCTTCTTCAGATGCGTCGTCTTGGCAACGAGCGTGTTTCCCTTCCACTCACCTGTCGTGAATCCTGCCCAGGTGTGCCGCTCGTACTCCGGCGGGTGCGGCCGTCCGTCCATCCAAATCTCGCGCGGCAGTCGCCGGTACGTCCCGGCGATGTGGTAGGCCACCATCTGCTGCGAGTCGTTGAACACCGCTTCGATGTGCGGGGCGCCGACACCCCAATAGGCGTACGCCGCGGCGTGAGGCTGGCACTGATGCTCAGGCGCCGACCAGAGTGAATCGTCGTGCGCCATCGCCCGTGCGCGGCCTGCTTCGTTCAGCGGTATGCCGATGAAGTCGGCAGCGGCAGGACCACCTCGGCCGGCGCCGCCGCCGCAACAGCGCTCCCACATGTCTTCGTACTGTCCGCCACGAGTGACGACGCCGTTGCCCGGTTGTTGCCAGACACCGACGATGTCGACCTGCGCCGCTGCGGGCGCGGCCCAGATCAACAGGGCCCCGCACGCGGCGATTCCTGATTGCAGCCAACCTGAGAACCTGCGCATGTCTGTCCTCTCATGTCGGGAGCCTGGCGACCCGAGCGGCCCTGGCCCCCGCAGCCAACGTTAACAGTCGAACGACAGGCTCGATGTCGCGAAGCGGGCGTACATCCACATCCGCGTTTTTCGGGCAGCCGGCGAACGAGTCGAGCTGGGCGCGATCCTATCAGCGTTCAGCAGGTTGTAAAGATCCGGCCTCGCGACTTGCCGCGATGGTGCGCGAGCGCGGCGGCGCGCACGTGCCGCACGTGTTCAAAGCCCAACAGTCACGCGCAGGAAGGTCGCGGGAATGGACGTGGTGTCTTTGGCCTGGCTCCTGTTCTCGCGCTCGAAGAGGGCCTCCAGCTCCTGCTGGAGATTCCTGGCCTTGCCGCTCTGTTCCGCGGCGGCGAACGCATTCATCGTGGGTCCGTAATAGTCTCTGAAGTCAGCGACCAACGCGGATGGCGCGGCGGGAGACCTGAAGGTGAACGTGTCTCTGGAGAACGAGATCTTCTCGACTGGAACCCCCGCTGCCGTAAATCGCTCGATCACGTTGCTCTCGGTCCCCCACGTCATCGGGCTGATAAACCCTTCAGGCGGTGGCGGCGAGTAGGAGGAGCTGATTTTCAGAATCTGCGCCACGAGTGTCGGGTCGTTGGGAATCCAGTTGCCCATCACGATCCGGCCTCCAGGCCGGGTCACCCGCACCATCTCCTTGGCCACCTCAAACGGCTTTGGCGCGAACATGGCTCCAAAGACGCTCACGACGAGGTCGAAGGTGTGATCGTTCAGTTCCTGCAGATTCGACGCATCGCCTTCCTGAAACGTGCAGTTCGTGAGGCCCGCTTCTTTTGCGCGCCTGTTCCCAGCCTCAACGAGGTTCCTCGCGATATCGACGCCCAACACGTCCGCTCCGAGTCTCGCCTCTGGCAATGCCGTCGTGCCATCGCCGCATCCAAGATCCAGGACCTTGAGCCCTTTCGTGATTCCGAGTTCCTTGACGAACGCCGCTCCGCTCTCTCTCATGCCCTCCGCGATGCGCGTGAAGTCGCCTTTTTCCCACAGTGCTTTGTTTGGATTCATTGGAACGTTTCCTTTCGTTCACGAAGCGGATCGAAGCCTAGCCAACGACGGCGTGTTGCATGGCCCAGAGAGCGGCGGCGGCTCGTGTCGATACGCCGATCTTGTCGTAGATGTGCTGGATGTGGTGATCGGCGGTCTTCGGCGAGATGAAGAGCCGATCGGCGATCGCCTTCGTGGTGAGACCCCTCGCCGCGAGGCGAAGTACGTCCACTTCGCGACGGGAGAGCCCGCCAGGATTCCTCGGCCGGGTGGACGCGGACGCCTCTGGCTCGCCGTGCCCCGCGGCCACGAGCACGGCCTGGGTCGCGCGGGGCTCGAGCACGCCTTGCGAGGCGAGCCGGCGAAGTTCGGCGGCGGCATCCCCGGCGGAGAACGGGGGACGGTCGGCTCGCTCGGCGGTCATCCCGACGTAGATTTCCGTCGCGGCAAGTACGCCCGCACCGGCGTCGGCGGCGTCGGCGCGTACGCGCTTGTGGTAGCCGGACCCATCACTCTTCTCGTGGTGCGCGGACGCGACCGGGTTCAGTGCCGACAGGGCTGGCGAGCGCCGCAGCATCTGCTCGGTCAGCATCGGGTGGAGCTCGACCCGATCGAACTCCGCACGAGTGAGCGGGCCGGGCTTGTCCCAGATCGAGTTCGGCACCGCGGTCGTGCCGAAGTCATGCACCAGCGCGGCCCTGCGGAGGGCGGTGATGGCATCCTCGGTGAACCCCAGCAGCCGGGCGGCGCCGGCGCCGAGCTCGGCGCATCGACGGCTATGTCCGGCCATGTACGGTGATTTCAGGTCGACAAAGTCCGCTGTCACGGTGAGGGCCTCGTCCAGCTCCACGCCGTCGAGCATGCGGCGTGGTTCCGGCTCGAGGTCGAGTACTGCGTCCCACGGATCCATCTGCTCGAGCCTGTCGAACCAATCGCGTCCATGCGCGACGAATAGGTCGGAGAGTTAGGGTTAGTACGTGCGGTCGCGACGCTAGTG
>JAKFXY010000103.1 GCA_021731165.1 Acidobacteriota bacterium | reverse complement strand
ATCGTGACGCCGATGACAATGCCGATGGCGCTCCAGAGGCCAAGGCGCCGGCTCAGTTGCACGTGAGGAAGGATAACCGCTTGAACCCGCTGGACCTTCGCCCTATTCGCGTCTCGCGATGCGGTCGCCCACACCGATCTCGTGGCGTCGCATGCGCAAGGCCGATAGGCCGGGCGTGGCTCGTCGGGCGTGCCCGATGTCAGGTGGGCCAGTGTCGGGGCACTGTGACGACGTAGGTTCCGGCGATCTTGTCGTGCCATGCCTGACGCTCCGGATCTCTCAGCACCCAGAGAAAGCCCAGGCCGAAAACGACCACCGAGAAGATGCTCGAGAGCCCGCGCACCAGGCCGTCGGCAAACCGCATCGAGCTCCCGTCCATGCGCGCGATGCGCAGGTGGCAAATGATTCCGCCGATGGTCGTCTGCTTCCACGTCCAGAATCCCACGTGGTAGATGAGGAGCCCGAGCGCGAACATCCTTCCACCGCGAAGAGGGCCCAGCATCTGCACCACGAGCCCGACAAGGATGAGGTCGAGCACGAGCGCCGCAAGTCGATCGCGGAAGGCCGCGCGCGGCAGCGCCAGCATGTCGTGAGTGCCAGGTGGGCGTGGCCCCGGACTCGGCTCCGACGCCAAGGCCGCGGCTATGGGAGCCTCGGTGGCGGTGGCGTACGGGCCGTCCCCGGCCGGCAGCGGCGGCACAACGGGCGCCGTGGGTGAAGGCGGGTGCTCACGCCGGTACGCCGCGATGACCGCCAGCGTCACCGCCCCGAGACCCAGCGCGCTCAGCAGCGCCCAGATCACGAATCCCAGCACCGGCACCATGTATGCGAGAGAGACGACCGCAAAGCCCAGCGCGAACACGGCAATCGAGCGAAGTGGAGCATCGGCCGTCTCGTCGCGCATCAGGTGCAAGCCCACCCACCGCAGAGCGCCGACCTTCCCGACCAGGGCCGCCAACATCACGGCGCACGTCACAAACGGGATCACCAGGAGGCCCGCAACCGAGATCGCCAGCAGCAGAGAGACGGGACCAAACAGCAGGAGCACCAGGAGGCCGATGCCGAGGGAGGTGAGTGTCTTCTCTGCGAGGACGGCCGACACCGTGCGTACCGGTGCGGCGACGAAGACGTTGATGACGAGGTAGACGAGAAAGAAGAAGCCGACCATGCCCCAGACCCACCCGAGGTCTGGCACGATCGGCCGCCCCCACAGCAAGCCTCGTGTGAGGTACGGCACCAGACCCGCGAACCTCATCCCCAGTACTGAGGGGTCGATGATGACGCGATCGCCTCGCCGCCCGAACGAAGGCGGTGCGTCGAGGGAACCGCCTACCGAGACCACGTCCTTCCCCGCGATAGCGCCCTCCGCCGCCGTGATGCCTCCGGCGACCGAGACCACGTTCCCATCGACCACCGCCATGCTCCCGAGGCGCACCGTCCCCATGACGGCCACCAGATCACCGGACACGTGGCCGTCCACCGTGGCATTGCCCATGATCACGACAAGGTCGTGCACTTCCTCGCCCTCACCGACAGTGACGTCCTGTCCGATGCGTACGACGTCCAGTCTCCGCCGAGTCTCATCGTCAGGAGCGTCCGGGTCTGGCGGTTGCGACGGCGCCGGCTGAGCGGTGGGTTCCGTCTGAGCCAGAGGTACCTGCGGCGCGTCCGGCACAGCCGGAGTAGCCGGTGCGGTCGGCGCGGCTGGCACCACAGGCGCGGCCGACGGCGTCGGCGGTGCCTGTGCCGTTACGGCGAGACCGAAGGCGAACACGACGAGAAGGGTGGAGAGGGCGAAACGGCGTGGTGTCATCGCTGCCATGTCCTTCCTAGAGCTATGTAGTTGAGGGTGAGTCCCAGGGCCATGCACGCCGCGCACGTCAGCATCGTGAGCGCGAAAAGCACGGGTACGACCGGTTCGACCACGACGCGCCACAGGACCTGGACCGCGGCCAACGCGAGATCGACCCGATTCGTCAGCTCCGTAGCGCCATCGAGCGCGCCGGTGTTCCGAAGCAGCCCGGGCGTCAGCTCCAGAGAGGGCCACCGGCTGAGGGCGAGGACCAGGAGCACCGCGGATGCCACGCCCGAGGCCAACTGCCATCCGAGCGGCCATAGACGCCACTCCCGCCGGTACCATGGCAGGCTGGTGCGGGCGTGCACAGCCGCCATCACGCGCGGCAGCAGCGTCAGCGGAGCCCGCGGCGTTTCGAGCCCATGCAAGGCGTGGTCGACGCGACGCTCGAGGTCAGCGGGGTCGTTCATCGGTCAGGTACTTCCTCAGGGCGTCCCGCCCGCGGTGGATGTCGGTCTTCACCTTGCCAAGTGACACCCCGAGCATATCGGCGATCTCCTGATAGCTTGCGTTCTCAAAGTGATAGAGCACGAGCGGCACGCGGTACGCGTCAGGCAGTCGGAGGAGAGCCTCGTCGAGCTGTGCCTGTTGGTCTTCGACGTCGGCGAACGCTGAGGGCGCCTCACCAGCCAGCGTCGGGACGTAGGTGTCGACGTCCTCGAGTTCCTCGGTGCCCGGAAGCTCGCTGAAGAGCCGCCATCGCGCGCGATGCCTCGACAAATGGTTCAGGCAGGCGTTCCTGGTGACCGTCCGCAGCCATCCCGCCGCCGAGGGGCTTCGACCGATCGCGTCGAAACGCTCGAAGGCCTTGAGAAACACGTCCTGCGACACATCCTCCGCGTCGGCCTGACGACCGAGCAGCCGCATGGCGGTCGCAAACACCAGGTCCTGATGGGCTCGCACGAATGCCTCGAATGGCTCCGCATCCGTCACGCCGCCCGGCGCGCCAGCGCTCACTGGAGGAAGAACACGGCGGGATGCTAGAAGTTTCACGGCGGGGTCTTGACGGGGTCTCTTGTTCCGGATCCACATCACGCCGGTGTGGAAAGAAGGCTTGACGCGGGAGCGGCCAGAACCTGGCTGCCTCCGACTTTGGCGGCCGGATGCGGGGGAAGGAACCCGACATCTCGTACACGCCGAATGGCCTCGCGAAAACCATGTCGGAGGTGCCGCCAACCGGACCCGATGCGCAATACGAGTTGACCACCGACCCCTCGATTCACTACTGCGAGCCGTTGGGCCTGGGCCGGATCTACATGTACCCGGCGAAGGTGAAGTTCATTCAAACGCCAGAGGCCGTAGTAACGCTCCGTGACCGGGACGCAGGAGCTTCAGGAAGTCCGATACCGGCTTCCTGCGATTTCAATGGGTGTGCTCGGTGCGCGACAACAAGCACCACTACGAAGTGACGACGAAGGTTGGCAATCCCGGGACCACCACGTTCAAGTAGCCTGGGGCACCGCAGCGTGTCGTCTGCAGTCGCCCCCGTTCAAGAGCGACCCCGCTCGCCAACCTCGGCATAGGGCGCTCGTCTATCCTCTCGATCTCTCACTCTCGACCCCGGAGGTCCGCCAGACGGTGGACGCTCAGGCTCACCGCGGAATCTACCGCAGCGTCTGCGCCGGAGGAGGCGGGGTGGCCGGGGCTGGTGCCGGCGCCGGCGCGGCGTAGTCCCGCCGCCAGTTCTTGTACTTGAAGCGCCAACCGTTGGGCGTCTTCACCAGTGTGTCGATGTAGTAGCCTGCGTTGAAGTAGGCGCGTGCGACGGCGCCCCACGGCGCTGCGTCGGCAAACACGTTCCAGGTTTCATGGCCGAGCCGGATCGGCTTCGGCTTGCCGTCAGGCGTGAAGGCGTACTGCTTGATGAGCGCTGGTATGCCCACGACGCCACCACGCTCGTAATCACCCGCCGTTCTGAACTCCGCATCCGGTGTGAAGACGCTCGCATAGAGTTGGCCGTTGTCCGCCGCGCTCTCGATCCCGTGCGCGTAACGCGCGTACAGGTGTTGAATCTGCGCGCGATCGTCGGGGCTCAATCTCTCTGAGCCAGGCGCCTGCCTTGCGTGCGTGACGCCTACCGTCCCCGTAGGAATCGCATCGGGGGCCGGCCCGTGCGGCGCAACGAGCAGCCGCGCTCGGAACCGCCATCCAGCCGGCGTCTTGACGAGGCGATCGAAGAACATGCCGCCCGGCTCGTCGTAGTTGACCTGCGGGGCCTGCGGAATATTGCGACGCATCAAATAGGCCTTCGCGCTGACACCACTTGGTGTCACGTCCAACATGATGTTCGCCAGGAGGGTGGTGACCTTGAGGGCGCCCTTGCGCATCACCATTTCCATCAGGTTGTCGCGGCCCACCGTTGCCTTGCCTTCGGCATCCACGAGCATGCCATCGTCGGTGAACAGGTCGCCGAACATCCGGCCTTCGTCAGGCGTCTTGTCGTACGCCCAGGCGTAGCGCCCGTACAACTCGTAGATGTCGGCGTAGTCGGCGACGGTGAGACCAAGTGCCGTCTCCCGCGGAGATGCCGCGGCGAACGTCGGCATTTTCGTGGCAAGTGGCTGCGTGTCCGGATGCGGTGTTCCGGTGACGAGAAACGTCCGGCGCTTGATTCGCCACCCTTGCGGCGTACGCACCAGATCGTCCCAATACTGACCGCCCTTCGTGACGCGCTCGGGTTGTCCAGGGCTTGGCGCCACGATGGCCACCATGCTCTTCGCGATCGCGCCGCCAGGCACGGCATCGACGACGAGGTTGACGTCGAAGTGACTGAGGTTCGTCGGACCTTTCGCAGCCGTCGCGCTCGGAAGCGCCGTCAGTGCGCTCCGCCCCGTCGTCGTCCGGCCAGCCTCGTCAATGAGGACGCCGTCGGGCGTGAACACGCTCGCGAATAACTCCCCGTCGCCGCTATCGAGGCCATGGCTGTAGCGGGCATTGAGTTGCTGGATTTGGTAGTAATCCAGTGCGGTGATGGCCGGAGTGTCCTGGGCCTGTACGGCTGCGAGGCCCGCCAGGACCATGACAAGGGGAACCAGCACGAAGCGCATCCGCATAGTCGCTCCTTCTGTCGGTGCCGCACACCTGGATTCTTGAGGGGAGCGGAGTATATCAGGGATTCGTGCAGCCTTGATCGTCATCCAGCAGACCCCCATTGGACGCGGCGCGTAACACGTTTACCGCGCCAGTAATCAACCCGGCAAGCCGATCCGGATCTACTCCGCAACCGGCCGCAATTCTCCTGTTCAGGGAGAGATGGGCTGGTATCTGCTTTGCATTTTCTGCCGCGAACCAATGCGGCTTACTCGAGGAGATTAGCAATGCGATTGTGTGTGTATGCGCTCGTCTCGCTGGTTGGACTTGCCAGCGTCGGGTGCGGCGGCTCCAGCGGATCTAGCGGCTCCGGCGGGGCAGGTGGCTCGAGTCCGACATCGCCCTCTCCAGTGACGACGACCATCAACATCAACGGCCAGAATGGCGCGCAGGCGTTCTCGCCGAACCCGGCAAACTTTGGCGGGCAGGTCGTGGTGTTCAAGAACAACGACAACACGGTCCATCGAGTGATTCTGAACGACGGTTCCGTTGACACGGGCGACATCGCTCCCGGCGCCACGAGCCGGGCGGTTGTCATGCCTGGCAACGGCGCCAACTATCACTGCACGATTCATCCTGGGATGATCGGCGCCGTCGCGGCGGCGAGCGGCGGACCTCCGCCGGCGTGTGTGGGGGATTACTGCACGGGGTACTGACTGAAGGTCTTTCAGCGTTCCCAAGGGGTGGTCTAGAATCCACTCTATGACACGTTTGTTGCTGGCCTCATGCGCGCTCTGCGCCCTGATGGGGGGATGTTCGAGGCAGCCGGCGGCTGAACCCGACGCTTCGAGGGCGCCGCTCTATGGCAATCTCGGGACCTATCAGGTCCCGATCACCACACGCTCGCCGGACGCGCAGAAGTACTTCAATCAGGGCTTCACGCTGTCCTACGCGTTCAACCACGCGGAGGCCATACGCGCGTTCCGGCAGGCGTCGGTGCTCGACTCGTCGTGCGCAATGTGCCAATGGGGGGTCGCATTCGCGCTCGGGCCGAATATCAATGCGCCCGTCACGCCGGAAGCCGCGAAGGAAGCATTCGAGGCCATCGAGCAGGCCAGGAGCCTTGTCGGCGGCGCCACCGACAGGGAGCGCGCGTACATCGACGCGCTGGCGAAGCGCTACACGGCGAACCCCGCGGCTGAGCGCGCGCCACTCGACAAGGCGTATGCGGAGGCCATGCGTGCGGTTGTACAGAGGTTCCCTGACGACCTGGATGCCGCGACTCTCTTCGCGCAGTCACTGATGGACACGGCGCCATGGAACTACTGGAATCTCGACGGCAGCCCGCGCGCCTTTACGAATGACGTGATCGCGGCGCTCGAATCGGTGCTGGCCAGAAACCCCGATCACATGGGCGCCATCCACCTCTACATCCACGCCGTGGAAGCGTCGCCCAATCCCGGACGCGCGGAGCCGTACGCCGACCGGCTCGCCGCGCTTACGCCTGGCGCCGGGCACATCGTGCATATGCCTGGGCACATCTATCTCCGTACGGGCCGCTACAACGACGCGTCGGTAGCCAATGAGCAGGCGATCAAGGCGGATGAAGCGTACTTCGCCGGCAACCCGGTCGCGGGCAACATGATGTATGCGATCGGCTATTACCCGCACAACATGCACTTCCTCGTCGCGTCTGCGTCGATGGAAGGACGCCGCGCGGCGGCGCTGAAGGCGGCCGACGAGGTGCGCGCGAAGATGCACGCCGACATGCTCCGCGATCCGGGCATGGGCGGTATGGTGCAGCACATGCAGCTGACGCCGCTTTTCACGAAGGTGCGCTTCGGCCTCTGGGACGACGTGCTCGCGGATGCCGCGCCGCCGGCCGACATCCCGTACATGCAGGCGATGTGGCATGCGGCCCGGGGTCTGGCAATGGCCGCGCGGGGACGGATCGAGGATGCGGAGAAGGAACGCGCGGCCGTCGCGGCGATCAAGGACGATGCTTCCCTGAAGACGCTGATGATTTCGAGCGTGAATCCCGGGTCGGCGGTCGTGGCCATCGCCTACGAGGTGCTTTCAGGCGAGCTCGCGGCCAAGCGTCGTCGTCCGGTGGAGACCGCCCGTCATTTCGCCACGGCCGTGACGCTCGAAGACGGCCTCACATACATGGAGCCGCCGGACTGGCCGATTCCGGTTCGTCAGTTGCAGGGCGCGGCGCTGCTCGAGATCGGGCGCCATGTCGACGCCGAACGCGCGTTCCGCGACGACATGAAGAAGTTTCCGAACAATGGATGGTCGCTTTCCGGACTGCAGGCCAGCCTGGAGCGCCAGGGCCGCGGGGCGGAAGCCGCGGCGGCCAAGGCGCAACTCGCCGAGGCGTGGCGCCTGGCGGATACACAGATCGCCGGTGGGCGCCCATGAGTCACCTTCGATCGCGCCTCACTTCAGGCTAGAAGAGCGATTCAGCTTCTCGGAAAAAATGTCGCGCGCGTTCCGTGCTGTAATTCACGGCGTGCAGACTCAAGGCATCCAGTTCGAACGTCCCGTCGCTTTCTGGACGGGCGCCGTCGCAATCACCGCGGGCGTGCTCATGCATTTCCCTGACTATCTGTCCATGGGCTACATGGGCTATCAGATGGTTGGCATGCCCATGGGCGGCCTGATGATCTGGGGCATGGTTCTGATCGTGGTTGGCCTGGCACTCGCCACGTGGGGACTTCTCCCACCTCGCGGACGCTCCACAGGGGCTGGCCTGGCCGCGTATCAGCTCGCGGCCATAGACGACGCGACGATGACCAGGGCGCATTGGGGGCTTCTGTTCGTCCTTGGTGTTGCGCTCATCATCGACGTGATGAAACCGGCCACCCTGGGTTTCGTGCTTCCGGGAATGTCTGCCGAGTACGGCATCCGGCCATCGGTGACCGCCTGGCTGCTCATCTCCGCGTTGACGGGCACGACCATCGGCTCGGTCTGGTGGGGCATCATGGCCGACCGCATTGGGAGGCGCGCCGCCATCCTGCTGGCGTCGCTGATGTTCATCGGCACCGCTATCTGCGGCACGATGCCTTCCTTTGCGCTCAACCTCTTCATGTGTTTCCTGATGGGGCTCGCCGCCGGGGGGATGCTGCCGATTGTCTATGCGCTGATGGCCGAGTCGATTCCGGCGCGGTCGCGCGGCTGGCTCGTGGTCCTCCACGGAGGCCTGGGTACTGTCGGAGGCACACTCGCCGCGGCCGGCTGCGCGGCGCTCCTCGAGCCGATGTTCTCGTGGCGGGCGCTGTGGCTCGTGAACCTGCCAACTGGCGTGCTCATGCTGATTCTCAACCGGTGGATCCCGGAGTCGCCTCGGTTTCTCCTTGACCGCGGCCGTGTAGCCGAGGCGAGCGCGGTCATGGGCCGCTATGGCGTACGGATCGAAGCGAAGCCGGCGGTCGATCGCGGTCCGGCGGCAGTGCCGCCACTACTCTGGACCGGGATGCGAGGTCTCTTTCGTCCGCCCTTCAGCACACAGACGGCCGTGGTGTTGATGTACGGCCTCGCGTGGGGAGTGGTGAATTGGGGATTCATCTCGTTTCTCCCGACGTTCCTCAGGGGCGCCGGTTTCACGGCCGCCTCGGCGTCATTCCTGCTGTTTCTCTCCGCCGGCGTGGCGATACCCGGCACCGTGCTCGTGGCCTACGCCTACGGCCGGTGGAGCAGTCGCAAGAGCATGGTGGTCTTCGCCGTTGCCTCGGTCGTATGCGCTCTCGGGTTGGCCTGGCTCGCGCCTGCAGTGGGCACGAATCGCACGATGATCGTCGTGGTGCTGGCCCTGCTCTATGCCGCCACGGGAGGGATGTCGGCGATGATTTCGCCTTACACGGCAGAGGTGTTTCCCACGCGCCTTCGCGGGACCGGCAGCGGCCTGTCGGCGAGCAGCAGCAAGCTTGGCGGATTGATTGGTGGCATTGCCACCGTGACCGGACTCATCACCGTCTCGACAGGCATGATGCGTCCGGCGCTCCTGGTGTCGATCCCAATCGCGGTGGCGGCGGTGTTCGTCGCCTGGCGCGGCATCGAAACGCGCGGCAGGCGACTCGAGGAGTTGTAAGCGCGCTCAGTTTCTGTCGGCCGTTTTCAGCACCTGCAAGTAGTCCGCCTGGGTCTTCATGGCGCCGTGGGTCGGCACGAACCGCTGAACGCGTATTCCACGCTTCTGCAGGTGCTCGTTGAAGTTGTCAATCCACGGGTGTGTCAGGTACGTGCCGAAAACGTCCGCCTCGTACAGCACCTGCTGGCGCGGCATGTGCGCGAAGAGCAGTCCCTGCACATGGGTGTTCCCGGACTGGTTGTAGATCCGGACCTCGTTCATCGCGTCCTTCATCGTCAGCGCGTCGTCGACACCCTGGAAGGTCAACGGCTTCGGGTTCTTCGCCAACACGTCCTGGACGACCGTGTGTTTCCTCCCGGTGAGGTCGCGGAGCAGCGGCTCGTAGTTGGCTGGCGCCACGATGGTCAATCCCTCCGAGACCGCGGCGCGCAGCCCGCCGAGATGGTCGAAGTGATGATGGGTGACGATGACGTTGGTCAGCGGCTTCCCTGGCCGAAGCTCACGCGCCTTCGCGATGACTGCCAGGGTCCTGGTCTGGTTGTTCGGTGCCTCGATGAGCGTCAGATGATCCGCGAATTCGACGACGACACTGTTGTGGGTCTGGCCGGCCAATCGCCATAAACCAGGGCCGAGGTCGTCGACCGTCACGATTGCCGGCGCTTCGACGGGCGGCGCAGGCGCGACACGAATGGCGTCTGGCGCCGCGAGGTCACCGATGTCCTCGTCGATCGTGTTCTTCACCACACGAATATCCCACTGCGGCAGTTTGTCGATGGTCGATGCAACGTGGCGTGGGAGCTTGAGGCCGCTGACCTCCTCGTATTCCGAGAAGGTCGTGACGATGTCCACATCCCCCAGATTGGCATCGTAGGAATGCGAGGTGGCGCTGGCTGGCAACTTGGTGGTGCCGTCGACCGCCAGTATCACAACGTCACCGCCGCCCGCGGGGCTTACGTCCACGACCTGGAGGTTGCCGTCCTGGCGGAGGTTCGAAATGGTGGCTCCCTCGGTGAGGGCTGCCCGCAGCAGCGTCAGCGGATGGTGCAGCATTTCGATTCGACGGTAGCCGGCCACGCGCTCGTTGTTGCGAACCGTCATGCCCGCCGGCGTTACGTTGAAGGCGACGTCCCCATCGAGGCTCGCGTCAATCTTGGTGACCTTTTGGGAAGGGAATGGATAGGTGACAGTGCGAGTGTGCCGCACGCGCATGCGCTGGTTCTCGAGGTCGATCGCGCGGCTGGATTCTGTGAGCGGAACGTCCCACAGCGGCCCGCCCGGAAGAAACCCCTGGCCCAGGGACCCATTGCTGCCCGCGCCTTCGAGCGTCAGCGTGCGGACGGCGAGAATGCGATCGGCACCGCCGACGGCGTCCGCCGCGTCCTGAATCAGCTGGGTCTCCGGTGTCCGCGAGGTGCACCCGGCCGTGACGACGATGGCGAGGAGCGTCAAGAGGGTGCTACGAACGCATGTGAGTCGGCTCATGTTCATTCTCTCCGCGTGTTGCCGAAGGGCCCATTTCGAGAGGTCGTTGTAATCGGTCACCCAGTTCCGTATTCCGGCGACAGCCTTCTTGAGCATCTGCGCATACGCGAGCCCGCCGCCGTTTCATTGAAATCGCGCTTCTACGGGTTGCTCACGAGCAACGATGACGTCCCGCTATCAGTTCGTGCCGAGTGTCTGCAACACTTTCAGGAAGTCCGCCTGTGTCTTCATGTCGCCGTGTGTGGGCACGTACCGCTGCACGCGCATTCCGCGCTTCCGCATGTGGTCATTGAGAATCGGGACCCAGGGGTAGGTCAGGTAGGTGCCGAAGACATCCGCCTCGTACAGCAACTGCTGGCGCGGCATGTACGCCATGAGCAACCCCTGCACATGGGTATTCCCAGTCAGGTTGTAGATCCGAATCTCATTCATGGCGTCCTTCATCGTCAGTTCTTCGTCCACGCCCTGGAAGGTCAACGGCTTCGGACTCTTCGCCAGCACGTCCTGGACAACCGTGTGCGGTCTCCCGCTGAGATCGCGGAGCAACGGCTCGTAGCTCGTGTGCGCGACGATGGTCAACCCTTCCGAGACCGCGGCTCGCAGCCCGCCGAGATGGTCGAAGTGGTGATGGGTGACGATGACGTTGGTCAGCGGCTTCCCTGGTCGAAGTTCCCGTGCCTTCGCGATGACCGCGAGCGTGCGGGTCTGGTTGATCGGTGCTTCGATGAGCGTCAGATGATCCGCGAACTCGACCACGACACTGTGATGCGACTGGCCGGACAGCCGCCAGAGACCGGGGCCGAGCTCGTCGACGGTCACATTGGCGGGCGCTTCGATAGGCGGTGCGGCCGCGGTACGAACCGCTTCCGGCGCCGAGAGATCGCCGACGTCCC
Source organism: Acidobacteriota bacterium (assembly GCA_021731165.1). GTDB lineage: Bacteria > Acidobacteriota > Vicinamibacteria > Vicinamibacterales > UBA2999 > JAKFXY01. The sequence goes on along the minus strand of JAKFXY010000103.1, from coordinate 19,972 downwards.
CGTCGATGGTGTTCTTCGCCACGCGAATGTCCCACTGCGGCAGCGTGTCGAGGGTCGATGCCACGCGACGCGGCACCTTGAGGCCGCTGACCTCCTCGTACTCCGAGAAGGTCGTGACGATGTCCACGTCCCCGAGATTGGGATCGTAGGTGTGCGAGGTGGCGGTCGTCGGCAGCTTAGTGGTGCCGTCGATCGAGAGCGTCAGCGTGTCTCCGCCGCCCGCTGGCTGGACGTCCACGCTCTGGAGAGCGCCGTCCTGCCGCAGATTGGAAATGACCGCTCCCTCGGCAAGAGCCGCCCGCAGCAACGTCAGCGGATGATGCAGCATCTCGATGCGACGGTAGCCGGCCACCCGCTCGTTGTTGCGAGCCGTCATGCCGGCGGGCGTCACGTTGAAGGCGACGTCCCCGTCGAGGCTCGCGTCGACCTTCGTCACCCTCTGCAGCGGGAACTCGTAGGTGACCGTGCGCACGTGCCGGACGCGCATGCGCTGGTTCTGGAGATCTATCGCGCGGCTGTATTCCGTGAGCTGGTTATCCCAGAGCGGCCCGCCCGGAAGAAAGCCTTGACCCAATGAACCGTTGGTGCCCGCGCCCTCGAGCGTCAGCGTGCGGGCGGCGAGAATGCGGTCGGCACCGCCGACGGCGTCCGCCGCGTCCTGGACGAGCTGCGCCTCCGGAGACCGCGAGGTGCAGCCGGCTGTGACGACGACGGCGAGGAGCGTGACGAGGGCGCTACGAATGTCTGTGAGTAAACGCATGGGCGGAGTATAAACACAGACAGCTCATCCTGGCACGTTCATTTATCCGCTCTCTGGAGCGTCTGATCATGGCTGATCCACTGCCGGCGATCTTCTTCGGGCACGGCAATCCGATGAATGCCGTGTTGAGTAACAAGTACACCGAGGGGTGGCGGCGTATCGGAGCGCGTACGGCCAAGCCGAGGGCCATCCTGTCGATTTCAGCCCATTGGTTCGTGCCGGAGACCGGTGTCACCATCAGCACGGCGCCGTGAACGATTCATGACTTCGGCGGCTTTCCGCGCGAGCTCTATCAGGTCCGCTATCCTGCGCCTGGCGATCCCGATCTCGCCCGCCGGGTGCAGCAACTGCTGGCCCCATTGGCGGTCGAGCTCGATGACTCATGGGGGCTCGACCATGGAACATGGTCCGTGCTTCGGCACGTGTACCCCGATGCCGATGTGCCCATCGTGCAACTCAGCATCGACGAGTCTCAGTCGCCGTCATTTCATTTCGAGATCGGCCGGAAGCTGGCACCCTTGCGCGATGAAGGCGTCCTGATCGTCGGAAGCGGAAACCTTGTCCACAACCTTCATACGTACGCATGGGGAGGACATATGCCCGATCCGTACGATTGGGCCGTGCGCTTCGAGGATAGGGCGAAGGGCTTGTTGCTGGCCGGCGAATCCACGCCTCTCGTCGAATATGAGGCGCTCGGAAGGGAGGCGTTGCTGTCGATCCCGACGCCGGATCACTATCTACCGCTGCTCTACGTCATTGGCACTCGGCAGCGTGGCGATCTCATCACGTTCCCGGTCGAAGGCATGGACGGCGGATCTATTTCGATGCTGTCCGTGCAGGTCGGCTAGCCGACACGCCGACGGCGTGTCGTCAGGCAGGAGTGGCGGCTTTCGCTTCCTTCGCCTCTTTGGCCGGTTCCTTGACCTTCTTTGCCACGGCAACCTTCACGGGGGCCTTCGCGGCCTTGGCCGTTTTTTCGGCGGCTCTGCGCTGCTCCGACGTCTGGGCGCCGAATTTCTTCGTGAACCGCTCGACGCGTCCCTCGGTGTCGATCAGCTTCTGGCGGCCGGTGAAGAAGGGGTGGCAGGCCGAGCAGATTTCCAGGTGCAGCTCGGACTTGGTCGACCGCGTCTTGAACGTGTTGCCGCAGGCGCAGCGGGCCTCGACCTCTTCGTACTTCGGGTGAATACCTTCCTTCACGGCGCGCTCCTTCTGAACAGATGGAAACCACGATTATACCAAGACCCCGCCTCGCCGACGCTTCCCTGGGCCCTTCCTAGGTCTTTCCAGAGGCCATGGCGGCCAGGAAGTCGGCGTTGGTCTTGGCTTTTCCCATCTTCGAGAGCAGGAGCTCCATCGCCTCGGTTGGGGACAGTGGGGTCAGCACCTTCCGGAGCACCCACACCCGGTTGAGCTCCTCTTTCGGCAGCAGGAGCTCCTCTTTTCGGGTGCCGCTCTTGGTGATGTCGATGGAGGGGAACACACGACGGTCGGTCAGCTTGCGATCCAGGTGGATCTCCATGTTGCCGGTGCCCTTGAACTCCTCGAAGATCACCTCGTCCATGCGCGACCCGGTATCGACGAGTGCCGTGGCGACAATGGTGAGAGAGCCGCCTTCCTCGATGTTCCGGGCGGCGCCGAAGAAGCGCTTCGGCCGCTGCAGCGCATTGCTGTCCACGCCGCCCGAGAGGACCTTGCCAGAGGCCGGAACGATGGTGTTGTACGCGCGCGCGAGGCGCGTGATCGAGTCCAGCAGGATGACGACGTCCTTCTTGTGCTCGACGAGGCGTTTGGCCTTCTCGATGACCATCTCGGCAACCTGTACGTGCCGCTGCGCCGGCTCGTCGAAGGTGGACGAGATGACCTCGCCGCGCACGGACCGCTGCATGTCGGTCACCTCTTCGGGCCGCTCGTCGATGAGCAGCACGATCAGGTACACCTCGGGATGGTTCTTCGTGACGCTGTTCGCGATGCTCTGCAGGAGCATGGTCTTGCCGGTGCGCGGCGGCGCGACGATGAGGCCGCGCTGTCCCTTGCCGATCGGCGTGAGCAGGTCCATCACGCGTCCCGACAGGTTCTCGCTGTCGGTCTCGAGGCCAAGCTTGGACTGTGGGTAGAGCGGGGTGAGGTTCTCGAAGAAGATCTTCTCCTTCGTCTTCTCGGGCGGCTCGAAGTTGATGGCCTCGACTTTGATGAGCGCGAAGTAGCGCTCGCCGTCCTTCGGTGGCCGAATGACGCCCGATACCGTGTCGCCCGTGTGCAGATCGAACTTGCGGATCTGGGAAGGGGAGACGTAGATGTCGTCGGGGCCGGGAAGGTAGTTGTAGTCGGGAGCCCTGAGGAACCCGAAGCCGTCCGGCAGCGTTTCGAGCACGCCCTCGGAGAAGATGTTGCCGCTCTTCTCGGCGCGCACCCGCAGGATCTCGAAGATGAGCTCCTGCTTGCGCATCCCCGTGGCGCCTGCAATTTCCAGCTCCTTGGCGATCTTGGTCAACGCGGAGATGCTCATCTCCTTCATCGCTGACAGCGAGATCGTTTGTGCCGGGGCGGCCTGGGGCCGGTCGCCCTGAGGCCGGTCGTTCTGGGCTCTCTCGCCCTGGCTCTTTTCGACAGCACCTCTGTCGACGGCGGGCTTCTCGGCCTGTGTTTTGTCCCCCTGACTCCTGTCGGCAGGGGCCTTGTCCGCCTGCGCGGGCGCGGGGGGCGCGGATGTGGCGGTGGCTACGCCGCCGGTGGGCTTGGGAGTCGAGCGATCAGCTTCCACAGTTCTTCCAGTCCTTCGCCGGTGACCGCTGAGACCAGCAGCACCGGGCCGTCATACAACGATTCGAATTCATGCGCGTGGCTGGTTCGATCCGCGCGCGTTAGCTTGTCAACCTTGGTTCCCACGACACCGCGCTGGCACGGCTGTGTTGACAGCCATGTCCACGAGTCCAGATCCGACTCGAGCCCCGGGTGGCGCGAGTCCACGAGCAGCAGCACGGCCCTGGCGCCCGGCCGGGCGAAATACGCGTCGGTCAGCCGCTGGAACTCGCGCGCGGCCGGGCCGCCGCCGCGCGCGTATCCGTAGCCCGGGAGATCCACCAGGTACATCGCCGGCGCCGTTCCCCGCTGCACGCGGAAGAAGTTGGCCAGGCGGGTTTTCCCTGGGGCGGCGCTCGTGCGGGCCAGCGGCTTCCGCAAGAGCGCGTTGATCAGGCTCGATTTGCCGACATTGGACCGACCCACCATGGCGACCTCGGGGAGCCGGTCTCGTGGAAAGTCATCCGCGCCCGCGGCGCTCGTGACGAATTCGGCAACGATCTTCAACAGCCTACGATCTTCACGCCAACACAACACCGAGACAGTGAGGCACCGGGGCGCTCACGCTTCGATGTCCATCACAGCTTGAACTCAGTGCGTCCGCGTATCGCCCGCGTCCACGACTTCCGCGACCACGGGCGTCGCCGGGATACGGGCGGGCAGCGGCCCCGCCAGCGCGATCTTCAGCACTTCGTCCATCGTGGACACCAGGTGCAGGGACAGCGCGTCGAGCACGTTCTTCGGGATGTCCGCCAGGTCCTTCTCGTTGTCGCGCGGCAGGATGATGTTCGTCACGCCGGCGCGATGCGCCGCCAGGACCTTCTCCTTGATGCCGCCAATCGGGAGCACCTTGCCGCGCAGCGTGATCTCGCCCGTCATGGCCACATCCCGGCGGGTCGGGATCTTGGTCAGCGCCGAGATGAGCGTCGTGGCCAGGGTAATGCCCGCCGACGGACCGTCCTTCGGGATGGCGCCTTCGGGCACGTGCACGTGGATGTCGATCTTCGAGTGGAAGTCCTCGGGGAGGTTGAGCTCGGCCGCTTTCGACCGGACGTAGCTGAGCGCGGCCTGCGCCGACTCCTGCATCACGTCGCCCAGTTTGCCGGTGAGCGTCAGCTTGCCCTTGCCGGGCATGAGCGTGGCTTCGGTCACGAGCAGCTCGCCACCGACCTCAGTCCAGGCGAGCCCGGTCGCGATACCGACCTCGTTCTGTTCTTCCGCCATGCTCGGGCGGAACCGGGGTACGCCGAGGTGGGCGGTCACCCGCTCCCCGGTGATCTCTTCCTTATAGGTCTTGCCCTGGATCACGACCTGGCGGGCGACCTTCCGGCAGATCGACGAAATCTCACGCTCCAGGTTGCGCACGCCAGCCTCGCGGGTGTAGCGCTGGATGATGGTCTGGATCGCATCGTCGTGGATGACGATGTTGTCCGCGGTGAGACCGGCACCCTCGATGGCCTTCGGCGCGAGGAAGCGCTTGGCAATTTCGATCTTCTCCGCTTCGGTATAGCCGGCCAGTTGCAACACTTCCATGCGGTCGCGAAGCGCCTGCGGAATGGTGTGGAGCACGTTGGCCGTGCAGATGAACATGACGTTCGAGAGGTCGTACTCGACGTCCAGATAGTGGTCGAGGAACGTGCCGTTCTGCTCCGGGTCCAGCACTTCGAGCAGGGCCGCCGACGGGTCGCCGCGGAAGTCCATCGACATCTTGTCGATCTCGTCGAGCAGGAACACCGGGTTCTGCGAACCGGCCTTCTTCATCATCTGGATGATCTGGCCCGGGAACGCGCCGATGTAGGTGCGGCGATGGCCACGGATCTCGGCTTCGTCGCGCACGCCGCCGAGCGAGAGGCGGACGAACTTCCGGTTCATCGCCCGGGCGATCGACTTCGCGAGCGACGTCTTGCCGACGCCAGGAGGGCCCGAGAACGTCAGGATGGTCGCTTTCGGCTTCTTCACGAGCGACCGCACGGCGAGGAACTCCAGGATGCGGTCCTTGATCTTGTCGAGGCCGTAGTGGTCCTCGTGGAGCACCGACTCGGCGTGCTTCAGGTCGCGGTTCTCGCGCGTCTTCTTGTACCAGGGGACGGCAATGAGCCAGTCCAGATAGTTGCGCGAGACGGTGGCCTCGGCCGACATCGGCGGCATCGCCTCGAGGCGCTTCAGCTCCTGGAGGGCCTTCTCCTCGACGTCTTTCGGCATCTTCGACTGCTCGATTTTCTTCTTGAGCTCGTCGACCTCGTTGCCCTTTTCGTCCTTGCGGCCCAGTTCCTTCTGGATCGCCTTCATCTTCTCGTTGAGGTAGTACTCCTTCTGCGCCTTCTCCATCTGCTTCTTGACGCGAGACTGGATGCGGCGATCGACCTGGAGCTTGTCCACCTCGATCTCGAGGATCCCGGCGATTCGGTTCAGTCGCTCGAGCGGCGAGATGATCTCCAGGAGATTCTGCTTCTCGTCCACGCCGACCAGCAGGTGTGCGGCAATCGTGTCGGCCAGCTTGCCCGCATCGTCCACGCGGACGGCGGCAATCATCGCGTCATAGTGCAGGTTGTTCGAGAGCTTCACGTACTGTTCGAACAGCGACACCACGCGACCCATGGTCGCCTCGGCGTCGCCGGCCGCTTCCTTCTGCTTCGGGAGCACCTTCACGATGACGCGGTAGAACCCCTTGTCTTCCTTCCATTCGACGGCGCGGGCACGATCGACGCCCTCGACGAGCACCTTGATGTTGCCGTCAGGCAGCTTCAAGCTCTGGACGACGTTGGCCACGCAGCCCATCGCGAACACGTCCTCCGGGCGCGGGTCGTCCACCGACGCGTCGTGCTGCGCCGCGAGGAAGATTCGCTTGTCCTTGAGAAGTGCGTGCTCGAGTGCGCGTGTGGACGACGGCCGTCCAATCACGAACGGCATCATCATGTGCGGGAAGACAACGACGTCCCGGAGGGGGACGATGGGGATGGTCTCGTAAACTTCCACCTAACCAGCCTTTTCTATCAGCGTAACGGATTTGTCCTTCGCTTCCACGATCTCACGCGTCAACACGATTTCCCGCGGTTTCTTCTGGCCCGGGACCGAGTACATCAGGTCGAGCATCAGGTCCTCGATGATCATGCGCAGGCCGCGTGCCCCGATCTTGCGGGTGAGCGCCAGCTCGGCAATGGCCTCGAGGGCATCGTCGGTGAACCGGAGCTTGACGTTTTCGTACTCGAACAGCTTCTGGTATTGACGCGTGATGGCGTTGCGCGGTTGCGTAAGGATTTGCACCAGCGCTGGCTTGTCGAGTTCGTGGAGCGTGCCGACGACCGGGAGGCGGCCGACGAACTCCGGGATGAGCCCGTACTTAATCAGGTCCTGCGGCTCGACGGCTTCGAGCGTGGCGCCGACCTCGCGTTTTTGCACGGATTTGACGTCGGCCTTGAAGCCAAGCGTCTTCTTGCCGACGCGCCGGTCGATGACCTTGTCGAGTCCGACGAAGGCTCCGCCACAGATGAACAGGATGTTGGTGGTGTCGATCTGGAAAAACTCCTGGTGCGGGTGCTTGCGCCCCCCTTGCGGCGGCACGTTGGCCACCGTGCCTTCCAGGATTTTGAGCAGCGCCTGCTGGACGCCTTCACCCGACACGTCCCGCGTGATCGACGGGTTCTCGTCCTTGCGGCAGATCTTGTCCACCTCATCGATGTAGATGATCCCCTGTTGGCACTTCTCGATATCGCCGCCGGCGGCCTGAAGCAGTTTGAGGATGACGTTTTCGACGTCCTCGCCCACGTAGCCCGCCTCGGTGAGCGTCGTGGCGTCCACGATGGTGAAGGGCACGGAGAGCAGCTTGGCGAGCGTTTGGGCGAGCAATGTCTTGCCCGTCCCGGTCGGCCCGATCAGCATGATGTTGGATTTCGTCAGCTCGACGTCGTTGCGGCCGCGCGGCTGCTTCTGGATCTCAATCCGCTTGTAGTGGTTGTAGACGGCGACGGCCAGCTTCTTCTTCGTGCGATCCTGGCCGATGACGTACTCGTCCAGGAACTTCTTGATCTCAGGTGGGGAGGGCAGGGACGACCGTACACCGCGGTTCTCGAACCGATTGTCGTCCGCGATGATGTCGTTGCAGACCTCGACGCACTCGTCGCAGATGAACACGGTCGGGCCCGCGATCAGCTTGCGAACGTCGTTTTGATCCTTGTTGCAAAACGAGCAGCGGAGAATCTCGGTCTCGCCGTTCTTCTTGACCATAACCTGTTGTCTTAGGGTCGCGAGGCTTTCGGCGCGAGCCTAAAGACTGGAACCCGAAGCCTTTCCGATGCTACACCCGTTTCCGGATGACGTCATCGATAATCCCGTATTCCTTCCCCTGGTCCGCCGACATGATGTAGTCGCGCTCCGTGTCGTCCTGGATACGCTTCATCGGCTGGCCGGTGTGGTGCACCAGAATGCCGTTCAGGTTGTCACGCATGCGCAGAATTTCCCGCGCCGCGATGTCGATGTCGGTGGCTTGCCCCGCCAGACCCTGCATCAGCGGCTGGTGAATGACGATTCGGGAGTTGGGGAGCGAGAAGCGCTTGCCCTTGGTCCCGGCTGCGAGCAGCACCGCCGCCATCGACGCCGCCTGCCCGATGCAGTTGGTCTGCACGTCCGGCTTGATGAACTGCATCGTGTCGTAGATGGCCATACCCGCCGTGATGGACCCCCCGGGACTGTTGATATAGAGGTGGATGTCCTTGTCAGGATCCTCGGCCTCCAGGAACAGCATCTGCGCGATGACGAGATTGGCGACCGAGTCGTCAATCGGCGTACCGATGAAGATGATGCTGTCCTTCAGCAGACGCGAGAAGATGTCGTAGGCGCGTTCGCCGCGGTTGGTCTGTTCGACCACCATCGGCACCAGTTGGGCGTAATTCATCTGTGAATATAAAGGACTAGCGACTAGTGATGTTCGTGCGGGACTGTGGTGATCGTAGCACGCGACATCGCCAAGTCAACCGCCTTCTCCCGTCGTAACCCTGCATGGAGCCTGGAGATGCCGCCTTCCTTCTCGAACTGCGCCCTCACGGCCTCCGGGGTCCGTCCTGACCGCTCCGCATACTGTCCAATCTCTTTATCGACATCTTCGCCCGTAACCGTAATATGTTCCCGGCGGGCCACCTCGTCGAGCACCAGGGCGCCGGCTACGGCCTCTTTGGCGCCGTCCCGCTGAGACTCGCGGAACTTCGCCCAGTCGATACCGGAACTCTGAGGATCGACTTTCTGGGACATCATTCGGCGGGCGAGTTCTTCGACCCGGCGATCCATCTCCCGCTCCAGTAAGGCCGCCGGGAGCTCAAAGGTGAGCCGGCCCGCGAGCTCCTTCATGAGGTCGGTCCGGACATGGCGCTTGGCGTGCTCTTCGGCGTCGGCTTCCATGTCGGTTCGTATACGTTCACGCATGGCGGCCACGGTTTCGAACTCCCCAATCTCCTTCGCGAACTCATCGTCGAGATCGGGCAGGCTCTTGTGGCGCACCTCCTTCACCTCGACCTCATACGTGAGGTCGGTGTTGGCCACCGCCGCTACCTCGTAGTCCTCCGGAAAGTGGATGCTGAAGCGCTTCGTGTCGCCTGGTGAGAGGCCGATCAGGTTCTCGTCGAAGCCCGGAGGGTTGCTTGGCGAGCCGATCTCGAGCGACACGCTGTCGTGGTGATCGGTCTCCCCATCGGGGTCGGTACGGGACATGCGGGCGACCACGGCGTCGCCGGCTGCGGCGGGGCGCCCTTCCACGGTCGCGTACTTGGCCGCGCGCTCGCGGATCTGCTGCAGCGTGCGCTCGACCGCATCGTCGGTGATGTCCACGATCGGCTTGGAGAGGGTGATCTGCGAGAGGTCGCCAGGATCGAAAATAGGCACGGTCTCGATAGCCGCCGTAAAGGTCAACGGCCGCCCTTCCTCGAGCGCGACCTCTTTGATGTCCGGCGTGTCCACTGGCTCGATGCCGCGTTCCTGCAGGGCCTCTTCGACGGCGCGCGGAATGAGCCCGTGCATCACGTCATGGCGAATCTGATCCTTGAAGCGCTGCTTGATGAGCGTCGCAGGCACCTTGCCCGGCCGGAAGCCTGGGATCCGTGCCTGTTTCTTGTACCCGCTCGCGACCCGGTTGATCTCGGCGTCCACGACGTCGCTCGGGATCTCGATTGTGAGGGTCTTTTGGGTTTCGCTGACGTCAACGAACTCTGTTTTCATGGTGATAGAAGTCGAAGGAGTCCTTCGACTCGCTGCGCTGGCTTATGGCGCCATCTCGCCAACTCGGCCTGCCATGAGCGAGGCGCGGTGCAGCCGCGCCGAGTCGAATGGTGCGAAAGGAGGGACTCGAACCCCCATACCCTTTCGGGTACCAGATCCTAAGTCTGGCGCGTCTGCCAGTTCCGCCACTTTCGCATCGGCAGACGGTAGACCTGAAGAATAGCATGCCACGCCACGGTCAGGCACGGCGTCGAGCGGTGGCAGCGCGTGCCGACCCACTGACGGGGGGGGCGGAGCGCGCCCGCAGCATTCGCGGGACAATGTCCGCGAGTCTCCGGTCGTGGAGAAGGGGTGTCACGATGATCTCGTGTACGGCGCCACGGAGGTGCGCCCGGGAGTTGATGGAACGCCGGGCGGGCACCCGCTGGACCTCGAGTCCGGCAGCCCGCACTTCCGAGCTGCCGTAGAGGGCCTCGATCTCCGGCGTGCAGGAGTTGGACAGCACAACCCAGGCGCCCCGGCGCATGGCTCCGAGGACGGACTGCTGCAGGGCCCGCTGGTCGAACCAGTTGAATCCACCGGCGGTATAACTCGCGAAACAGGCAGTCTTGGTGAGCGGTGCATACGGTGGATCGCAGTACACGAAGTCGCCCACGGTGGCACCCGCCAGCGACTCGGCGAACGGCCTGAGCTCGATCGTCACACCGGCCGTCCGCAGTGCCGCCGAGGCCGCGCGCAAGTGCACCGGGTCACAGATGCGTGGATTGACGTACCGGCCAACTGGTACGTTGAACTCGCCGCGGCGGTTCAGCCGGAACAGACCATTGAAGCCCGTTCTGTTCAAGTACAGAAACATGGCCGCAAGTTCAGGCGTGTAGTCGGGATGGTCCCGGCGCTGCGCGTTGAAACGCTCGTTCCGCACTTCGTAGTAGAAGGCCTCTCGGCCGCGTGCGTGGCCCTCGTCGAGCTCGGCGAGCTCGGCAAGGACCGCCTCCACGCGATCGCGCACCATCAGGTAGCAGCCAATCAGGTCCGGATTGGCGTCGGCCAGGAGGGCCGCGCGCCCCTCGAGCGCGCCCGAGCCGTGGAGGTCGAAGAACACGGCGCCGCTGCCGAGGAACGGCTCCACGTATCTCTCGAAAGACGAAGGATAGTGCTGGCGGAGTACGGGCAACAGCTGGCGCTTTCCGCCAGCCCATTTCAGAAGGGGTCGCACGCCATGATTATCGGCTGATGGCGCCGGGACCATCTCCGCGTATCCCGGGCGCGCGCGCGAGCTATCCAAGAGACTGCAAATGGGTTACTTACTATCGTCCAGTGATGTTCATGACCGCCGGTGCGTGGAGCCCCGCATTCTGTGAGGAGGTCCGGGCAGCCATGGACCGAGGCAATGCCGCGCCAGCGGAGATCTTTGACGGTGCATATGTCGTCGATCGCCGTGTCCGCGACGTGCTCGACGTCGAGGTAGCCGAGGGCATCCTGAAGGCAGTCGAAGCCAGGGTGACCGCGGCACGGGCGGAGGTCGGCAGGTTTTTCGGTCTTACGCTCACCAGATCAGAGGGGCCCGGTTTTCTCCGCTACCGGCCTGGGGGTTTCTACCGGCGCCACCGCGACCGTTCGAGTGAGACGGCGGCAATAGGAGAGCGTCTGGTGTCGCTCGTGGTGTTTCTCAACAGCGCGAACGACCCTCCCGGAGGGAAGGGATTCCGGGGCGGTGCGCTCCGGCTGTATCCACAGGAAGGTGAGCCGCCCGTGGATGTGCGGCCGCGGGCCGGCCTGGTCGTCGCGTTTCCGGCGGACATGCCGCACGAAGCGTTGACGGTGGTTGGCGGGGTGCGCGACGTGGTCGTGGACTGGTACTTGTAGATTTCCGTTCCCGCAAAGGTCCGACGTCCTAAACCTCGAATCCCGACGCCGGAGACCGAGCGGTTCTCACATGGTGTCTCAAGGGCGTTCAGCGCCAGAGGGCACTAAGGAGCGCCAGCCGACGATTAACTCCGCGCGCGTGGGCTCGCCCCGGTTGGCGGAGGCAAGGACCAACAGCCGGCTCCCGGAGCGCGGTACGGCGAAGTCGCGCAGCCCCGGGACGTCGAGGATAGGAGTTGGCGTGCCGAGCTCAAGCGCATCGCCGCGGGCATGCACCGTGGCGCGTAAGACTTGAGACCCCCGCAAGAACAAGAGCTGCCCGTCGGCTCCCCACGAAGCGCGGGTCCCGCCGGCGAACGACAGCCGCGTTCGCCGGCCGCTATCCGGCCACGCGTCCACGTAGATCTCGGCCTTCCCGGGTTCGTCCGAGGTGTACGCGATCCATCGGCTGTCGGGTGACCAGCGGCCGTCCCATTCGTTGAAGGGCCCGCGCGTTACCTGTGTCCTCCCCCCCCGCACCAGATCGAGCGTCCAGAGGTCCAGTCCCGTGCCGGCGCCAGGAGCGTGGAGCAGCACCGTATTCCCGCGCCAGTCGGACGGGGTTTCGTTCTGCCCCGACCGCTCGAGCGACTCCTCGTCGTCGTTCACGCGGATGCGGCGGGTCATCAGGTTAGTAGCGCCATTTTTGAGCGAGCGGAATAGCACCCGGCGCCCGTCCGGTGCCCACACAGGATCGCTGTCGGCGCCAAGCGAGCGCGACACACGCGCCGCGCGGCCGGCTGAGGCGACAGGGATGACGAAGACGTCGAGCGTCCTCAACAGCGGGTCGAGCATGGTGACCGCGGCGTCGCGGTCGTCCGGAGAGAGGCGAACCTGCCAGTACTCAGCGGGGTCGGCCACCCGGTGGCCGCGGCGTCCGTCGCCCGTATACCAAGCCAGGTCGCGCGCGCGCGGTCCTGCGCCCGCCGAGACCACCATCCGTGACGAAGCGGCGAACCAGGCGCGGCCGGTGGCCGACATGCCGACGTTGGGCGCCACCGGCGTTGCCCGGCCTGCCAGGACCTTGCGTTCCCGATCGAACGGGTGCGCCAGGAGCACGCCGTCGCGCACATGAAAGAGCACCTCGTCGTGCAGCTCCGCGTGTCCGGCGGTCACCGTGAGCTCGCCCTGCTGTCCGTCGATCACGTAGCGCACCGTCCGGCTCCCGTCAGCCGCTGTCGCGACATAGATGAACCCGCCAGACTTCGTCCCAGCGGGAGACCCATGGCCGCGCTCCCCGGCCCCGAGCGTGGTTGCATCGCTGATAACACCGGAGCGCATCAGTTTGACTGGCCCTCGTGTATCGGGCACGAACAGGAGGGATCCATCGGCCAGCCATGAGGCGCCCCCCGGCACCGGGGCATCGGCCAGGGCAGAGACCGTGCGATCCACCAGCGAGATCTGCTTGAGCTTTCCGTCGGCGAAGAACGCGAGGGTGCGACCACCGGGCTTCCAGGCCGGCATTGAGGCCCCGTCTGTGCCCGGGAGCGCCTCAGCGCGGTCGCCACTGAACGTCCGGCGCCAGAGCTGAACCCGTCCACTTGATGTTCCGACGAACACGATGTCGAGGGCGTCCTCTGAGAAGGCTGCATCCAGCAGGTCCTCGCCTGCTCCGAGTTCAACACCGGGCGGTACCGGGAGTTCCGCGCGCACCGCCGCTGGGATAGGCGAGGGGATCTCGCGGTAGTGCCTGATAGCCGGCAATGCCAGTGCCACCGCTACCATCGCCGACATGGCCGCGACCGCGCGCCAAGTCATCGTGTGACCACGGCCAGCGCCTCGACGTGGGCGGTATGCGGGAACATGTCCACGGGCTGGATCGACTGTATCGCGTAGCCGTGGCCCGTGATGACACGAAGGTCCGTCGCGAGCACCTCGGGGTTGCACGAGACATACACGCCGATGCGAGGGCGGATTCGCCCGAATACCGCATCGAGGACGCCAGGCGCACAGCCGTCCCGCGGCGGGTCGAGCACGACGGCATCGATCGCCGGCACCTTACTCAAAGCCAGCTCCACGCGCCTCGAGATGAACCGGCAGCGTGATGGGTCGAGACGATTGAGACGGGCGCTGGCCTCACCGTCGGCGATGGCCTCGCGGTTCTCCTCGATTGCCGTGACTCTGTGTCCGGCACGCGCGAGCGGAATCGCAAACAGGCCGGCACCGGCATACAGATCGAGCACGCGCGACCGCTCAGGCACCGCCTGGAGCACAAGGCTCACCAACAGCTGCGCCGCATGCACGTTGGTCTGAAAGAACGCCGTCGGCGAGATCAAGAACGACGCTCCGGCGACGCGCTCGCGCATCCGGTCGGAGCCGGACAGCCGGCGCGTCTCCCCGCCGAAAACGAACCCGTCGTCTTTCGGATGAAAGTTGAGATGGAAGGCCGTGGCCGCGCTTGCGTCTACCGCTTCCTGCGTGGCCTTACGCAGCCTCCGGTCGGACCCATTTGTCACGACCACGGTGGCCATCAGCTCAGGCGTGTTGCAGCCGACCCTCACGGCAACTCCCTGGAGTACACCAGAATCGGTTCCGGCCGCCGCGATGCGCACGCGGGCGTAGCGGTCGATGAGGTCGAAGGCCACGGCGTTGCCCCTCGGATCGTGCACCGGGCATTCCATGGTCGGGATGACACGGCGCGATCCCCGCGCGTAGTGGCCCATCACGAGCGCCCGTCCGGGCGCACCGGTCCTATTCCCGAACACGAAGTGCACTTTCTGCCGGTAGCCCCATGGATTGTCGAGCGGCGAGGCGGTGGCGATCGGCGCAGGCCGCGGCGCCGACGGAACGGTGGCCTGCACCAGGCGTCCCACCAATGCTGTTTTCAGCCGGAGCTGCTCGGGATAGTCGATGTGCTGCCAGGCGCAGCCACCGCAGGGGCCGTCATGCGACTGCGCGCGCAGGCCGAAGTGCGCGCATGGCGGCACCACCCGATGCGGCGAAGGGCGAAGGACGTCGAGAAGGACGGCCGTGACGTCCGCGGGCGCGCGGGGCACTCGGGCGCGCACCCGTTCGCCTGGAATCGTGAACGGAATGAAGATGCGGCGGGCGCCGAGCCGCGCCATGCCATCGCCGCTGGTGCTGAGTCCTTCGATCTCGAGGTCGACGCTCTCAGCGTACCGCGAGGAGTTCGACATCGAACACGAGGGTGGCGTTCGGCGGGATCACGCCGCCGGCGCCGCGGCTCCCGTAACCCAGGTCGGCCGGAATCGTCAGCGTGCGCTGCCCACCGACCTTCATGCCGGCGACCCCCTCATCCCACCCGCGGATCACCTCGCCCGCACCAAGCCTGAAGGTGAACGGCTCGTTGCGATCGCGTGAGCTGTCGAACTTCTGTCCCTTGCGATCGGCCTTGGCTCCGTCGAAGAGCCAGCCCGTGTAGTGCACGGTCACGGCCTGTCCGGACGCCGCTTCTGCGCCCGTGCCTGCCTTCGCGTCCTGCTTCTGCAGCGTGGTGATACCTGGTTCGACCATGGCGGGAATTATACGTGCCATTCGCGTTGAGGCGGGCGCAGGCGTCACAATAGCAGCCGCACTCTATTCCCCAGGAGGTCTCGTGGCATTTCGCCGCGGCGTCGGTCTCGTCTTCACGCTCATCGGCATGGCCATCTTCATCTCGGTGGCCGGGCTGGTCATGCTCTATTTCCTCGTGTCGAGCGGGCCGCAGATTCCCGACGAGGCGACGCTCGTCCTGCGCCCCGGGGGCGAGCTGCAGGAGACCGCGCCCGACGATGTGGTTGGACAGTTGATTGGCGGCGAGCGTGCCACGGTACGCGGATTCGTGGACAGCCTGAGGATGGCCAAGCGCGATCCGCGCATCGCCAACGTCCTGTTGCTGCCTTCAACGCTCGAGTCGCCCTTCTGGGGCAAGGTGCAGGAGCTGCGCGCCGCGATTCTCGATTTTCGGAGTTCGGGCAAGCGCGTCATCGCGTTCCTCGAGTACGGAGGCGACCGCGAGTACTACCTGGCTAGCGCGGCCGACAAGGTGTTCCTGCTGCCGACCAGCCCACTCGACCTGACGGGCGTCGCCTCCTATGAGATCTTCCTCCGCGGCACGCTTGACAAGCTCGCCGCCTATCCCGACTTCCTGCACGTCGGCGACTACAAGACCGCAGTCAACCAGCTCACGGAGAGAAGCTTCACGCCGGCCCATCGCGAGATGACGGAATCACTCAACCGCGACATGTACCAGCAGCTCGTGCGCGGAATCGCCGAGGGTCGTCGCAAGAGCGAGGCGGACGTGCGGACGCTGCTTGACGAAGGACCATTCTCGCCAGAGGCCGCGCTCAGAGGCGGCCTTGTCGATGACCTGGCGTACGACGATCAGATCGACGATCGCATGCGCGAGCTGCGCCTCGGGTCCGGCGAGATGCGTCGGATTGAGGGTGCCGACTATCAGCGAGTCACTCCGCGCTCACTGGGTGTGAAGCCGCGCTCCCGGATTGCGGTGCTCTACGCCTCCGGTGCAATCGTGTCGGGGAAGAGCGGTTATGACCCCACCAATGGGCAGGTCGTCGGGTCGGACACGTTGGTGGAGCAGATTCGTCGCGTGCGGGATGACCGGTCCATCAAGGCGATAGTCCTGCGAATCGACAGTCCCGGCGGGTCGTCGGTGGCCTCGGACGTCATCTGGCGGGAGCTGATGATCACGCGAGATCAGGACCCCTCGCGTCCGCTCATCGCCTCGATGTCCGATCTGGCCGCGTCGGGCGGCTACTACATTGCGATGCCCGCGCATGTGATCGTCGCGCATCCCGCCACGCTGACCGGCTCAATTGGCGTCTTCATGGGGAAGGTCGCGATTGGCGGGACGCTGGGGAAGTTGGGCGTGACGACGGAGACGGTGACGTCGGGGAGGAACGCCGACATCTACTCGCCCTTCGAGCCATTCCGACCGGAGCAGCGCGCGAAGCTCGGCGAGTACATGGAAGGGTTCTATCGGAACTTCGTGGAGAAGGCAGCCGTGTCGCGCCAGACAACGCCGGAGCGGATCAACGCCGTGGCGCGGGGTCGGGTCTGGACCGGGCAGCAGGCGCGCGAACAGGGATTGGTGGATGAGCTTGGCGGGTTCGAAGCCGCCGTGGCCGTGGCCAGACAGCGCGCAAAGATTCCGGCGGACGAGGATGTCGAGCTGGTGGTCTACTCGCCTCGGCGAACCTTCTATCAGGCGCTGACCGAACAAATCGGCCGCTCGTCCGCGGGAATGGGCCTCTGGGGGATCCTTGCCGGCGGGGCCAACCGCCATGCCACTCTGACCGGCGGGGCTGAAGAGCGCGCCGTGAGGGCCCTGACCGCGCCGATCAACCTGTTCCGGCGCGGGGAGCCACTCGCGCTGATGCCGTTTGCCTTTGTGAGATGAGATACAGGCTGACCCGTTCGGCCTGTGGGCGTCTGGTCTACGCCCCGATCGCTCTCTTCACGACATCCGCCCGGATGTCGATCTTCATGTTCTGTTTTGCCTTTGTCATGTAGGCGCTGAAGAACCGGTTGCGCCGCTCGGTGAGGACCTGTTCGCGGAAGGCGTCCTTGTCCGCCCGGAACTCATCGGGCGTCACCGCGTCTCGCTCGACCACGCGGACAATCACCGTGCCGTCGCTTGTCGTAATCGGCTCGCTCACGGCTCCGGCCGGAAGGTCGAACACCGCCTTGTCCACATCCGGACTGACACCCAGATCGGGCAACGCCGTCCCGCGGGTGACGAACTCAGTGTCCTTGGCCTCAAACCCCTGTGCTTTTGCCGCTGCCGCGAAGTCCCTCGCATTCCGCAGCGAAGTGGCAATCTCGCCGGCTCGCTGCCGGCTCAGCTCCGTGGCTTTCGAACGGGTGACGTCCGCCCGTACACGCTCCTTGACCTCCTCGAGTTTCGGGACGTAGGGGTCGCGCTTGCCTGAAAGGGCGAGGTAGACCATCCCCCTGGGGGAGACCGTGGGCCCGCCGACCTCGTTGTCCTTGATGCGGAAGGCTTCGACCACGACTTGCGGTGCGGCGCCGAGGCCTGGGACCGGATCCTCGCGGGTAAAAAAGTCCGACTCCTCCACCTTGAGTCCGGACTCCTTGGCCACGGCGTCGATGTCCGAAGGTGTCGTGATGCGGGCGGTGAGCTGTGTCGTTCGATCGGCGATCTGCTGGTCGGTCTTCTGCGAGGCGAGCTGGTCCTGTATCTGCGCGCGCACCTCGTCGAGCGTGCGTGTGACGGCCGGCTTCTTGTCCACGAGCTTGATGATGTGGAAGCCGTACTGCGTCTTCACGAGATCGCTGATCGTGCCGGCTTCCATGGCGAACGCCGCGTTCTCGAACTCCGGCACCATCCGTCCTCGCGCGAAGAAATCGAGGTCGCCGCCGGTCGCCTTGGACCCTTCGTCCTCGGAGAACTTCTGTGCGAGCTGGGCGAAATCGGCACCGGCCCGCGCCTGCTTCAGGACATCCTCCGCCTGCTTGCGAACGGCCGCTTCATCCTTGCCGGCCGTGTTGAACAGGATATGGCTCGCGCGGATCTGCTCCGGTGTCTGGTACTGCTGGATGTTCTGGTTGTAGCTGGCTTGGATCTCCGTAGGGGTCACGGTCGTTCTGGCGCGGAGCTCGTCGCGGTCGAGGAGCAGAAAACGGATCTTGCGTTGCTCGCCCTTGCGGTATTCAGCCTTGCGCGCGTCGAAGTACGACGCGATCTCCGCATCGGTGACAGAAACCTGGTCGCGGAACCTCTCGGCCGTGAGTGCCACGACCTGAAGCTTCACTTTCTCATTCCGTCGTGTGTACTCGCGCAACAGCTCCGCTTCAGACACCGCCATCCAATCGGTCAGGGCGGAGCGCAGCCGGTCGATCATCATGCTGCTGCGCAAACTTCCCTCGAAATCCGCCTTCGTCATCGGCGGCTGCTGGGTGCGCAGGAGCTGCTCGTATCGCTGCTCACCGATGAAGCGGCCGTTTTCCTGGAGGCCGGGGATGGCGAAAATCTGCCGAGCGAGCTCCTCGTCGCTCACGCGGATGCCCTGGCGTTCGGCCTCCGTCAACGCGGCTTGCTCATCGACCATCTGCTGGACAATCTGCTGGTCAATGCCGAGCTGGCGCAGGAGCTGCTCGCTGACGCCGCCACCGTAGGCCCCCTGATATGCCTGCATCTGGCTCTGGTAGCGTCGCTGGAACTCGCCGGCAGTAATCGAGCGGCCCTCGACATTGGCGATGACCTCGTTGGCCCCGGCGCCAACCGTGGTGCCAGTCAGGGCCGTCGGGTCTGTCGCGAAATCGCTGGCGTAAAAGGCAACGAAGGTCAGCACGACAAGCGCAAGGCTCCATTTGAGCCAACTGCGGTGCCGACGCATCCGGTCGAGCATGGTCATAGTGAGAACCTCAAAATTCGCCGAAAAGAACCCCTAATACTAGTCACGAGGCCTCGCGCTCGCAATGGGTGAGCCGTAGATACACGTCCTTACCTCCGCATCCTCTCCACATCAAAGGCCCAGGGCCTTGCGAGGTTCCGTAAGTGACACAGAAGTCACCTTAGGATGGACTTTTCTCGATGAAGGCCGACTTCCAGGAGGTGCGCGGGATGACAGGAAATGACAGATTGGCTGAGTATCGATAGATTTGAGTCATTTTTACGGTTTTTACGACCACACGGCGCTAGCAATCCAAACGGCACCAGGTTTGCCTTGTCCATAAGGTATGCGACGCTTGGGTCCCAAACGGCTCTCCCAACTGCTCCTGGTGGTGCTTGCAGCAATCCTCGCGGGCGTGGCCAGCTGTGGCGACATTTCGCTCATGGGCGGTGACGAGCGTGGCATGGTGGCTCCGGACGGTGGCAGCGAGGGGCCGACGCGGGTGACGAGCGTCGTGCCGAAGGCTAGCAACGATCAGACACCGAGCCAGGTCCTCGCATCCGTGGACAACGCGGTGAATCGCAATGCCGCGCGCGAAAACCCTGCGGGCAGAATGTTCACAGTCATTCTCCTGGGCTTTCGTGACCTGAATGACCAGAACGAGCCGGAAGGGATTCTCCACGGATACAACCCGTGGCCGTGGGGGGGCGTCGGTGGTGAGCTCGTCCCGCGAGACGATTCTGGGGATGGGCAGCCGCTCTACATGGCGATGGGAGTTGATCCAGCGCTGTGGCCGATGTCGTTCGGCGCAGGCGGCGGCGGTCTCGCTGTGGGTGAAGATCAGGCAGGCGATGGCTCCCCCGGTGGTTTCTACCGTAACGGGTTGGCCAGCGGCAGCGGGTCCGACGGTGGCGATGGTGGCAACGAGGCCAACGGCGGCAACGGTGACGGCGCTACGAACGAGGGTGGTGGTGACGGCGGGGCC
>JAKFXY010000013.1 GCA_021731165.1 Acidobacteriota bacterium | reverse complement strand
CGAGCGCGAGAAACACGTCCTGGCCGGCCTTGAGCCCGACGGCGCCCACAGCCTGCAACACAATATCCAGCGCTTCGCGGTTCGACTTGAGATTCGGTGCGAAGCCGCCTTCATCGCCAACACCCGTGGAATGGCCGGCCTTCTTGAGGATGGCTCGCAGGGCGTGAAAGATTTCGGCTCCGGCACGAAGCGCCTCGTCGAACGTCGGTAGCCCGGCCGGCATCACCATGAACTCCTGAAAGTCCACGCTGCTGTCGGCGTGCGCACCGCCGTTGAGGATGTTCATCATCGGGACCGGCAGCAGGTACTTGCCGTCGGCGGGCACGCGGCCGCTGAGCAACGCCAGGTGCTCGTAGAGCGGTCGTCCGGCCGCAGCGGCCGCGGCGCGGGCGGCAGCCATCGAGACGCCCAGAATCGCATTGGCCCCGAGCCGGCTCTTGGTCGGCGTTCCATCGAGTGCGATGAGCTGTGCGTCGAGCGCCCGCTGATCGAGCGGCCGGCCGAGTAGCGCGCCGGCGATCTCGCCGTTGACGTGCGCCACAGCCGTGCGGACCCCCTTTCCGAGATACCGGGCCTTGTCGCCGTCGCGCAGTTCCAGTGCCTCGTGCTCTCCCGTCGAAGCGCCCGATGGCACCGCCGCCCGCCCGGACGCCGTGCCCGCCTGTAGATCGACCTCAACTGTTGGATTGCCACGGGAATCGAGAATTTCGCGTCCACGGACGCGCGTGATCTGCATGAAGTCCTTTTCTATTTGTGTGCCGGACGATCGGCCTCTGCCTCGGCACGCAGCGCTGCTTCGCTGATCGGCGCGATGAGCGGCTCGTCATCCGCGGTGACGACGGCGATGCCGCCGTCGGTGACGGCATGGCGCCGCCGGTCTTCATCCGGGTTGTAGCCAATCGACGCGCCGCGCGGGATGACGACGTCGCGGTCGACAATCACCCGGCGCATGCGGGCGTGTCGTCCCACGCGGACGTTCGGCATCAGTATCGACTGCTCGATGTCGCAGAAGCTGTGGACCCGGACATTGGGGCAAAGGATGCTGCCGCTGATGCGGCTGCCAGAAATGATGCAGCCACCTGAGATGATCGAATCGAGAGCCTGCCCGCACCGCCGGCCCTCTTCGGCAAAGACGAACTTCGCGGGTGGCGCCTGGGGCATGTACGTGCGGAGTGGCCACTCGGGATCGTAGAGGTTGAACTCGGGGTTCACCTGGCAGAGATCCATGCTCGCCTCGAAGTAGGCATCGAGCGTCCCGATGTCCCGCCAATACTTCGCCGCCTTCTTGTTCTCGTCGTAGAAGCGATACGAGTAGACCGATGAGGTCCGGATGAGCGAGGGGATGATGTTCTTGCCGAAGTCATGCTGACTGTCAGGCCTGGCGGCGTCTTCCTCGAGTGCCTTCACGAGCACGTCCGAACGGAAGATGTAGATTCCCATCGAGGCCAGCGTCACGTCCGGCGAGCCTGGGATTGGGGCCGGGCTTTGGGGCTTTTCCTGAAATCCAGTCACTCGGTCGTTGTCGTCGACCTTCACGATTCCGAACCGCGGGCCGTCGGCGACAGGCACCTCGAGCGTGGCGAGTGTGGCGTTGGCGTTCCGATCGAGATGGAAGCGGAGCATCTTCGAGTAGTCCATCTTGTACACATGGTCGCCGGAAAGCACGATGACGTGGCTCGAACCTTCGCGCACTATTGAGTACAGGTTCTGAAACACCGCGTCCGCCGTGCCCAGATACCAATGCTCCCCGACACGCTTCTGCGGCGGGAGAATCTCGATGAACTCGCCCAGCTCCTCGGATACCACGTTCCAGCCCATGCGGATGTGCCGGTTGAGCGAAAGCGACTTGTACTGAGTGGCAATGAAAATTCGGCGCAACCCGGAGTTGATACAGTTGCTGAGGGTGAAGTCGATGATCCGGTAGGGACCCCCGAAATAGACCGCGGGCTTGGCGCGTTCCTTGGTCAGTGGCGACAGTCGCTCGCCGACGCCGCCCGCAAGCAAAATGACCAGGATGTCATCGAGTTCCATGGATGCCCAGCGGGGTGCCGATGATAGCACGGGCCTCCGCCTTTGAAGCTCGAGCGAAGGCAAGTATTGCTAGCATTTTCTCCGATTTGGCTGTTTGACTTGCCCGCGTTTCGAGCCTACAATCAGCCGGTTTAAATTCCAGGCCGGCTCCAGTCCTGGCGCCGCATGACTCGTTTGATGAGAGGCATCATGTTGATTCGTCGCGTCATTACCCTCTGTGCCGCTTTGGCATTCCTTTCGAGCGGCTCTACCCTCCTGTTTGCGCAGGCGCCGAAGGTTGCCAAGGAGCAGGAAAAGCGCAACAAGCAGCAGGAAGAGGACGTGCGTGCGCTGGTGCAGCTCGTTGATAAAGTCACTGCCGCGGAACCGGTCAGCCCAGCTTCTGGCAGCGCAGATCAGCGGCAGGGTGAGATCGAGATCGCGTGGGATTTGAACCACTTCATCAAGAGCCAGGACGGGACGACTTACATCCCGTTTTCGTTGAAGGTCAACCGTCCCGCAGGCACGTCGGCTAACACAGCGGTTTACGTTCGCGCGGTCAATAGGAATCCCCCCCCGGCCCCAGCGGCCGCCAGCGGCGATAAGAAGGCCGGCGACGACAAGGACAAGCAGCCGGCGCGTCCTCTCTATGCGTGGGACACCGCCTCATTTGCTACGTTGAAGAGCGACGGTCAGTTTCAGAGAGCCATGGCACTGGCGGGCGGCGAGTACGACCTCTTCATCGCGATGAAGGAGCAGTCCTCCGGCGACAAGAAGCAGATGCCGAAGATGGGGTTGCTGCGCCACGGTTTGAGCGTTCCGGACTTCACGAAGGACGGGCTGCAGACGAGTAGCATTCTCGTGGGCGCCATCGAGCCGCTGACGTCCCCTCTTCCGGCAAATCAACAGGCAGAGAATCCTTACGTCTTCGGGACGATGAAAGTCGAGCCGACGAAGGAAGCGAAGTTGGCCAAGGCCGGGGAACTTTCGTTGGCCTTCTGGATTTACGGCGTCAGCGCCGATCCGGTGACGACCAAACCCAACGTACTCGTGGAGTTCAGCTTCCACCAGAAGACGGCCGAAGGCGAGAAGTACTTCAATAAGACCGCACCTCAGGAATTCAATGCGCAGTCGCTGCCTCCCGAGTTCAGTCTGGCCGCCGGCCACGCGGTGCCGGGCGGTCTGGCCGTCCCGGTGATGATCTTCCCAGCGGGCGACTACCGGCTCGAAATCAAGATCACGGATAAGGCAGCAGGCAAGTCGATCACCCAGAACGTGAACTTCACGGTGAACGCGTCCTGAAGGCGTAAACATGATCACGCGGTGACATCGCGATGACCCACTTCCTGACCCTGTGCCCTGTGGTGGCGATGGTCCTGATGGCAGGGTCTGCGCCGGTGGCCGCACAGCTCATGCCACGCAGCCTTGTGGGGGTCATCAAGCCGGCAGCGGCGGTCGTGCCCCAAGGCGACCTGTACGGTACGGTGCTCGACCAGAGCGGTCTGCCGCTTGCGGGGGTTGTCGTCTCCGCAGTCAGTGCCACCAGCGTCTTTGCGGTCTCTGCCCGTGACGGGGCCTTCATTTTTAGGAATCTTCCCCCTGGTCCCTACCTCGTACGGGCGCACCTGGAGGGTTACGTTCCTGCTCGTGCGCGCACGGTTCAGGTCAAGGCTGCCGCACGCACCTCTTCGACAATTGAGCTGAACCGCCGCGGCGACAGCGGGGACAAGCCAGAGCTGCTCGAGGCGGGAATCGCAGGCGCGGCGACGAGCGGTGAGACTCAAGAGACCGACGCTGACGCGCACGATCATGGTGAGGTGGCGTGGCGCCTTCGCCACCTGAAGCGCAGCGTCTTGAGAGACGCCGACATCGAATCCTTCACTGACGACCAGGGTGATGCCCTGGGGGGCGATTCACTGGCCGGCCTGAGCTCAGCCTCCGCTCGTTCGCCACGATTCCCGCTGGGATTGTTCAGCGCGCTGCCGCTCAGCGGCCAGATCAATCTGCTGACGAGGACGTCGTTCGACCGTCCTGGTGAGCTGTTTGCCCTCGACGGAATGCCGCATGGCGTGACCTACCTGGCGTTGTCGGTACCGACTGGCACGGGCGAGTGGGCAATGCGCGGCGCAATGACACAGGGCGACCTGTCGTCCTGGATTGTTTCCGGCTCCTACTTGAGCCGTGCACCGACCGCGCATCAGTACGAAGCGGGCCTTTCCTACGGAACCCAGCAGTACGTGGGAGGAAACGTTGACGCGCTTGCCGCGATGTCCGATGGCAGCCGTAACGTCGGCGCGGTCTACGCGTTCGACCACTGGACGCCTGGGCCACGAGTCAGTGTGAGCTATGGTGCCAAGTACGCGCGGTACGACTACCTGAATGATCGCGGCCTGCTCAGCCCGAGCGCCAGCATCACTTTCGCTCCGAGCCTCGAGAGCAGTATCCGGATCCATGGCAGCGTGTCGCATCGGGAAGTGGCCCCTGGCGGCGAGGAGTTCTTGCCGCCGTCGACTGGCCTCTGGCTGCCCCCGGAGCGCACCTTCTCACCGGTCTCCCAGCGCCACGGACTTGCGTCAGAGCACGTCGATCATGTCGAGGCTTCCATCGAGCGGCAGTGGCTGGGTGATTTCATGATCGGTATCCGCGGCTTCCGTCAGGAAGTCGAGGACCAAATAGCAACTCTGTTCGGTGTCGCTCTGCCAGGGACTGCGGCCGCCAGCATCGGGCATTACTACGTTGGTTCCGGTGGCGACTTCGTGGCGCGTGGTTGGGGACTCGGCATCAGCCGCCAGATGGTTGACGGGCTCCGCGCTTCAATCGACTACACGCAGGCGGACGCCGACTGGCAGCGCGTGTCTCCGGATCGAGCGCAGCTGGTGGCGGTTGCCGGATCGACAGTCCGAACCGGCTCAGAGCGGACCCACGACATTACGATCTCAATCGAGAGCCGAATCCCCGTCACGGCAACCCAGTTTCTTGCCGTCTACAAGTTGAACACCGGCTTTGCCACTGCCACTTCTTCGTCGAACGGCCGGCTGGGTGCACGTTTCGGCGTCCAACTGATCCAGGCACTACCGTTCCTGAACTTCTCGACGGCGGAGTGGGAGATGCTGGTGTCAGTCCGCAACCTGTTCAGCGAAGAACTGTTGAGTGGTTCCATCTACGATGAACTGCTCGTCGTGAAGCCGCCCACGCGCGTGGTCGGAGGCCTTACCGTCCGCTTCTAGCTGGCGACGTACGGGTCCACGGACCAAGGAGGCATCGCCTCCTTTTTTTGTCTTTCGACGGCGTCTCCGAAAAGTTGAATATCTACTCCCTTCAGTTGGATCCGTGGACGCTATTTGATGTGAGAGCCGCTGATAAGAGACTTATTTATAGTGATTTACGCGAAAAACCCTGATCCTCGCGCTGGTATACCGATTGCTCCCTCATCGGGTGCCGAGGTGCGTACCTCAGCCCAATTCAGTCGAAGCATGACGGCGATCCGCTCTTTTACCGGCGCCTTGGACTTAGCGCGATGGCATCAACCGGTGTTTCCGGCCGTCGTCGTGGCTGTGCTGCTTTGTCTTGGTGTGGCAAACGTGGCGACCGTGGCTACCTGGAATGAGTTCGAGGACGGAGTCCTTTGGGCGCATCGAGCCGAAGGCGTCGTTGTCGGAGAGATTGCACCACATACCCCGGCGGCCGTTGCCGGCCTCATGGCCGGGGACGTTCTCCTGGCCATTGACGGCCGTCCGGTCCAGGCGGTCGATGACGTGGTCAGAGCTCTCCACGCGGCCGCTGCCGGGGACTTGGTTCGATATACCGTCTTCCGCCTCGGTTCGCCGCAAGTCATCGAGGTACGTGTCGCCCCGATTCCCAACGCCCCAGGCGCGTTCTACTTTCTGCTCGCGGGCGTCGGCATCTTCACGCTGATCATCGGCGGGGCCGTGCGTCTCCGCCGCCCGCGCGACCCGGCCACGCTGCACTTCTTCTGGCTATCGGTCGCCTTCTTCGGCCTGTTCACATTCTCCTTTAGCGGCCGGCTCGATCGTCTGGATTGGATCTTCTACTGGGGCGACGTCGTGGCCACGTTGCTGCTCCCGCCGCTCTTCCTGCACTTCACACTGATCTTTCCCGAGCGCGAACGACGCTGGACCGCCGGTTCGCCCGGCCGCACCATCATCCCGCTGCTCTATGTGCCGGCCGCCGTGCTCGGCGCCGCCCGGGTCGTGGCGGTTGCGCGTGGTGGCCTGGGTGCGCCGGTGTTCATTCGGTTGATCGAGACGCTCGATCGAATTGAGCTCTTCTACCTGGCCGTATCCTTCATCGGCGGCCTCGCCATCCTCGGCCGAGCATTGGCCGAGGTTCGCTCGATCACCGGACGCCGACAGCTCAGCTGGATTGCCTGGGGTACCACGCTGGGGGCAACGCCGTTCGCGCTCGGATATGCGCTGCCGTATGCCTTTGGCATTGAGCCGTCGCTGCCGATGCAATTGTCAGCCATCCCGTTGAGTCTGATTCCGCTCGCGTACGCCTCGGCGATCGTTCGCTATCGCCTGATGGACGTGGAGGTCATCGTCAAACGCGCGCTGGTATACGTAGCAGCGCTCTCGGCGATCGTCGCGATCTACGCGATTCTTCTGCAGGCCGTGGAGCGGGTGCTCCTCAAGGGCGACACCGGACACAACTGGTTGATCGCGGTGCTCGCAACCCTGGTGGCACTCCTGCTCGCGCCCCCGGTGAAGGAAGCGATGCAGAGCCTGCTCGATCGTGCGTTCTACCGCGATCGGTACGACTACCGCCGTGCGCTTGTCGGGTTTGCCCGTGACCTCAACAGCGACCTCGATCTGAACCGGCTGGCCGAACGCCTCGTCTCGCGTGTCGTAGAGACCCTCCTTGTCGATCGCATGGCCCTCATGCTCGATGACGAGATAGAGCCACACTTCCGTTCCGTTCGCGCGTCGGGCTTTAGTGATGGCCATCCGCCGGAACTATCCCGACAGTCCGGTCTCGGCACACGCCTTGGCGATGGTCATACCGTGGCACTCGACGATCCGATGGCCGTCAGTCGCTTCCCAGTCGAAGAGATCGAGTTCTGGCGCGATGCCGGGCTGTACTACTTCGTTCCATGTGTGGCGAAGGAAGGCACGATCGCCATCATCGCGCTTGGCCGGAAGGCTACCGGCAGGCCGCTGAATAGTGAGGACATGGGGTTGCTCGCGACCGTGGCCGGTCAGATAGCAACGGCGCTCGAGAATGCGCGTCTCTACCGGCAGCTGCACGTCAAGGCGGATGAACTCGATCGGCTCCACAGCTTCAATGAGAACATCCTCGAGTCACTGGATGACGGCCTCTTGGTCGTCAATCTCGACGATCGAATCGTCCGATGGAACCACGCACTTGAACAGCTGTACGGCGTGTCTCGCAGCGAGTCCGTCGGGCGCCATCTCCACGACATGTTCGCCCCGCCATTCGTTGAAGCGGTCCGGGCGGCACGCCGCGACTGTCCTCGCGGCACGACTCTCTCGCGAATTCCGCTGGCCGGCCGTTCGGCCGGCGAGGGGCGCACGATCATCGTCAATGCGTCGGTAGTGCCGCTGCGCGCGTCGGCGGACGCAGCGATGACCACGGTCGGGACAATCGTGATTGTCGAGGACATCACGCGCCGTGTGCAGCTCGAGGAGCAGTTGCAGATCTCCGAGAAGATGGCGTCAATCGGTCTGTTGGCGGCCGGGGTGGCTCACGAGGTGAACACGCCGCTGACCGGCATTTCCAGTTTCACGCAGATGCTTCTGGAAGGCGCCGACCCGGAGGACCCCCGCACGCGCCTGCTCGAGAAGATCGAGCGTCAGACCTTTCGTGCCGCGAAGATTGTCAACGGACTGCTGAACCTCTCGCGGCCCGCCGCAATCGGGGCCTCCGATCTGACTACCGTGGACGTCAACGTGGTGATCACCGACGTGCTGTCGTTGCTCGAGCATCAGTTCGAAATTCACCGCATCAAGATGCGGCGAGAGCTTGCGTCTGAACCTCTCATCGTACGTGGCATCGAACACAAGCTGCAGCAGGTGTTTCTCAACCTGTTTCTCAATGCCAAGGACGCGATGCCGAAAGGCGGCTGGTTGTCGGTCTCGACTCGAATCGATGACGGTCGAGCGATTGCGGAGGTGGCCGATACGGGCTCAGGGATTCCCAGTGAGCACCTGGCTCGCATCTACGATCCGTTTTTCACGACGAAGTCGATCGGACAGGGCACGGGCCTCGGTCTGTCGATTACCTACGGCATTGTGCGCGAACACGATGGCTTGATCGACTGCGAGAGTGGTCCTGGCCATGGTACCCGTTTCACTCTCTCCCTTCCCACCGCGCCAGCCCAGCTGGCGGCCCGTGCGGCACGGCACTGAGGACTGGGTGTCGATGGCGCGCAAGGGCTCCGTTCTGGTCATTGACGACGAGGAGATCATGCGCGAGATCCTCGACACGCTCCTCACGCGAGAAGGGTACGACGTTCGTCTTGCCGTGGACGGCGCGGAGGGAATTGAGCTGGCACGATCGGTACCGTTCGACGCGGCCATCGTGGACGTCATGATGCCGGGGATGGACGGCATTGCCACGCTCGACGGGCTGAAGAAGAACGACGACGATCTGCCGGTACTGATGATTACGGCGTTCGCGTCTGTCGAGACCGCCATTGCCGCGATGAAGCGCGGTGCCTTCGACTACATCACCAAGCCGTTCAAGAATGACGAGGTCCTCGTCGTCGTCCGCAACGCCGTCGAGCGTCGCCGGTTGATGGCCGAGAATACCGCGCTCCGACAGAATCTGCAGGCGCAGTCACAGCGCTTTGCCGGAATCATCGGGCGAAGTTCGCGGATGAAGCAAGTGTTCGACTTGATTATCCAGGCGGCGCCGAGTCGCTCGACGATTCTAATCACCGGTGAGAGCGGCACCGGCAAAGAGCTCGTCGCGCGAGCGATCCACACGAACTCGGCGCGCGCCGATCGCGCGTTCGTGACCGTGAATTCCGGCAATCTGCCACCGGACCTGCTCGAATCCACGTTGTTCGGGCATGTCAAGGGGGCGTTTACGGGAGCGGTCTATCCCAAGAAGGGACTGTGCGACAGGGCCGACAAGGGGAGCATCTTCTTCGACGAGATTGGCAATATTTCCCTGGAGACACAGGCCAAGCTGCTACGCGTGATGCAGGAGCGGGAGTTCATGCGCCTTGGAGGCATGGACACCATCAAGGTCGATGTGCGCATCATTGCCGCAACGAACTGCGATCTTCGGGAGATGGTCGAGGACGGACGATTCAGGGAGGACCTCTTCTACCGCTTGCACGTGATCAACATCCTGCTGCCGCCACTGCGCGAGCGCAAGGAAGACGTCCCGCTGCTCGCGCATTATTTCCTCGAGAAGTACGGACAGGAGAATCAGAGGCCGGGGCTCGAGTTGGCGGGTGATGCGCTGGACCTGCTGATTGAGTACGACTGGCCTGGGAATGTGCGAGAGCTGGAGAACGTCATGGAGAGAGCGGTGGTGCTCAGTTCAGGTGCGAAGATCGGCCTGGACCTCATTCCGGATCACGTGCGGACGCCGGCGAAGTTCCAGATTCCGCCATTCGTCGTTCCACCCGAGGGTATCTCGTTCAAGGATGTCGTCACGAGCGTGGAGAAGCGACTGATCGAGTCGACGCTCGAGGCCGCGGGCGGCGTACAGAAGCGGGCCGCTGAGCTACTCGGCATCAAGCCAACCACGTTGAACGAGATGATCAAGAGGTACGAAATCGGCACTCGCCGGAAGAAGTCCGACCAGGCCTTGGAGGAGGAGTCGGCCGCGCGGTCCAAGGCCGCACAGCACGCGGCGCGACTGGCTCGCGAGTGAGCTATTTCCGGGGCCGCATGACCAGACGTTCGAACCTGCTCATCACCGCGTCCCACAGATACTGCTGACGGACGTACTGTCGGCCGTTCTCGCCGAGCCGTTCGCGCAGCTTTGTGTTGGTCATGAGCAGGCGGAGCCCTTCTACGAACTCGTCCCGAGTGGCGTAATACAGTCCGGCGTTGGCGCACCTGCAGTGCTCGACGGCTGCCTCGTTTCGCGCACTGGCGAGCACGGGCGTTCCCACGGCGAGGCTCTCCATGAGCGCCTCCGCGAGGAGATCGTCCGATGCCGGCGTTATCGTGACCTCAGCCGCCTCATATGCCACCATGCGTTCGCCAGCGGGCAGAACTCCTGCGAGCTTGACGTATTCCTCCTCAGGGATCTTCATCATCTTCGCGCCCATCAGCACGAGCGCGGTGTCTCTGTCAGTGGCCGCGTAGGCATGGAAGTAATCCAACATCTCCTCGCAGCCGTTGTCCGGTTCGACCCGGCCGCCGTACAGGAGGATGGGTCCGTACAGACGATGGCGCCTGCGGAAGGGGATTCCCCGTCCGCCCAGGTAGCCGACCTCCTCCTGTCCATCGGTCTCCACGGAGGCGTCTTCATCGGCAACGACGTCGGCGGGATCCTGCTGGTGGCGAGGGTAGGTCTGCTGTGGCGACGGGTCTACGCCGATCCCAACGAGCTCCTCATGTGCCGGCGTGACGTGCACGTATTCGCGGATCAAGCGGCGTTCGGCGCCTGACAACAAACCAACACCCTGGGGCTTGCGAAACACGTCGACCCAGAGGCCAAAACGAAGGACCGGACCAAGTTGAGCGTAGGGAAAGAGCACGGAGCGGTCAGGCGCGATGTCTAAGCCGTGGACCGTGGTTGCGTGGTGCAGCGAGAAGAAGACCAGGGCATCGTACGTCCGGTGCTGGCGCTTGAGATGCTCGATCAATCCTGGCGACCATGGCCCGAGCTGACGCACCCATTCGAGCTCATCGGCTCTCGACGGAGGAGCATTCTGAAGGCGTAAGGTCAGCGCCTCGAAGGCCGCGGCATCATGCGGCTGAGTCACAGTGAACCGCCGCACGACGACGCCGCGGATCTTGTCGGGTCCTTCCGCGGCTTCGTTCTTCCACGTGGCGGCGTCACGCGCGCAGGTCGTGATGACATCCACGTCATGTCGTTGTGCCATCTGCTCGGCCAGCAGCCGACACGCATGCTCAGGCCCGGAGCTGATTTCCGCGCCATAGCGCGGGGTGATGAACGCGAATCTCACTGATCGGATCCTCGTGCTGCCGGACGCCACTCGGCGGGGCCAGTAGGTATCCGCTCGACCACTTCGGCGGCCGCGGGTAGTGTTCTCATCCGCCGCGCACGCCATCCAGGAAGCGGCTCCATCCGCCGCGCCGCGGGCTCGGCCGTCAGTCGATCAAACATGTCCAGGTACTTCCGCTCGACTACAGGCCAGCTGTAATGGCTGGCGAAGAACTCACGGCCGTTTGCCCCCAGCGCGGCGGCCAAACCGGGGTCGTCGATCACCGCATCAAGTATGCCGGCAAACTCCAAGGCGTCGTCATAGTACAACCCTGCGTGGCTGCGAAGGCACTGACCGAGCAGGACGTCGCAGGCCGCGTTGGCGATGACCGGTCGCCCGAGTGCCCACGCCTCGAGCGCCACCATTGACAGGCTCTCGTAGTAGGAGGGCACGATGAGCGCCTCGCTGGCTGCGATGGCGTCGAACTTGTCCTGGTCCGAGACGTAGCCCAGGTGCCTAATCTGGGGGTGAACCGGAATGTCGATGACCGGGTGACCGATCAGCGCCAGCGTCAAGGGTCGGCCGGATCGCTCGAGGTACTTCAAGAAGTAATCGAACAGTTCCCCACAGCCCTTGTTCGCATCGATTCGGCCGACGTAGATGATGAACGGTCCGTGCAGGCCGAACTTCTGCCGGGCACGACCGGGCTCGGTGCGAGCAGGTATCTCCGAGCCGACACCCACCACGACGGCCGGCACGTCGTGATTGCCGGACAATCCCTGGATGAGCGCTCGTTCCTCGTGCGAGTTGTACATGAGGGCGCGGACGCCCCGGAAGATCGGTCCGAACATGCTCAGGCCGACCGCGGGTTCGCGCTCGGCCGTGGGAACCAGGATCGCCCGATCAGCCGCAACCCGCGCACCGTGATAGGCCTGATAGTAACGTGCGCTGAACAGCAGCACGAAGTCGGAGTCGCGGTGCGCCTTCCGCACACGTGCGATCAGGGTGGGGCTGGCGGGCCCTTCGCTTTCGAGCCACCGCAACTCGTCGTTGAGCGAGTGCGGACGAGTGAAGACATGCGTTGAGCGCGGGCCGAAATCGCGCAGATCACGCTCGTGCCTCACAGGGAAGCGCTCCACCGGAATTCCGTTGACCCGTTCCTCGCCTGAAGGCACTTCGTTCCGCCATGTCACGTAGTCACGTGCGCAGGTCGTGAGCACACGGACGTCGGCGTGGCGAGCCAGATGCTGGGCTACGTAGCGCGCGTGCAGCTCGGCGCCGCCATTGATATCGGTGCCGTACCGCTGCACGACGATCGCCAGCTTCATGCCTCGATCAGTTCAGGAGATCCCGACCCGGAGGGCGCTACCCCTCGGTGGCTCCGGGCTCCGACCGGTCCCCGGCCTCCGGGACGGCCGCTGGCACGCTTGGAGTTCTGGGCTCTGATTCCTCGTACTGAGGGGTCGGAGTGGCGTCCGTGAGAGCCACCGTGGATACAGCCGGAGTTTCAGCGGTTCCCCAGGCCACTTCGTTGGCGCTCATGGGTGCCTCGGTATCCTCGTCCGCGTCTTCGCTTTCCCGCCCGCCCGCCAGACTAACCGAGTCAGGGACTCCGGCTGTGGAGGTCGGCGGGGTCTCGCCTAATGGGGTGGCGCTGCGCCGGCCCCGCCGCCGGCGTCGGCGGCGGGGCCGGCCGTCAGCTGGCCTCACCGCATCGCCGGCCTGGAGTTCATCGGGCATCCGCACGTCTTCGGGAGCAGGGCGATCGTCAGCGGCGGAACGGGGCACCTCGGCGACGTCGGATGCGACGACCTGATGGCGCGGCGGCGCGGCGGCGTACGGCTCGACCTGCCGCAGTGCAGCCCTGGACTGTAGGGGCGAGGCGCCTTCCATCGCCCGGACCCGCCGATCGTTGAAGTCCACCTTCCCGGAGAGTGACTCGACGTGCATCGACAGGCTCTGCAACTCGATGCTCACACGCGCCGTCTCCGTTACCACGCGTTGTAGCACTTCATAGTGCAGCGCATTCCATTCCGCTTGACGGCGATCGTTGTCGTCCTCACGCGCGGCCGCTTCCGCGTTGAGGGTGACCTGCGTCTTCAGCGCGGTGACCAGCGGGGCCGGGTTGAGGAAAAGCTTGAGGACCGGTTTCAGAAGCGATCGGATGAATCGCAGCAGTCCGCGATGTGATTCATACAGTGACGTCTCGTCGAACGTGTACGGCGCGGCGCGCCGCGGTGAATCCGGCTCGGCCTGACGAGGCACGCCCGCGCCCTTGCGGAGCTGATCCAGGAGCCCCGGCTTCATCGTTCGCGGATCGAGGATCGCCTCTAGGCGCCGTGCGGCGAGCTCCTGAATCTGCTGGGAGGTGAGATCGATGCCGTGACTCGTGGCGATCCGTGCACGGATGTCGCGCATGATCTGCTCCACGTCGACCTGGTCCCCTCCGCGACCAGCCCGTTCCGGTTGCGGCGGCTGGCGGCGATCCGGATTGCGGCGGTCCGGACCGCGACGGCCCCTGTGGGAGTGCGGACGTCGGCCCTGTGAATGGTGGTCCATCGCGTCAGTACTTTCGGAAAAGGGCGCCCCACTCGGTCTGCATGAAGTCCCGGATACGGGACCGCCCGACCGTGGGGTACCACATCATGTCGTGATACACATTCGACGCAAACGGCGCCCACACCACCAAGGGCGAGTGGAGAAGAATCCGTTCGAGTGGACGCAGGAAGCCCTTGCGGATCATCTGGTCGCCCCAGACGACCAGCGATCGCTTGGTTTGAAACCCAAAGTTTTCCATCGACACGTCGTCGCCGACGATCTCAATGCGACGAGGATCGGCCACGCCGAGGCCGCGCTCTTGCGCCATCCGCAGGAACGGGATCGACAGCGGGTCGAAGCCCATGAGACGCGCGGCCGTCGAGTCGATGGCCACCGAATCCGATGCCGCGAGGAGAAGGTTCTTGACGCGTGGGATCATCGTGCGCGGTCCCGCTCCGTCGCCGGCGATCGTGCCGTCCATCACTGTGAACACCGCCGGGTGCAGCTCCCGCTGCATGTACAGCAGGTCCACGAGAACCTCGTGCATGTACTTGTGCGCGTAATGCCTGACCTCACGCAGCAGCCCACCGAAGGAGTTCTTCACCGAGCCGGTCATTACGGCATGACCGTGGGTCTTGACCGTCGGCAGGTGGAGAATCTGTCGGCCGGGGTACATGGCTGGAATCTGGATGCCCTCAGGAAAGATCTCGTTGAGCTTGAGTAGCGGGCTCTTGAACGGGTACACCCGCCACTCAACCTCCGGGAGCGGTATAAAGGTCAGACCGTGACGCTCTAGCACCGGCTCCCACCGGTTATTCCTGCAGCCCACGCGAGGATCGGTGACGACGGTCTTGTTCTCGATCGGGATGAGCCGCTCGCGCGGGAACCCGTCCGCGAGCATCTTGCCGACGACGCCATCGACTTGCCACGGCTGCGACGAGCACGCGGGAAAGTACTTCGTCCATGACAGGTTCAGCTTGATGAGGGTGTCCCGATCGGGTGACAGCGTGTTGCGGTACCCGGCCAGCTCCATGACTCGTGCGTAGTCCTCGAGGACGGTGTCAGGGCGCGTGCGAACCACGGCCACGCGCGCCGTTGCCGAGGCGTTCGCACCGAGCGACTCTTGAGGCGTCTCAACTACCGTAGTCATACGTAAATCCCTATCGTCCGCCAAGCGGGGTATACAGGAGCAGAACGAGCGTCACAATCCACAGCCCGACGCAGGCCAGCAACGGCCGATCTGTCAGCAGCAATTCTGCGGGGCTGCCGCCACCATGCTTCTGGTGCACTAGGTACAAATATCGGAAGATGCCGTAGAGCACAAATGGAACGGTCAGAATAAGCCGGTCGGTCCCCAGATTCTCGGCCGTGTCGGCGCTGATGGCGTAGAACGCGTACGCCACGAGTGTGGACGCCGTCACCACGCCGACCATCTGGTCGAGGAGATACGGTGTGTACTCCTCGAGAATGGGCCGGTGGCCACCGGCGCTATCAGCGAGCAAGGTCAGTTCGTGTCGTCGCTTGCTCAGCGCAAGAAACAGCGCCAGCAGCGTCGTGCACATCAGTAGCCAGTCACTGATGGGGACAGCCACGGCTACGGCACCGGCCACGGCTCGCAGGACGAAGCCAAACGCGATGGTCAGGACATCCGCAATGACGATGTGCTTCAGGACCGCCGAATACAAGAGGAGGAATGCGAGATAGCTGCCACTGACGAGGGCGAGGGTTGGCGAGATCAGCCACGCCGCGCCAACCGCGCTTCCGCCAAGGCCGGCCGCCGTGACCAGCGCCACGCGCGTTGAGAGGCGGCCGGAGGCGATGGGGCGAAAGCGCTTCAACGGATGCGCCTGATCGGCGGCGCGATCGGAGACATCGTTGTACAGGTAGACCGCGCCCGATAGAGCACAGAAGATGCCGAACGTGGCGATCGCCGCCCCAACTGCGCCGGCGTCGGTCAGCCGCTTGCCGAACACCAGCCCGGCGAATACGAATAGGTTCTTGGTCCACTGCGCTGGTCGAAGCGAGCGGATGATGAGGGCGACGGAGGAATCGTTCGAGGCCGCGGGGCTTGGGGCAGACGCCGCTAGCGGTGAGCGCACGGCCACGGCGCCGCCGCCTAGACCGGCGCCGAGGAGGAGAAGCTCCGGACGGCGTCAGCCTCGGTATCGTAGGTGTCGAAGACCGTCAGCAGCTTCGTGATCGACAGGAGATCGGTGATTCGCTTCGTAAGATTGAGCAGTTTCAACTGGCCGCCCTGGCGGCTGATGGTCGTGTAGGTCCGCACGATCTCACCGAGACCGGCGCTGTCGATGTACGGGACCTCCGCGAGGTTCAGGACAATCTTGCGCTGCCCTTGCTGGATCATGCTGTTAATCTTGTCCTTGAGGAGCTCGTCGCCCTCGCCAAGGGTCAACTTGCCTTTCAGGTCCAGCAGCGTCACATCGCCAGCCGCGCGTTCCTCGATCTGCATCAAAAAATTATCCTCGAAGTGGCCCCAAAGACCGCGATTCTAGCACACAGAAATCGGGCCAGACGTGGTGTTCAATAGTGATACGTCTGGCCCAGGAGGTCCCGCCGCAGCGACCGATCGTGGAGTTCCGAAACGCGCGCGACTAGGCTCCTGCGACGCCCGTAAACTTCCGCTGCTGGAAGCATTCCTTACAGAACACGGGGCGGCCTTGAGTAGGACGAAAAGGCACGGTCGTTTCCTTACCGCACGCCGAGCAATTGGTCGTGGTTTCAACCCTGCTCTGCGTCGCGGGACCAGCCGACGTTCGGTTCGCCCGGTTGGCCTTGCATGCCTTGCAGCGCTTGGGCTCGTTCTTGAACTGTTTGTCAGCGAAGAACAGCTGTTCTCCCGACGTCCAGATGAACTCCGCCCCGCAATCCACACACCTGAGGGACCTGTCCTGGAACTCCATTGGTCGCCACCTCGTGCTCGTCGCGATCTCAGGCGCCCTATTCCGATTCTCGCCTGATCTTCTTGCGATTACGCTTTCGCGCCAGCGCCTGCTTGGCCCGACGCTTGTCACCCGGCTTCAGATAGAAGGAGTGCTTCTTGATGTCCTTGATGATGTCTTCCTGCTGAACCTTGCGCTTGAATCGGCGGAGGGCGCTCTCAATCGACTCGCCTTCCTGAATCTTGACTTCGGCCACGCGTGCACACACCCCCTAACCAACCCGGTGCTCCCTGTGAGAGTCCGTTGAAAAGTGGCGAACGTGCTAGGCTATCACAGGCAGGCGCGGATTCTAGGGTGCAACCCGGGGCTGCGTCAACGAAATAGTCGAGGATCGCGAGCGTCCGTTTCCGCCCCACTGCCTTCGCTGCTTCCCATCACCTAAACCTCTGTCCTACTGCGGATTAGCCGCCGGTTCATGAAGATTCTCGTTGTAGGCAGCGGCGCCCGCGAACACGCGATTGCCTGGAAGCTGTCAGGCGAGCGAGATGTCTCAGACGTCCTTTGCACTCCAGGGAATCCCGGCATCGCCGCGGTGGCCAGGTGTCTGCCGGCTGATGTGGGCAACCCGCTCGAACTGGCGGAGATTGCGACCCGCGAAAACGTCGAGTTGACGGTGGTGGGACCGGAGTTCCCCCTCAGTTGCGGCGTGGTTGACGTCTTCACAGAGCGTGGTATGCCGATTGTCGGTCCGACCCGGGCGGCCGCCGCCCTTGAGTCGAGCAAGGCATTCGCAAAGGATTTCATGGCCCGGCACCGGGTTCCAACCGCTCGCTTCAAGATTTGCACTTCAGCCGGCGATGCTTTGGCGACGATCGCCCTGGGCGAATTTGGCTACCCGGTGGTGATCAAGGCAGACGGGCTTGCGGCGGGCAAGGGCGTAGTCATCGCGGAAGATCGGGCGGGAGCGGAGTCGGCGATCGGGGCGGCAATGATCGATCGTCGGTTCGGCGCTTCCGGTGAGCGCATCGTCATCGAGGAATTTCTGGTGGGCGACGAGGCGTCCTACTTCGTGCTCGCCGACGATACACAGTTCGTCGCATTCTCCTCTGCCCAGGATCATAAGCGGCTCCTCGACGACGACCGTGGCCCCAATACAGGCGGCATGGGCGCTTTCGCGCCGAGCCCGCTCGTCACGGCCGACGTAGAGCGGCGCGTCGTCGCTGAGATCGTCCAGCCTGTTCTGCAAGGTATGGCGCAGGAGGGTCACCCGTTTCGCGGCTTCTTGTACGTGGGGCTCATGTTGACGGCCGACGGCCCTCGGGTGGTGGAGTTCAACGTCCGGTTCGGCGACCCCGAAGCACAAGTCGTATTCCCGATGCTCGACGAGGATCTATCCTGGCTTCTCGCCTCAGCCGCGACAGGTGTCTTGCCATCGCGTCCGGCCCGCTTCCGCTCGGTTCCGCACGTCGCGGTGGCGATTGCGGCCGGTGGCTATCCAGATTCCACGGAGAATGGAAAAGTCATTACGGGTCTCGACGTTGCTGAAAGGGTGCCAGGCGCGCTTATCTTCCATGCGGGGACCGCGCGTGACGACGGCAATCTCGTGACAGCGGGTGGGCGCGTGCTTACGGTTGTGGGTAGCGGGTCCACCTACCGTGCTGCCATTGACGTGGCGTACGATGCGGTTTCGCACATACGGTTCGAGGGAATGCAGTTTCGGCGGGATATCGGACAGAAGACGCTCAACGCGGAATGAAGTAAGGAGTTGCCTCTCCTGAATGCAGAGCAGGTCAGATGCTGGCGGTGGGTCTGTGGACTCGCCTAGCGAATCAACAGCGCCATGTGCTGCGCCGCTGACTTCTTTGTTCCGCCTTCCACGATCAGCTGGCCGCATGCTGCGCGAATGTCTCGGCCGCGGCTCTTTCGCACAGAGACAGTCACATGGCGGTCGGCGAGGATCTGAGCGAAGTGGGCCACTCGCTCGTCCGGCGGGCGTTCGTACGGGATTCCGGGGGCCGCATTGAACGGGATCAGGTTTACCTTAGCCTTGATGCCGGACAACAGCTTGACCAGCCGCTTTGCGTCGTCGGTCGTGTCGTTGACGCCGCTCAGCATCACGTATTCAAAGGTGATCCGGCTCCGCTTCTTCAGCGGAAAGCGGCGGCATGTTTCAAGGACTAGGGCGAGAGGGTACTTCCGGTTGGGCGGCACGAGTGTCGTCCGCTGCACGTCGGTCGTTGCGTGAAGGGAGATAGCCAGGTTCGGCATCAGCGGCTCCCGGGCCAACCGCTCGAGTTCTGGTACGATCCCGACCGTTGAAAGCGTTACTCGCCTCGGTGACATGGCGAAACCGTCCTCGGAGTGGAGCATACGCAACGCTTTCATCGTGTTGTCGTAGTTGTGGAGCGGTTCGCCCATTCCCATCAGCACGATATTGAACGGCTGGTCGAGAAGGCCGGTGTTGGCCGCCAGCACGCGTACCTGCGCGGTGATTTCTCCCGCCGTGAGATTGCGGACGAGCCCCATCGTTCCTGTCAGGCAAAAACCGCACCCCATGGCACAACCGACCTGCGTCGAGATGCAGAAGGTCATCGCGGGCGTGTCAGGGATGAAAACGGATTCGATTCGGCGCCGATCCTCGAGTTCCAAGACGAACTTGCGAGTGCCATCGACGGAGCGGGCCTCGCTCACGAGCTGCGGCGTGCCGATTGTGAACTCGGCGGCGAGCCGGGCGCGGAGCGGCCTCGAAAGATCAGTCATCCGCTCGATGTCTGTGACACCGCGACGATAGATCCAACGGTACAGTTGACGAGCGTGGAACCTCTCACCGCCTTGTGATTCGAGCACGGCCTCCATTTCGGCCGGGTCGAGCTCTGCCAGATCTATCCGCGGCGTCATGGTGCTATGTCTCGCATTTTGTGAGAGATGCAGACAGTCGATTGTAGCAAACCGATCGCGTCCCCCCTGATGAGACTTCGGCATCGGGTCACCGGTCGCGACGGATTCCGTATTGCGAGCGCACGGCCTGCGTGCTATGATTTTTCTGTTCTTCTAATTCCCTGCCTGTCAATGGTTTGCAGCGTGTCAACCACGCAGGCCCATGATGGGCGCGGCCCCGGCAACCACTGTCCCAAACGCCTTCGGTGTCTCAACCAGTGATTGTTCGCGACATCCTTCCAAACGGCCTTCGTCTCCTCACCGAGCAGATGCCGCACGTGCGCTCGGTGAGCATCGGCGTCTGGTTGGCGCGTGGATCAAGGCATGAGTCACAGGCGCAGAGCGGGATCGCCCACTTTTGCGAGCACATGCTCTTCAAGGGGACGGCCACGCGGAGCGCCGAGGATATCGCGCAGACGATTGATTCCATTGGCGGCCAGATGGACGCGTTTACGGCGAAGGAGTACGCGAGCTATTACATCAAGGTGCTTGACGAGCACTTGCCGCTCGCACTGGAGATCCTTTCCGATATCGTGATGCGGCCGGCGTTTGACGTCGCGGATGTCGATCGCGAGAAGAAGGTGGTCCTCGAAGAGATCAAGATGGTCGAGGACACACCCGACGATCTGGTTCATGAGCTCTTCACTGAACACTTCTGGGCAAATCACCCGCTTGGCCGGCCGATTCTGGGCACACCCGACACGGTGCAGGCTCTCACCGCTGATGCGCTCCGGCGCTATTTCACTGGCACCTACTCATCGCCAAACCTGATCGTGGCGGCCGTCGGCAACATCGAGCACGCCATGGTTCGGGATCTCGTGATCCGGGCATTTGAGGAACTGCAGAGCGATTGCGCGGTGGTTCATGAAGAGCCTCCCCGGGTAATTCCCAGTGTTGTGATTCGCAATAAGGAGCTCGAGCAGAGCCACGTTTGCCTCGGCACGAGCGGATATCAGCAGGATCACGCCGATCGCTATTCCAGCTACGTCCTGAACACAATTCTTGGCGGCTCGATGAGCTCGAGACTGTTTCAGAACGTTCGCGAAAAGCGGGGGCTGGCGTACGCGGTGTTCAGCAGTCTAAGCGCGTACCGCGATGCCGGGTCGCTGACGATTTATGCTGGGTGCGCCAATGCGGCGGTCGGAGAGCTGATCGATGTGGTGGTGTCGGAACTGCGGCGCATCAAGGACGAGCCGATACCCGCCGCGGAACTTCAGCGAGCCAAGGACCATCTCAAGGGCAGCCTGATGCTGAACCTCGAGAGCACCTCGAGTCGGATGTCGCATCTGGCGCGACAGGAGATCTACTTCGATCGTCAGTTCGGTCTCGACGAAACCCTGCAGGGCGTGGAGCGCGTGACGCTCGACGATGTGCAGAGGGTGGCTCGCGATCTGTTCGCCGACGGCTCCCTCGCGGCGACGGTGGTGGGCGCCGTGAACGGACTAAAGATTCCAGGCGAGCGTCTGGCCCTCGCATGATTGCGCGGTACACGAACCCCGAGATGGGGCGCATCTGGAGCGACCAGCGGCGGTACGAGACCTGGCTGCAGGTCGAGCTCGCGGCTGTCGATGCGATGGCCGCCGCAGGGATCGTGCCTGTCGACGCGGCTCGTGACCTTCGTGCGAAGGCGACCTTCAACGTCGCGCGTATCGAGGAGATCGAACAGGTCACCCAGCACGACGTGATCGCTTTCACCACCGCGGTGGCCGAGCATGTCGGTCCGGCAGCGCGGTGGCTTCACTTTGGTCTGACCTCCTCCGACGTGATCGACACGGCACAAGCTCTGCAAATGCGGGATGCGTGCGACCTTCTCCTGAGAGGTCTTGCCGCGCTGATGGACGCCGTTCGCACCCGCGCGGCCGAGCATCGCCGCACCGAGATGATCGGCCGGACCCACGGAGTCCATGCCGAGCCGATGACGTTTGGACTGAAGCTCGCGCTCTGGCACGCGGAGCTGGCGCGCGCGGTGACTCGTATCACGCGCGCACGCGAGGGCATCTCGGTAGGCAAGCTTTCGGGTGCCGTGGGTACCTATGCGCACCTGCCGCCGTCCATCGAGGAGGCCGTCTGCCGAAGTCTCGGTCTCGAGCCGGCGCCGGTCGCATCGCAGGTCATCCAGCGCGATCGTCACGCTGAGCTCATGACCGTCGTCGCCATCACGGGATCCTCGCTCGAGAAGTTCGCGCTCGAAGTGCGCGGTCTGCAGAAGACGGAGATTGGCGAACTCGAGGAGCCGTTCGCCAAGGGCCAGAAGGGTTCCTCTGCGATGCCGCACAAGCGCAACCCGATCGGCTGTGAGCAGATTGTGGGTTTGGCGCGGCTGCTGCGCGGCAACGCCCACGCCGCGCTCGAGAACAACGCGCTTTGGCATGAGCGCGACATTTCGCATTCATCGGTTGAACGCGTGATTCTGCCTGACAGCTTCATCGTGCTCGATCACATGCTTCGCCGCTTCACGAAGATCGTTGCTGGCATGGTCGTCTACCCCGTTC
This sequence comes from Acidobacteriota bacterium, assembly GCA_021731165.1. Lineage (GTDB taxonomy): Bacteria > Acidobacteriota > Vicinamibacteria > Vicinamibacterales > UBA2999 > JAKFXY01. The sequence goes on along the minus strand of JAKFXY010000013.1, from coordinate 10,150 downwards.
GGATGAGGGAGAATCTCGAGCGCTCGCGCGGCGTGGTCTTCTCCGGCACAGTTCTGCTGGAGCTTGCGCGCCGTGGTGTGTCGAGGGAAGACGCGTACGAGTGGGTTCAGCGCAACGCCATGCGTGCCTTTCACGAGCGGTGCGATTTTAAGTCGCTGCTGCAGGCCGACCCGGACGTCGCTACGGTGCTCACGGACGCGGACATCGAGCGGGCCTTTGACCTGAACGAGCAGCTCCGGCACGTCGATGACATCTATACGCGGGTCTTTCAGGAGGTAGCCGTCTGATGCGCGCGCGCGTCTTTGTCACCCTCAAGCCATCGGTCTTCGATCCCCAGGGCCAGACCGTCACTGACGCGTTACACACGATGGGATACGTCGCCGTCCGACACGTTCGGCAGGGAAAGTACTTCGAGCTCGACATCGACGCCGCGACGGCCGAGGAGGCGAAGAGCCTCGCAGCCGCGGCCGCGGACAAGCTGCTGGCCAACCCAGTGATCGAGAGCTACCGGATCGAGATCGCATGAAGTTCGCCATTGTCGTCTTTCCAGGTTCCAACTCCGATCACGACGCGTATTACGCTACGCGGCACGTGCTCGGCGAGGACGCTGAGTTCGTCTGGCACAAGGACACCGGCCTGGGCGGTGCCGACGTGGTTGTGCTGCCGGGGGGCTTCGCGCACGGCGACTACCTTCGCACCGGCGCCATTGCCCGGTTCTCGCCGGTGATGCAGGAAGTCAAACGATTCGCGGCGGCCGGCGGTCCTGTCCTGGGCATCTGCAACGGTTTTCAGGTGCTGCTCGAAGCCGGCCTGCTGCCCGGCGCCATGCTGCGCAACCGCAGCGTGAAGTTCGTGTGCCAGCAGGTGCACGTGAGGGTCGAGCAGACGGACACACCATTTACCTCCGCCTGCGCCGCTGGTCAGGTGCTGCGTATGCCGATCGCTCACGGCGAAGGGAACTACTACGCCGATCCGGACGTGCTCGCGGACCTCGAGGCGAATCGGCAGGTGATCTTCCGCTACACCACCGCCGACGGCCGCGTTACCGACGACGCCAATCCAAACGGATCAGCGCACAACATCGCGGGCCTGTGCAGCCGATCGCGCAACGTGGTCGGGTTGATGCCGCATCCGGAGCGTGCCTGCGAGCTCGCGGTCGGCAGCGCCGACGGGCTCGTGCTGTTCGAATCCGCCGTGCAGTTCGTCTCCCAGGGCGCCTTTGCGGCGGCGCCACACGCATGATGGAGCGCGCGGTTCTCGAGCGTCACGGCTTGGCCCCGGACGAGTATCAGCGCATCCTGGAGATGCTCGGCCGTGAGCCGACAATGACCGAGCTCGGCATCTTCTCGGTGATGTGGTCGGAGCACTGCAGTTACAAGAGTTCGCGCGTGCATCTGAGAACGCTGCCGACCACAGGCAAGCGTGTGCTCCAGGGCCCGGGCGAGAACGCCGGCGCGGTGGACATCGGCGACGGTCTCGCCGCGGTGTTCAAGATCGAGTCCCACAACCATCCGTCGTTCATCGAGCCCTACCAGGGCGCTGCGACGGGGGTCGGCGGCATCATCCGCGACATCTTCACGATGGGTGCGCGGCCTATCGCGCTTCTGAACTCGCTGCGGTTCGGCCCGCTCGATCTGCCGCTGGTGCGGCGCACGTTCGAGGGCGTCGTGGCCGGGATCGCCGGCTACGGTAATAGCATCGGCATTCCGACGGTCGGCGGCGAGATTGGCTTCGACGAGAGCTACACCGGCAACCCGCTGGTCAACGTGTTCTGTTTGGGTATCTCCAGGGCCGACGAGATTATCAAGGGCACCGCCTCCGGCGTTGGGAATGCGGTCTACTACGTCGGAGCCAAGACTGGCCGCGACGGTATCCACGGCGCGACGATGGCATCGGCGGAGTTCGATGAGAAGTCCGCGGAGAAGCGCCCCGCTGTTCAGGTCGGTGACCCGTTCATGGAGAAGCTTCTCCTCGAGGCGTGTCTCGAGGTGATGAAAACCGACGCCCTCGTTGGCATCCAGGACATGGGTGCCGCCGGCCTCTCGTGCTCGACCTGTGAAATGGGCTCGCGGGGCGGCGCCGGTGTCGAGATCGATGTGTCGCTCGTTCCCCAACGCGAGACGGGAATGACGCCCTACGAGATCATGCTGTCCGAGTCTCAGGAGCGCATGCTGCTCGTGGTGAAGCAGGGGCGCGAGGGCGAGGTCGAGCGTATCTTCGACAAGTGGGACCTCCACGCCGTGCGGATCGGCGTCGTCACGACCGATGGCCGGATGCGCGTCAAAGACCGGGGAGACGTCGTAGCCGATATCCCAAATGGTGCGCTGACCGATCAAGCGCCCGTGTACCGGCGTCCGATGACGGAGCCGGCGTATCTCTCCGCGGTTCGGCAGCTGTCGCTCGTTTCGCTCGGTGTACCGCCTCCCGTGGCGGAGGTGTTCGCGCGCCTTCTGGCCTCGCCCGGGATTGCCAGTAAGCGTTGGGTCTATCGCCAATACGACCACATGGTGCGGACCAATACCCTCGTCGTGCCAGGAATGGGCGCCGGAGTCGTACGCGTGAAGGGCACCAATCGCGCGCTCGCGCTTTCGGCGGACTGCAACGCGCGCTTTGTATACCTCGACCCTTACGCGGGCGCTGAGCTTGCGGTGGCGGAGGCCGCGCGGAACGTGGCCTGTGCCGGCGCGCAGCCAATCGGGGCGACGAACTGCCTGAACTTTGGCAACCCGGAGCGGCCAGAGATTATGTGGCAGTTTGCCCGGGCGGTGGAAGGAATGGGCGCTGCGTGCCGCGCGCTAGACCTGCCCATCACTGGCGGCAACGTGAGCCTGTACAACGAGACCGACGGCCGGGCGATCTTGCCGACGCCGGTACTGGGTGTTGTCGGCCTGATCGAAAACGCCGACAGGGTTGTGCGTCGAGCGTTCCAGGCCGAAGGCGACGTCATCGTGCTGCTTGGAGACAGCCGTGCGGAACTCGGCGGGAGCGAATACCTGAAGGTGATTCACGGGCTGATTCGCGGCGTACCGCCTGCGTTGGACTTGGCAAAGGAGGTTGCCCTGCAGCAAGTCTTGGTGGAAGGGGCCGCGGCCGGTCTCATCCGTTCTGCGCATGACTGCGCCGAGGGCGGTCTTGCCGTGACTCTCGCCGAATCCTGTTTCGAGACGGGTCTAGGAGCGACGATCGATCTCAACTCGGTCCCCGTTGACGCGTCGTACATGAAGGAAGTGGCCACGCTTTTCAGCGAATCGGCCTCGCGGGTCGTGGTTTCGGTGAGCGCTGATCGGGTGTCCGACCTGTTCGCGCTGGCTGGTACGCACGGCGTTCCGGTGACCCGCGTTGGCCTCGTGGGCGGTACGGGCATCCGCATCGCGATCGACGGGATGACGGCAATCGATACGCTTCTCGTGGATGCTGAGCGAATCTGGTCGACGGCCATCGAGCGCCACTTCGAGGCCTCGCGCGCGATGGCCTGACACCGTACACTGATAGGAACCGATGCTCGACAAGTTCAGAGATGAGTGCGGCGTCTTCGGCATCTTCGGGCACCCGGAGGCTGCCAATCTCACGTACCTCGGTCTCTACGCCCTCCAGCACCGTGGACAGGAGAGCGCGGGCATCGCCGCCTCTGACGGCGCGCACGTTCGTCATTCCAAGGCCATGGGCTACGTCAACGAAGCCTTCAACGGCGAAACGCTCGCCGGCCTTCCTGGGACTCTCGCCATCGGACACGTGCGCTACTCGACCGCCGGGGAAAGCAGGCTCTCCAACGCCCAGCCCATCGTCATCGACAGCATCCACGGACAGTTTGCTATTGGCCACAACGGCAACCTGGTGAACGCCGGCGAGGTGCGAGACGCGCTGATTCGAGACGGCGCGATTTTCCAGACCAGCAGCGACACGGAGATCGTTGTGCATCTCTTTGCGCGGTCACGGGAGACTAGCGCCGAAGGCGCGATCATCGAGGCCATCAGCCAGGTTCGCGGCGCCTTCTCGTTCATCATGATGACGAAGGACCGTGTCATCGGCATCCGCGACCCCCATGGGTTTAGACCGTTGGCTATCGGCAGGCTGGGCGACGCGTGGGTTATCTGCTCCGAGACGTGCGCTCTGGACCTCATCGGGGCGACCTATGTGCGTGACGTCGAGCCGGGTGAGGTGGTTGTCGCCAGTGCAAGCGGGTTGAAATCCATCAAGCCTTTCGCTCCGGCATCACACTCGCAGTGCATCTTCGAGCACGTGTACTTCGCGCGTCCCGATAGCTACGTGTTCGGCGAGAGTGTCAATGAGGTGCGGACCGAGCTGGGCCGCCGGCTCGCACGCGAAGCCCCCGTGGGCGCAGATGTCATCGTGCCCATTCCCGACTCCGGGGTCTGCGCGGCGGTCGGCTTCGCCGAGGCGTCCGACATCCCGATGCGCATGGGCCTCATTCGCAACCACTACGTAGGCCGCACGTTCATCGAGCCGCAGCAATCGATTCGGCATTTCGGGGTCCGCGTGAAGCTGAACCCTGTCCGCAGCATCCTGGAGGGCAAGCGCGTGGTTCTGGTGGACGATTCGATCGTGCGTGGCACGACGAGCCGGAAGATCGTTCGAATGGTCCGCAGCGCCGGTGCGCGCGAAGTGCACATGCGTGTGAGCTGCCCACCCACCGTGTCCCCCTGTTTCTACGGGATCGACACGCCACGGCGATCCGAGCTGATTGGGGCCACGCACACACTCGAGGAGATCCGGAAGTACCTGGACGCCGACAGCGTGTCGTATCTGAGCCTCGATGGCTTAATGGGAAGCGTTCGACACGGTCGAACGAAGTACTGCACCTCGTGCTACACCGGACTGTATCCCGTCGCTTTTCCCCGCGACGAGGCGGCATACCTGCAGCTCGCTTTGAAGTTGAATGGCGACACTCCTGAGGCCGGAGAGAAGCGGCCAATGCCTGTCCGGTTCGACACAGATCCGGTCACCAGTTGAGCCCCGTGACCATTCCTCCACGCTCGCGGTGCTCATCGGGCTGTCAGCGTGTCTCGCCGGAGAGGAAGTGTGACCGGTGCCGTGCGGAGCGTGCCAGATGGCCGTTGAGGATTCGCCGGCGCGAAAACTGATGACGACGATCGCGCAGACCTTGGATCGCTGATGGACTACAAGACCGCTGGTGTGAACATCGATGCCGGTAATGAAGCGATCCGGCGAATTCGCACGCTAGCCCGTTCGACCTTCACCGAAGGTGTCCTGTCGGACATAGGGTCTTTTGGCGGCCTGTTCCGCCTCGAGCCGGGCCGATTCAGGGAGACCGTGCTCGTGTCCAGTGCCGACGGTGTCGGCACGAAGCTCAAGGTGGCCTTTCTTGCGAAACGTCACGACACCATTGGTGTTGACCTGGTGAATCACTGTGTCAACGACATCCTCGTGCAAGGAGCGGCGCCGCTTTTCTTTTTTGACTATCTCTCCGTGGGCCGACTGTCGCCGGAGGTCGCGGAGTCGATAGTCGGCGGGATGGCCGCCGCATGCCGCGAGAACAACTGCGCGCTGCTCGGGGGCGAAACCGCGGAGATGCCAGGCTTCTACGCCGATGGCGAGTACGATGTCGCCGGCTTCATCGTCGGCGCGGTGGAGCGGGACAAACTGATCACCGGGCGGACGATCGCCGTAGGCGACGTGCTCGTCGGGGTCCCATCTTCGGGCTTGCACACCAACGGCTACTCGTTGGCGCGGCAGATAATCTTCGAGCACCTCAAGCTGGACATCGGAAGCCAGGTACTCGAACTTGGGCAAACCGTAGGCGACTTCCTGCTCGAGCCGCATCGATCGTACCTTCCACTCGTGCGGCCGCTTCTTGACGGTGGGCGGCTGAAGGGAATGGCGCACATCACGGGTGGTGGAATTACGGAGAATCTGCCCCGAATGCTTCCACACGGCACGGCCGCGGTCGTGGACGCCGCTTCATGGGAATTCCCGCCGCTTTTCCGTTGGCTCCAGGCCAACGGCAGGGTGCCGATGGAAGACATGATGCGCACGTTTAACATGGGCATTGGATTGATCATTGCCGTATCCCGCGACCGGGCTGAACAGCTTACCGAAGAGCTGGCGGCGCGTGGCGGGCGGGATGCACGAATCATCGGCGAGGTCGTGAGGGGCGAGCCACCGTCGGTGTCCTACGTCAACCTGCCGTGAACCGGATACTCGGCGTTCTGATTTCCGGCCGCGGCAGCAACCTTCAGGCGCTCATCGACGCAATCAAGCACGGGCGGCTCGACGCGACGATCGCCGTCGTGATCTCCAATCGAGAGGACGCGAGCGGCCTGGAGCGGGCCAGACAGGCCGGCATCGAGGCCATTTGCATCAGTCATCATGGGTGGTTGTCGCGGGACGATTACGATCGCGCACTCGTAGACGAGTTGCGGCGGCGAAACGTAGGGCTCGTGTGCCTTGCCGGCTTCATGCGAGTGGTCGGGTCACCGCTGCTCGATGCATATCCGAACGCCATTGTAAACGTCCATCCGTCCCTATTGCCCTCGTTTGCTGGTGTTGATGCCCAGAGGAAGGCGCTCGATCATGGCGTGAAGGTGAGTGGAGTGACGGTCCATCTCGTGACGGCCGAGCTCGACGATGGCCCCATCATCCTGCAACGTGTGGTGCGGGTTCTGGACGATGATCGGCCTGAAACACTGGCCGACCGCATCCTGCAGGAGGAACACCTCGCGTATCCAACGGCGGTCGGGTTGTTGCTCGACGGTGAATGGCGGATTGAAGGGCGACGCTTCCTTAGGGCTCGGACTTCCGCCGCAAGGTGAGAATCGCCACCTCTGGCGGGCAGTTGATCCGTACGGGTACATATACGGTCCCTACTCCTCGGCTCACGAACAGCGAAGTGTCGCCGCGCGAGGCGAGTCCGGCTAGGACCGGGAAGTTACGGCGCGCCATGGCGCCCACTCCGGGGATGACGACCTGTCCACCGTGAGTGTGGCCGGACAAGACGGCCGGTACATTCAAGGCTGCCGCTTCGGTAAGACGTCGCGGATCGTGCGCCAATAGGATCGCGGTGCCCTTGGCGGATCGCAGCACGCGCGCGATATCTTCCATCCTTCGAGTCCAGAACCGAATACCGGCCAGCTCCAAGCCTTCGCTCCGAATCATTAGTCTGGTGCGTGCGTCGCGCAATACGGCAATGTGATGTTTGGTCAGGGCCGCCGGCATGTCGCGGTCGTCATCATGGTTCCCGAGAATCGCGAATACGCCGTGCGGCGCGGTCAGCGGCGCAAGGAGCTCTGCAGCGGGCTCCACGTAGCTCCTGTCGCCCCATGTGACGTAGTCCCCTCCAAGCACGATGAGATCCGGGTGTTGCGTCATGACCAACTGCACCGCGCGGTGCACATCGTCGGCAGACACCGTCTGACTGTGGTGGATGTCGGTGATGAGGGCGATGCGCAGGCCCTCCAGCGCTTCCGCCAGGCCTGAGACAGGCAACGTCGATTCAGTGAGACCAACGTGGTGGCGCTCGTAGCCGACACCGTACAAACCGGCGCCGGTGATTGCGCCGATGGTGGTGACGAGCGCACCCTTAATGGCCGCGCGGCGCGAGAGGGCCATCTAGTGGACCGTCCGGACTGATTGAGTACCAGTCACACATGGCCTCCAAGCGCGATCAACGGGCCGCGAGAACGGAGCGGCCCGCGACGCGTGGGAAAGGCAGGCCACCTGAGGGTTGTATAGTAGCGGCGGATGGACCTCTATGGCGAATTCGAGTGGCGCGGGATGGTGTACGACGCCACCGAAGGCCTGCGCGAAGTGCTGGCGCGCAGCTCACTGACCGCTTATGTCGGTTTTGATCCCACAGCATCGAGTCTGCACGTAGGTTCGCTGCTCCCGCTCATGGCGCTGGCTCGGCTCCAACGGTTTGGCCATGCGCCTATTGCGATTGTTGGCGGCGGAACAGGGCTGATAGGCGACCCCAGTGGCAAGAGTGCAGAGCGGACGCTGATGACCGTCGAGCAGGTCGAGGCAAACGTGCAGGGATTGCGCTTGCAGCTCGAACGCTTTCTTGATTTCGATACCTCAGCCAACCCTGCGCGATTGTTGAATAACGCCGATTGGCTCACAAAGCTGAGCGCTGTTGAGTTCATGCGCGACGTAGGGAAGTACTTCACTGTCAACGGGATGCTCGCCAAGGAATCGGTGAAGCGGCGAATCGAGAGCTCGGACGGCATCTCCTACACCGAGTTCAGCTATCTGCTTCTGCAGGCATATGACTACCTGGTGCTGCACGACCGCTTCAACTGCACGCTCCAGATGGGAGGCAGCGATCAGTGGGGAAACATCACTGCGGGGATGGACCTGATCAGACGTTTCCGTGGGGGGAGGGCCCATGGTCTCGTCCTGCCCCTGATTACTACCGCGTCTGGCGCGAAATTCGGGAAGACCGAACTCGGCGCGGTCTGGCTCGACGCGACACGTACGTCACCGTTCAGGTTCTATCAGTTCTGGTTCAACACCGATGATCGCGAGGTAGGACATTTCCTTAGGTACTTCACGTTCCTCGACCGCCCGACGATTGATGCTCTGGAAGAGGCGGTCAAGGAGTCCCCGGAGAAGCGTGAGGCGCAACGTGTGCTCGCCCGGGAGGTGACCGTGCTAGTACACGGTGGGGAGCAAGCGGATCGAGCCGCCCGCGCATCGTCGCTGCTGTTCGGGGAGGAGATTGCGACGCTTGCCGTCGAGGAAGTGCTCGCGGTGTTCGACGATGTGCCCTCGACGGACATCGTTGCGAGTGAGTTTTCTGGTGAGGGTGTAGCGGTCGTGGACTTGCTCACGCGGGTGCAGCTGGCGACCTCGAAGGGTGAGGCGCGGCGTCTTGTGCAATCCGGTGGTATCTACGTCAATAATCGCCGCCTTTCTGACTTGCACACACGATTGCGTGCGAGTCATGCCATCGAAGGGCGGTTGTTTGTATTGAGGAAAGGCCAGCGGCAGCAGTGCCTAGTGAAGCTTGTGTGAGAGTGAGTATCTGGACTGCGACCAGCGCTGAACGGGCGAGAAGGGGACGGGGATTGACAGGTTCCATCGCGATCCATAGGATCACTGAACGGTCCTGATGCGCCCCTGCCGTGGGAGCATGGCTTCCAGCGGCTGAGTATGGGTGGTTAGAAGAGGGTTCTGTGGCCCTCGACACCTCCTTCCTGGCGACGAACCCATCGTCGATTGGCGAATTAGGGATTGACAAGGCAGAAGGGCGCTAGTAACCTTGCAAGGTTCCCCTAGCGCTGATTAAAACGGCCTGTTTGATGGGGGCGCGCGGTGAAGCCAGTGGGGCGGCACCGGGTGTTTCGGTTCTTTGAAAACTAGATAGTGCGTGCAAGCACTAAAGCCCGTCGAGTGTCAGCGGGTGGCATCAGCGGATGCGCTGAAAGGCGCGGATGTTGGTGAACCATCCAAGCACAAGTACGGAACAACGCAAGAGCTAAGTCATCAGTTCTCGCGTTAAACAGTTGTAACTCTGAGCGAACCGGCGTGAGTCGGCAAGTCGAGGAGAAGCAGCAAATTTAACATGAGAGTTTGATCCTGGCTCAGAATCAACGCTGGCGGCGTGCCTAACACATGCAAGTCGAACGCACTTGCCTCGCAAGGGGTAAGTGAGTGGCGAACGGGTGAGTAACACGTGGGTGACCTACCTTCGAATGGGGGATAACGTCCCGAAAGGGACGCTAATACCGCATGACATCCTGCCTTTGAACAGGCGGAGATCAAAGCCGGGGATCGTAAGACCTGGCGTTTGAAGAGGGGCCCGCGTCCGATTAGCTAGTTGGTGAGGTAACGGCCCACCAAGGCGACGATCGGTAGCCGGCCTGAGAGGGCGGACGGCCACACTGGGACTGAGACACGGCCCAGACTCCTACGGGAGGCAGCAGTGGGGAATTGTTCGCAATGGGCGCAAGCCTGACGACGCAACGCCGCGTGGAGGATGAAGGTCTTCGGATCGTAAACTTCTGTTGCCCGGGACGAATAGCTTAGACCTAATACGTCTGAGTATGACGGTACCGGGTGAGGAAGCCCCGGCTAACTCTGTGCCAGCAGCCGCGGTAATACAGAGGGGGCAAGCGTTGTTCGGAATTACTGGGCGTAAAGGGCGCGTAGGCGGCCTGCTAAGTCGAACGTG
>JAKFXY010000007.1 GCA_021731165.1 Acidobacteriota bacterium | reverse complement strand
GATGGGCGGCGGCAAGATCTACCTGCACATGCCCGGCGATGCGGACGACATCGCCATCGACATCAACGACGATGGCACGCTCCAGACGCCGTTCGGCGAGATGCGGAAGCGGGGCGGCTAGCGAGGCGCCCAGGCGGCGACGTCGTCGTGGCCGACGACGATGTGCGAGCATCCCGCGGCGACATGCGCGAGCCGCCTCCCCAACCAATCTGTGACACGGGCCGCACTTCCCGAATCGATTGCCATGGCCGCCTCCGCCCACCCTTCGATGAGCCGTCGCTGGAACTCCCGCTCGCGTGGTTCCAACATCCAGTCCGTGCGTTCGCTTCGCACGTCATAGCCGGCATCCGCGAAAATCGTCATCGCATGCGCCGCGGCATCCGGTCCGGCGGCGGGGCCGCCAAGCCCCTTGTCGGTGTGCTGATGGCGGTTCATGAGATCCAGCACCATCGCGTCCTCGGGCTCCTCTGGTGAGCATCGTGACCGGCCGTTGTAGTTGAGCGGAAAGAGCACCGCGGCGCCAACCTCTCGGCAACGCCCGGCGAGTGTGGACAACCATGACTCGGAGACGAGGTCGAGCAGCGCCGAGGCGGTGACGAGGTGGCGACCGGAGAAGAGCCCGCGGTCGTCCAGGGATCCGAGATCCATCTGCCTGGCTTCAATACGACAATCGCCGCGTCCAGCCATCAGCGCAGACGCGTGCGCGAGGAGCGCTGGATCGCGATCGACGACCAGCCATCGCTGTCGTGGCGGAAGATGCGGCGAGAGGTACCGTACGTTTGAACCCCTTCCAGTGCCGAGATCGAGCACGTGTACCGGATCCCTGGCGGCGACGGCCTTCGCAATCGCACGCGTAAGAGTCAACGAGCGCGCGGCGAAGTCAGCCGGCTCCCTCAGGGCCAGCCAGGTGGAGAGCGACTCATTCATCGTGTGTCACCAACGCGAGTGCGCGGGCCATCCCGACCGCCGCCTGTTCCCAGGTGGGCAGCCGCTCGCGCACCTTGCGCGCCCCCGCAGTCAGCCGCGCACGCAGTTCGGCATCATCGAGCACGGTGCCAAGCGCCTTGCGCAGGGCGTCCACGTTGCCGGGGGGAACGAGCAGGCCGGCGACATCACCGACGAGTTCGGGCAACGCGCCTGTGGTCGTGCCCACAACCGGGAGCCCGCGCGCGAGCGCTTCAGCCACGGCCATGCCGTAGGTTTCCTGCAGTGTCGCGAGCACGAAGACATCAGACTCGTCGTACAACTCGGCCAGCCCGGTCGCGTCGAGCTCGCCGACAAGCGTGACCAGGCTCTCGAGTCGCTCGGCGCGCAGCAGCTCGCGCAGGCGTTCAGTGGTGGCTGGATGTCGCGTTGTACTCCCGGCGCAGGTGAGTCGCCAGTGGCGATGTGGAAGCGCGGCCAGCGCCCTGAAGAGAATCTCGTGTCCCTTGCCGGGGTTGAGCGTGGCCACGCACACGAGGCGGAGTGGAGCACGCTGAAGACGGTCGCGGTCGAGACCATCCCCGGCTGACCCGCCGGCCAGCGGCGCAATGTCGGTCCCTGGCTCGACGACCACCGTCCGCTCGTGCTTGAGACCGTGCGCGTCGAGCAGGGGCAATGTGGCGGTGCCGGTCACGATCAGGAGGGAAGCCGCACCAAGTGCGCGCCGCTCGTCGGCCTCGAACCGGGCGGCGGTATCGCGATCGAGCCCGATGTCCGCCGCGAGCGGAAGGTGCACGAGCGCCACGAACCGGAGGCGCGAGGCCTCCCGCTCCACCAGGTCGGCCATGGCGCCGAAGGCGAGGCCATCCACCATCACCGTGGCACCTGCGCGAATCTCCGCCAGCACGCGCGCGGCGTGCTCGAGGGCGTATGGCGTCGGATATGGAAAGGTGTCGTCGAGCTGCCGGACATCGACCACCCAGCCAAGCCGCCGCAGCCCCTCGGCCATGCGCCGGTCGTAGATGTAGCCGCCGGTGGGGGTCTCGAGCCGCCCGGGAACGAGAAATACCAGCGCCGGCATCCGGCTAGTCGGCCGTCCCAGCCACCCGCCCCTCGAAGGATGCCGAAGCCACGTGCGACTCGTGCAGCGTGATCCGCAGGCTCTCCACGGCGCCGGCCCCAGCACCGACATCGCCGTGTTGAATCGCCGCCACGATCGCGTCGAAGATCACCTTCGCGAGGAACTCGGTTGTGGTGTTGCGCCCCGCAAACTCCGGCGAGTCGTCCAGGTTGCGAAAGTTCAGATCGGCAAGCACACGACGCACGGTTTCGCCGGCTCGGCCGATGTCAACGACGATCCCGTCGGCGTCGAGATCGGGACGCCTGAATTCGACGTCCACGACGTAGGTCGCACCGTGCAGGCGGCGGGCGGGGCCAAAGACGTCGCCTTTGAAACTGTGGGCAATCATGAAGTGATCGCGCACCGACACGCTGTACATCACCTGCGCTCCTCTCGCCTCTTCAGGAATATCGGATGCGGTGGCACAACGTGTCACCTGGAGTCGCGGCCAGCCGCGCCATGACCTCCGGCATCGCCTCGAAATCGCTCTCGCCGGTGATCAGTACCTCCAACCGCTCATCCGCGAGCAGGGTCAGTGCCAGGGCCATCCTGCGGCGCGTATCCCATCGACTCCGACGCCGACGCGCCACGTGCCCCACCTGCGAGGACTTGATCGTCAGCCGCCTGGCGTGAAACGCCTGGCCCAATGGCAGCGACACGCGACGGTCGCCGAACCAGCTCATCTCCACGATCGTTCCCTCGAAGCCGGCCACTGCCAGCGCCAGCTCGAGGCCGGCTTCCGACCCGCTCGCGTGAATGACGACATCAGCGTCCATCGAGGCTGTCTCCGCGTCCGCGAACGACACACCCAACGCACGGGCAATCGCCACGCGCCGAGGGTTGATGTCCACCAGCTCGACCTGGCACCCCGGTATCCTCGCGGCCAGCCACGCCACCAGCGACCCGACGGTCCCCGCGCCAATCACGGTGACCCGATCGCCGGCATGGAGATCTGCGTCCCACACGCCGTTGATCGCCGTTTCAAGGTTGGCCGCAAGCACCGCGCGGGCGGGCGGCACCGCATCGGGTACCAGGTGCACGGCACTGGCTGGAACGACATAACGGGTCTGGTGAGGATGGAGCGCGAAGACGACGCGCCCCTCCAGGTCGCCTGGCCCGCGTTCCACCCGGCCCACGCTGGCGTAACCGTACTTGACCGGCGCCGGGAAGTCGCCGGTTTGGAAGGGCGCCCGCATGCGGGCGTACTCGCTGACAGGCACGCGGCCGTTGAACACGAGTGCCTCGGTGCCGCGGCTGATGCCGCTGAAGAGCGCACGCACCTCCACCTCGTGGTCTCCGGCGAACGACGGTGCTTCCGCACGAATCTCTCCGCGTCCTGGCTCCGCAATCCAGAACGCTCGTGCCTGTTCTTGAATCAACGCTCAATTCTCTGGTGGTACGAGGCCAGTTACAATGCCGGCGTTCGATGTCCGCCCCTCCACTCCGCGCGAGGGCCCTCGTCGCGGGCGCCATCGGGCTGCCCGCCCTGTTGGCACTCGCGACCATCGCCCGCGCCTCGCTCCAGCTCGGCGACTACTACATGCCGAAAGCCGCGCTCGGCTTCATGGCGATGATGGCTCTCGCCATCGCCTTCATCCGTGGCCGCCATCCATATCCCAGGCTGGGAGCCGCCAACCACGTCACGATCGTCCGAGCGATGTTGGTCGCGCTGATGGCTGGTCTCATCGGTGAACCGGCCACCACGGCCGCCGCGGCATCCGCGGCGGTGGCCAGCACCATCTGCGCGGTCCTCGACGGCATGGACGGCTGGCTGGCCAGGCGCCACCAGACGCTGAGTGAGTTCGGCGCACGATTCGACATGGAAATCGATGCGCTGCTCGTACTGGTGCTGTCGGCGCTCACGTGGCAGTACGGGAAGGCGGGCGCGTGGGTCCTGCTCTGCGGACTGATGCGGTACCTGTTCGTCGGCGCCGGCTGGGTCCTCCCGTGGATGCGCGGACCGCTCAGCCCAACACTGCGCGCCAGGACCGTTGCCGTCGTCCAGATGGTAGGACTGGCCCTGGCGGTGTCCCCCACATTGCCCGCTCCGCTCAGCACGCTGACTGCCGCCGTGACACTCGCGACGCTCGGCTGGTCATTCGCGACCGACGTGGGACGGTTGTGGCGCGCGCGCGAGGATCTGAACGCGTCCAGCTACACTTGAACGGGGACGAGACCGCGACGATGGCAATCTGGGATAGCGTGCGGCGTTGGACCATGCGCCCTCTGGCGCCCGCCATGACGCTTGCCTCGGCGCTCGTGTTGCTGAACGCATCGCTCACCTTCCAGAACCTTTGGCCGACACCGGCAGTCCGTGTCACCCGGACTCTCTCGATGGAAGCCGCGCTTTTCGTGCTCGCTCTCGTCCTTGCCCATCGATGCCTGGGCGCGCCTTCACGAGCCACCCTCCGGTGGCTGGCGGCAGGCTGGGTCGTCCTGGCCATCGGACGCTACGTTGACGTGACCTCCATGGGGCTCTTCGGCCGTCAGATCAACCTCTACTGGGACCTGCGCCTGTTGCCCAACGTCGGGGCGATGCTTGCGGCCGTGGCCAGGCCTGGTTTGGTGAGCGCATCCGTCGCCACGGTCTTCGTCGTGCCGATCCTCCTGTATCTCCCCCTGCGCTGGGCGCTCGGCCGCGTCGGCGCGGCGGCCGGCGATCCGCGTACACGGCGAGCCATGGGCCTCCTCGCCTGCGCCACACTCATCCTTTTTCCCGTGCAGCACGGTGAGGACCCCATCGACCAGCTGCCGAAGTTCGCGGCTCCGGTGACGGCTGCGTTCGGCCGCATGGCAACGATCTTCGTGCAGGAGGCAACGGGCATCGGGATCGAGCCGATCGGCCCGCAGCCGGCGATCGAGTCAAACCTGGCACGAATCCACGGCGCGGATGTCTTCGTGGTCTTCCTCGAGTCGTACGGCGCCGTGAGCTGGGACCATCAGCCCTTCGCCGAGGGATTGGCGGCGAGCCGGGAGCGGTTTCAGGCATCTCTCCGCGACACCGGCCGCGAGGTGGTGTCGGGCTTTGTCGGGTCGCCCACCTTCGGAGGCGGGTCGTGGCTCGCGCACGTGAACCTGCTTTCGGGAACCGAGGTGCGCGACGAAAACACCAACGTGCGCCTGATGGCACAGCCGGGGCGCAATACGATGGTGACCACATTCGCGCGCCGCGGCTATCGCACCGTCGCGATCATGCCCGGCCTCCAGCAAGCCTGGCCCGAGGGGGCCTTTTACGGCTTCGACGACATCTACGGCACGAAGCGCCTCGGCTACCGCGGGCCGACCTTTGGATGGTGGGATCTGACCGACCAGTTCACGATTGCCCGCATGGACGAACTCGTGGTGGCGCCAAGCGCGAGAAAGCCGCTGTTCGTCTTCTTCCCCACCATCAGTACGCACGCGCCGTTCGTGCCGACGCCACCGTACCAACCTGACTGGCCGAGGATGCTCACGCCGGACCCGTACGACGCGGTAGCGCTGGACGAAGCGTGGAGCGATCAGCCGGACTGGGAAAACCTCGGGCCGGCCTACGTGAAGTCGCTCGCCTATGCCTTCGACTCAATCGGCGGCTACCTCCGGCTGCGCGCCGATCGCGATTTCGTGGTGATCCTGATCGGCGACCACCAGCCGCCGGCGCTGATCACTGGTCAGGGCGCGTCGTGGGAAGTCCCGGTACACATTGTCGCCAGCAGACCTGACCTGCTGGAGCAGCTACGCGGGCACGGCTTCAGTCAGGGGCTCACGCCGCACTATCCGTCGCTCGTGCCGATGCACGCGTTGACCGCCATCCTGCTCGACAGCTTCGACGACCGAGACTGAACAGAAACGCGTAGGTCAAGAGTCACCCGTGCCCTACGAGAGACAGCGTCGCTGTCAGTAGCGAGGCGGCGCGTCGATGACGACCGAGCGCGCCAGCAGATTCCCCAACTCGGCCCCCAGCGTCGCCGCATTGAAAGGCCTGCCGAGGTCCGCGGCCACGGTCACCGTCGCCGGCAGGTAGCGCTTGCACGCGCCGAACTCCTCCTCGTATTCGAGCGTTGGGAAGGTCAGCGTCAGCACCGACCGTCCCTCGCGCACCTCGACCCGGTAGAGCGGATTCAGGATGAGCGACCCTGGTGGAAGCGGCGGCAGCGCTTTCAGCTCGTATGCGCGAAACAGATCGTCGCCGCGACTGGCCACGAGCGTCATGGACGGCTCGGACCCGACTGTGTCTGGTGAGATCTGGTTGCGGAGGTCGAGCATCCCGTGACCGACCACTTGGTCCAAGAGCTCGCTGTCCTTGAACAGCCGTGGCGCAAGCGGAGAAAACAGATCCCGGTACGCCTCGGGTGTCAGGGGCATCCCTGCCGAGACGTTCTCGCCGAGCGCGTTGTGAAGGTGGTTCATGACAACCACCCCGTCGGGTCCTACGGCGCGCATCATCTCGTCGGCCAGCAGGCGCTTGTGCCAGATGTAAGGAAAGGCGTCCGACAGGACCGCCATGGAGAATGACCCGCGCGCGAACGGCAGCGGGCTGTTCGCGTCACAGCAGACCGGCTCGCAGTCCGGCGCCATAAAGCACTTGGCGAGCCAGAGCTTCCAGAAGAAGACATCGGCGAGCACCGACTCCCCGGGAAGGCTGAACGCGGAGAGCACGCGAGTGAGGTGGCCCGATCCTCCGCATAGATCGAGCGTGCGACGGCCGAGCCGCGGATGCGAGCCGAGCGCGCGCACGAGGGCCCGCGCCAGCAGGAACGTCGGGTCCGAAAGCCGGTAGACGAAGTAGGCACCCTCGGCATCCGGGCTGAGCACGGCAATGGCTTCCCTGTAGGTGCTATCGCCACGTCCGGCCAGCTCTCGAAAGGCCGCCGCCCGCTCCCCGTCAAGGCCGAGCAGCGCCGTCAGCGCCTCGTCACCGCGACCGGCGTCGAGCTGGTGCATCGCCGTGCGCGTGGCATCGTCGGCAATCAGCACTGGAATGCCTCCGACGATCGGAAAGGCGCAACACTGGCAACCGAGAACGCCGAACTCCACGGCGTCTCCCTCGCCAGCGTCGCCGGCTCGAACGACCGGGCTCTCCTCGACAAGCGACAAACGGCCGCCGCAGAAGGGACAACGCAGAATGTCGAGTGTCTTCAGCCTCATACAATCGCCATCTGTTCGAGGAAGACGTCGCCCGATGCGCCTATCGGCGCTCGGTGGAACGTCTCCATCCCCAGCAGGCGTGGAGCCGCCTCGTCCGAGATTCGCGTAAGCACGCTTCCATCGACCTGCGTGTGATGACACCGGAGCGCGGCCAGCTTGCGTACCGCCCACGGACCGACGTCGATGCGCAGCGTTGGCGGCCTGGCGTCGGCACCGAATGCATCAGGGTCGGCGATGCCCAACACCTCAGGCACGGGGCGGGTTCCGTTCTCTGAACCGGCCGCCGAATCCAGCTCATCGACAACTCTGCGTATCATCCCGTGCGGCAGCGTCACATGGTAGAGCGCGGGCGCCTCTCCCCCGAGCGATACGACGGCGGCGGTCGTCCGTTCGTACACGGCAATGTGGTCGGGATGCCAATACAGGCCATCGTCGCCAAACGTCACGACGATCTCGGGCCGGATGCGGCGCATTTCCTCGCGCAGCCGCGCCACGAACGCCTCGGCGTTCACCCAGGGCAGGCACCCGTCCTCGTAGTCGAGGAACACGAGCTCCGATATGCCGAGGACCCGCGAAGCCTCCTCCAGTTCGCGGGTCCGTTCCGCTTTCAGCCGCTCGACGCCAAGCGTCTGCTGCTGCGATGCGCCTTCGCCTCGCGTGACGCAGATGAGCGAAACCCGCACGCCCATGTCCGAACAGCGCGCCAGCAAGCCCCCGCACGCGATGGACTCGTCATCGGGGTGCGCGAACACGGCGAGCAGCGAGTGGCCCGTCATTGCAACAACGTCCTGTACACGTCCACGTACGCATCCACCATGCGATCGATCGTGAACCGCTCGGCCGCGCGCGTCCGAACCAGGGACCGATCCAGCGCCAGGACCTTCGGCAACCCTGCCACCAGCGCATCCAGCGACTCGAACACCATGCCGGTGATCCCCTCGTCCACCAGCTCGCCAACGGCGCCGCGGTTGAACGCCGCGACGGGGGTGCCGCAGGCCATCGCCTCGGCCAGTACAAGCCCGAACGGTTCGGCGGACCTCACCGGATAGATGAGCGCGCGGGCCCCACCGAGGAGCGCCACCTTCGCCGTGGCGTCAACCTCGCCGACGTAGACGACGCGGCTTCCGTCCACGCAAGGCGCCACGACCGCTCGGTAGTACTCATTTTCTGGAGCCGCCAGGATCAGGCGCATGCCGGCGCGCCCGGCAATTTCGATCGCGTCGAGCACCCCCTTGCCCTCGGTGAATCGCCCGAGGAACATCAGGTAGTCGTCTGGCTCGCGCCGGAACGCGAAGGCTCCGATGTCGATGCCGTGATGCACCGTACCGACGATGTTGAGCCCTGAGAGCTGGGTGGCCTGCTCTCGTGAGATTGCCACGAAGGGCGCCTCCGGGTAGCGCGACCACAGCTCCACCTCGCTCCGGCCAGGCGCGTGGTGCAGCGTCTGCACCAGCGGCGTCGGCGAGAGCCTCGTGAAGGCAATCGACATCGGGTAATACATGGCCTGGTAGTGAATCACGTCGAACTCCGCGGCCCGCTCGACCGCCGCGGCCAGGTTCAGCATCTCGCAGAGATCCCAGGGCCATAGCTCCGCGTCCTCGGCGTAGCCCCTCGCGAAGGTGGCGTGCAGCGCAGCCGACGTCCTGGAGGTACCGGTGGCGAAGAGCGTCACCTCGTGCCCACGCGAGACGAGCCCTTCGGTGAGCAGCGACGTCAGCAGCTCGACAGAGCTGGAACCGCGCGGAGGAATCGACGTGGCGACCGGGCCAACCTGCGCGATGCGGAGTGGGCTCGGGACACGAGGCGAGGCCGAAGTCAGGGCCGGGGCCCTGGAAGGAGTTCTCATGGAGCGGCGATATCGAGCAGGCGCGGGAGCACCCGCGACGCGTCGAAGTGCTCGCACGCGATCTCGCGCGCGAGGCGTGCGTGGAGCTCGTAGTCCCCGTCGATCTGCCGGAGGCCCTCGAGCGCTTCCTCGACGGTTGAAAACGCCAGCAGCCCGGCGCCGGCGGGTAGATGGGCGCTCCAGCCGGTGTCCTGCACGAGCGCCGGGCGTCCGGCCGCGAGATAACACTCGGTGCGGTCACTGAACCAGCCCGACGAGTTCGCCACGTATGCATGCTTCGCCACGGCGAACTCCGCCTTCGACCGGTGGATGAAATCGCGGTAGTCCCACGGCGTTCGCGACACGCCCATCGCGTCAACCGTCGTCCATCCGTGCTCGCGTAGCAGCTCGCGCGGTCCGTTCACCGCCAACTCGAACCGCTGCGGCGCCCGCGAGGGCAGGTCCAGAATACGCGCGAACTCGCGGTCCTTGTTGCCGTCCACGTCGGCGAAGCTCTCGATCCTCCACGTCATCACCGTGGTAAAGGGTGCCCCAGACGCGGACGTCGGGGCACGCCAGAGGTCGGTGACCACCGGCTGCCAGGTCTTGTGCCAGGTGAGACCGCCGACCGGCACGGGCGACACGGGCGTGCCGATGTTCGCGCCAAAGGTGAAGAGGTGGTCGAAGCGGCGAAAGAAGTCCACGTACCACCCCTCGCCCTTGGCGATGGCGAGCTGCGTGAACACCGGATCGGAATCAACGAATACCTTGCGCGGGATCCGCGCGTACTCGTCGCGCCAGAACCAGGATCCTCCGGACAGGTTGACGAAGAGATCGGCGTCGGCGCAGAAGGCCCGCACGCGCTCCCGGGAGGCCCCGTGGTACGTGCCGTCGTAGTTCACGAAGCTCCAGCGATCTCCGAGGCCGAACGGCTCGAGCGCCTGATGGATGTAGCGGGTGCCGTACGACGGATCCTCCGAGCGGCTGTTCTGCTCGGGATCGAAGATGCACTCACCGGTGTCCTCGATGTAGAAGACGTCGTGACCGAGCGCGCGCAGCCCGACGAGATACATGAGCGAACACCAAGTCACGCCGCCAAACGGATAGCGGGCGATGATGCCGGCGAACAGGATCTTCATCCGATCGCCCGGATCAACTCGTCCACGGTCTCCGGCTCGTCCAGTGACCTGCCCACTGAAAGACGCGCGCACATGCGACGGTACAGCTCGTTCTCCGCCAGCAGCTCGCCGTGCGTTCCCTGGGCCAGGATGCGGCCGTCGTGCAAGACGAGGATACGGTCGGCATCACGGATCGTGGAGAGCCGGTGCGCGATGACAATCGTGGTCCGTCCCACGCGCAGCCGCCGTAGCGCCTCGAATACCGCTTCCTCGGAGAGGGCATCGAGCGACGAAGTCGGCTCGTCGAGGATCAGGATCGGCGCGTTCTTCAGCACCGCGCGCGCGATGCTGAGACGCTGGCGTTCACCGCCCGACAGGCTCCCACCCGCCTCGGCGACGGTCGTCTGATATCCCTTTGGCAGCCGCGCGATGAAATCATGGGCGTGAGCGGCGCGCGCGGCGTGCTCGACCTCAGCCTCCGTGGCATCCAGCCTGCCGTAGCGAATGTTGTCGGCGATGGTTCCGCCAAAAAGCGTCGGCTCCTGCAGCACCAGCGCCACCTGCTCACGGAGCGACCCGATTCGGTACCGGGCGACATCCACGCCGTCGATCGTGATACGCCCGCGCGTCGGCTCGTAGAATCGCGGAATCAGGCTCGCAACCGTCGTCTTTCCGGCGCCGGTCAGTCCCACCAGCGCCACCATTTCTCCCGGCCGCGCGGAGAAGGAGATGCCGTCGAGAATCGGCCGCCCTTCGTCGTACGCGAAGCCGACGTCCTCGAACCGCACGTCACCGGCGAGGGCCACAGCATCCACGGCGTCCGCCCGATCGAGCCCCTCCCGTGGCAA
The DNA here is from genome assembly GCA_021731165.1 of Acidobacteriota bacterium. Taxonomy (GTDB): domain Bacteria; phylum Acidobacteriota; class Vicinamibacteria; order Vicinamibacterales; family UBA2999; genus JAKFXY01. Next base: position 21,319 of record JAKFXY010000007.1, on the reverse strand, counting down.
TCCCAGTACGGCCCGCACGCGCCGCGCGCTCGCCAGGGCGTTCTGAAGAGACCCCGTCGTGTGAGCGATTGACGACAGCGGGTTGTAGACGGCCGCCAGATACGCGATCACGACGAGCAGCGAGCCGACGGACAACTCTCCGCGCAGCACGTGGACGCCGCCCACCGCGAGCACCAGCGCCGTACCGCCCAGCGTGATCGCGGTGACGACGACCGAAAATACCGACTCCTGCCAGGTCAGTCTGAGCCGGGCCCGCATCGTGTCGTCACCGGCTCTCGAGAAACGATCGAGCTCGTGCCGCTCGCGAGCGAAGCTCTTCACCACCTTGATCGAACCGAGGATCTCGAAGACGCGATCGAGCAGCTTCGACTCCAGCTCCTTCACGCCTTCCGCGCGGTCCACCATGCGCCGCGAGTAGTACCCGAGCGCGGCGTAGAGGAAGGGAATCACGACGAGCGACAGCAGCGCGAGCGTCGCATCCAGGCGGAGCAGGACGGCGAACATCACCCCCAGCGTGAGCACGGCGGTGACGAGCGGGAACAGGCCGTCCATGACCAGATCGTGAACGCAGTAGGCGTCGGTCTCCAGCCGGTAGGCCGAGTCGGCGGTGCTGGAGGAGACGTGATGCCGCAGCGCCAGCGCCTGCATGTGCGAGAGCAGCGTCGCTCGCAGCGAGTAGACCATCCGCTGGCCGGTGTCCACCTGCACCTGCGTCTGGACCATCCTCACCAGCTCGTTCGTGAGCTGCAGAAAGAGCCCCGCGGCGACGATCAGGAAGAGCAAAGCCACTGGACTCGACCCGGTGAGCGGCTCGATCGGAGCCGCGATGCTCGGCGGCAGCGGCTGCCCGCCCAGCACGTTGTCCACCACCACCTTCAACGGCCACGGCGCGAGAGAGACCAGCGCAATCTCCACGATCGAGAGCACGAAGATGAACGCCACCCGCCGCCGGTACGGGTGCACGAAGGACAGCGTCCAGCGCGCCAGCGACACGACGCCGTCATTCATGGGCGTCTCCGTTCGCCGCCACCCTCCCGCGGGGAGACACGCCGGGCCGGGTCGGGGCGGGCGGCGCGGCCACCGGATCCGGCGGCGCCGGGGCCGGCGTGAACAACTCCGGTGCCACGGGGGGAGGCGCGTTCCTCGCGTGCGCCACGCGGGCCACCACATCGCGGGCAATCGACGATCCGCTCGCCAACGCGCTCGCCACCAGCGCGCAGGCGACAAGCGCCTGCAGGTACTGCGAACGTGTCGCCGGCCGCATGCGGAACGTGCCGTACGCGCCTGCAGTGCGGTCGGCCGGCAGGCGCCGCACGCTCAGCGTGCCGGCCACCCCGGCCACCGCCCGGCGAAGCACCGCCACGGCCCTTGTGGTTTCCCACGCGGCCCTGAGAAGAACTCCGGCCGCGACCGTGACGCACGCCGCGCTGACGGACGGCCACCGCAGCGCGATCGCGGCACTCGTGGACGCGACCAGGATGAGTCCGAGCGCCAGCGCCGTCGCCGCGCCGATCAGACTCGGACGCAGCCGCGTGCCAATCCGAAGAAGGCAGCACCCGTCCTGGTGCTCTTCAACCAGGGCGCGCACATCGAGCCAGCCCCAGCGTCCGACTTCGACGCTGAGATCGCGATCGGCGCGCCACCCATCGTCTACTTCAACGGGCCGCGCCGGGCGCGATGCGCGAAGCCATCCGACAATCTCGGTGAGGACGGCGTCGTGGGCAAGCCACCGCTCGCTCCAGAAGCGCTCTTCAGCCGAACCGCCCGCGAGCAACAGCGTGGCGCCGAGCGCTTCCTCCCGCGACGCGACCGGCGCCCGCCACGGGAGACGCGACACCCTCTCTGAGTCGATCACGACCGGCGGAGACCACATTCCGCGCGCACGGCCCCAGAGCCGGGCCAGCGGCTGGATGAAGTGCAGCCATCCGATGAGCACGCGGTACGAGAGCGTGGCGGGACGCCACCACCGGTCGATCGGCGTGAGCGGGGACATGTCCGATTGACAGGCGAACACCACGCAGCGGCCAGCGGTGATGAGCCAACCCAGCATGCCGGCGGCGGCAAGCACGACCGCCGCGCCCACGTACGGCGTCAGGAGGACGAGGGCGCCGGCCGCCAGCAGTGCCGTTGACGTCACGAACCAGGCCGGCGAGTGCGGGAGGAACTGGAACGGCAGCACATCGGTGCGATAGACGGACGGAAATGCGGCCGTGCCCCAGACTCCGGTATTGATGCGGCGGCCGGACAAGGCGCGCACGAACGGCAGCGGGCTGTAGATGCGCCCCCGCCAGACGGCCGCGCCGTCAAGGAACTTTTCCGGGTGGTGCGCCTCGAGCCACGCTTCACCTTCCCCGTAACCGGCCTGCTGCCGCCAGTACCCCTTCACGCTTGCGCGGTGGTGATGCCATACGAGCGCCGAGGGCGAGAACCCGATCTTGAAGCCACGCGACTGCAGCCGCCAGCAGACGTCCACGTCGTCTCCGGCGCGCACGTAGATTGGGTTGAAACCGCCAATCGAGACGAGCGCCTCTCGCCGAAATGCCATGTTGCAACCCGGCACGTGCTCGGCAAATCTGTCGTCGAGCAGCACGTGCGTGGGTCCGCCTGGCGCCCGCGCGACGCACTGCGCGACCCGGGGGTCGTCTTCGGGAACAACGTTCGGGCCGCCGGAGCCGGCAGCCGCGGAGTGCAGCATCGGCTGAACAAGGTAGGTGAGCCAGTCCGGGTCCACGCGGACATCCGCGTCGGTGAACGCCACGATCTCGCCGACCGCGGCATCGAGGCCGACATTGCGCGCGGCGCTCAGGCCTCCATTCGGCACGTCGATCACGCGCACGCGGCGGTGGCGTCTTGCCAGGTCACCCGTGGCATCGCGCGAGCCGTCGTTGACGACGATCAGCTCGAGATCGGCGTACTGAAGCCGTTCGAGCGCGTCGAGGCAGTCGTCGATCGTGTCGGCGGCGTCGTACGCGCAGACCACGACCGACACCTTCGGCCAGGCCGCGCGTTCCACGGCGCTGAACGGCACGTCTGCGTAGACCTGCTCGACCGCGGCCAGCGCCGGCTTGGGACGCCTCTCGCGATCGACCAGCCCGAAGGCCCAGTCCTCCACCTCGTGCCCGCCGCGCCACCACTCGTCGGTCCACGAGAACGCCACCGCACCGCAGGCGCCCTCCGCGAAGGCGGCACGCACGTGCGAAGCCGTCAGCCGCGCCTGACCGTCCGCGCTTTCGCGAATGCTGTCAGCGCCCGCCTCGGCGACGAGGAGCGGCTTCGCGCCCGCCAGGTGCTGGAGGCGCGCGAGGTATGCGCGCAGATCCGGTTCCCGGTGAAGGTAGACGTTGAAGGCGCAGACGTCATAGCACCAGGTGTCGAGAAACTCCGTCGGCGGAAAGTTGACGTAGGCCAGCAGGCTCGACGGAGACGCCGTCTTGGCCTCCTCGAAGAGATCCCGCAGGAAGCGCTCGATACGCGTGCGGCCGTGCCAGCGGACGATGGCGGAAGGGATCTCGTTGCCGAGGGCGAAGAGCAGTGCCGCGGGATGCCCGCCAAGCGCACGGACCCGTGCGGCCGCGTCGCGACGGATCTGCCTGGCCATGTTCCCGTCGTCGAGAAACGCCAGATGCTGTGCCCATGGCACACCGACCATGACCTTCAAACCGTGATTGGCCGCTTCGTCCAGCAGGCCGAGAGAGGGAACGGTGTAGGTGCGGACAGTGTTGATGCCGGCCGCCGCCATCATGGCGAAGTCCCGCGTCACGCGCCCGTGAGGCGGGAACTGCGCGCCGGCCGCGTCGGGAGCGAATGTCCCGTACGCAACCCCCTTGACCAGGAAACGCCGGCCGCCGACCTCGAGGAACTTACCGCTGACGCGCGGCGGGCGGGCGCCTGGTCTCACTGCTTCACGTAGATTTCGCCCGCCCTCTTGAACTCGACGGACTTTTCCTTCATTCCTTCGCGGAGCGCATCGGCGCTGGTGAGGTTGTTCGCGGCGGCGTAGTCTCGAACCTGCTGCGTCAGCTCCATCGAACAGAACTTGGGACCGCACATCGAACAGAAGTGCGCGACCTTCGCGCCGTCGGCCGGCAACGTTTCGTCGTGATACGCACGCGCCGTCACCGGATCCATCGCCAGGTTGAACTGATCCTGCCACCGGAACTCGAACCGCGCCTTCGACAGCGCGTCGTCCCACGCCTGCGCACGCGGGTGGCCCTTGGCCAGGTCGGCCGCGTGGGCGGCGATCTTGTACGCAATAACCCCGGTCTTCACGTCGTCACGATTCGGCAGGCCCAGGTGCTCTTTCGGCGTGACGTAGCAGAGCATCGCGGTGCCGTACCAGCCGATCATCGCGGCGCCGATGGCGGAGGTGATGTGGTCGTATCCCGGCGCGACGTCGGTGGTGAGAGGACCCAGGGTGTAGAAGGGCGCCTCCTTGCACCACTCGAGCTGCTTCTCCATGTTCTCCTTGATGAGGTGCATGGGGACGTGGCCCGGGCCTTCGTTCATCACCTGGACGTCGTGCTCCCAGGCAATCGTGTTCAGCTCGCCCTGCGTCTTCAGCTCGGCAAACTGCGCCTCGTCATTGGCGTCGGCAATCGAGCCCGGACGCAGGCCGTCGCCGAGCGAGAACGAGACGTCGTAGGCGCGCATGATCTCGCAGATCTCGCGGAAGTGGGTGTAGAGGAAGTTCTCCTTGTGGTGGGCGAGGCACCACTTCGCCAGGATGGAGCCGCCCCTCGACACGATGCCGGTCAGGCGCCTTGCCGTCATCGGCACGTAGCGGAGCAGCACGCCGGCGTGCACCGTGAAGTAGTCCACGCCCTGCTCGCACTGCTCGACGAGCGTCTCGCGGTAGATCTCCCACGTGAGATCTTCAGGGCGGCCGCCGACCTTTTCGAGCGCCTGGTAAATCGGCACGGTGCCAATCGGTACCGGCGAGTTGCGGATAATCCACTCGCGTGTCGTGTGGATGTCCTTGCCCGTCGAGAGGTCCATGACCGTGTCGGCGCCCCAGAGCGTCGCCCACTGGAGCTTTTCCACCTCGTCCTCGATCGACGATCGGACGGCGGAGTTGCCGATGTTCGCGTTGATCTTCACGAGGAAGTTGCGGCCGATGATCATCGGCTCGAGCTCGAGGTGGTTGACGTTCGACGGGATGATCGCGCGGCCGCGCGCAATCTCCTCGAGAACGAACTCCGCCGGCAGTCCCTCGCGCGCGGCCACGAATTCCATCTCCGGCGTGATTTCGTTTCGGCGCGCGTAGTACAGCTGGGTGCCGATCGTTCCGCTGCGCCGCCGCGCCTCGATCCAACCGGCGCGCAGCCTCGGCAGCCCTTCGCGCACGTCGTGGCCCTGTGGGCCGCTCGTGTCGTAGAGCCGCACCGGCGCGTTGCCACCGTCCAAGGCGACCTCGCGTGCCGGCACCCGCAGCGTTGCCTTAGGCCCACCGGGCGTCAGCCGTGCGACGCGCTCGTCATACACCTTGCGTGAGTTGGGATAAGCGCTCGGGAAATCAATCATGGCGGCGACCGAATTATACCCCCCGAGACTTCGCGACCTTTGACTCTTGGCCCAGGTGTTTCTGTCCAGCCCTACCACCCACCACCCAGTCCCCGTATCCATGCTGTAATTGGCATCATGCGAACTGCGTTGCTGCTGAGCTTCCTGATCGGGGCGTCACCGGTACTTGCCCAGACGCCGGTGCAGCCGGCACCAAGGCCAGTGCAGACCCCGCCCGCGCCCGCGCGGCCCCAGGCACCCGCGCAGCCAGCGCCTGCCACGCCGGCGCAACCGGCACCGGCACCAGCACCGCGTCGCGCCGCGCCGGTGCAGACGCAAGCGGCGCGCGCCGGCGTCGCGATCACGGTGACCGACGAACGGGGCGCGCCCATTCCCGCGATCCGAATCACGTTGTCGGGACCGTCCGACCGAAGCGGCACGACCGATTCGAGCGGCCAGCTTCGTGTGACCGGCCTGCAAATCGGGACCTATCGACTCCGCTTCGCCGGTGAGGCGGTCGTGACATTCGAGCGCGAGGTGACCGTGCGCGCGGGTCAAACCGCGGACATCGACGTCACGCTCAGCCCGGCGCCGCCGCCCCCGCCGCCGGCGGCACCACCGCCGCCACCGCCGCCGCCGGCGGCACCGGCCGCCGCACCACTCGGCCCCGCGGGTACACCGCAGTCGCTGTCGATCGTCGAGTATCTCGATCGTCAATTGATCCGGAATGAGCCGCGAAAGGAAACGCTCATCTCGTGCAGCGGGAACACGCGCGCCACCCTCGTGCAGCTCAACCAGGATCAGCCGCGGCGGCTGTATGACAGCGCCGAAGTCACCTACTACGTCGTCGCGGGCGAGGGCACCCTTCGGATCGACGACCGCAACACGGCGCTTGCCGCGGGCAGCTTCGTGGCGATTCCACGCAATGTGGGACACGAACTTCTGCGCCGGGGACGCCGACCACTTATCGTGCTGGCCGAGGTGAGCGGCGAGGCGTGCGAGGTCGCCAAGTAGGCTGATGCCAGCGTCCGAGCGGCACAACCCGGGACTCGCGGCGGTCCTGAGCGTGGTGATTCCTGGCGTGGGCCAGATCTACAACGGCGATTTTCTGCGGGGGATCTTCTGGCTGATCGTCACGCCGGGCATGTGGATTGGCACCGGCGGACTCTTAGGCTGGATCTGCCACGTGATCGCCGCCTACACCGCGCATCAACGCGCCCGCGACAAGAACCTCGGCCTCGCCTGAAAAGCCGGAGCCTGACTGGCTCCGTGTCTCCGTGGCGTTCTCCGGTCAGCACAGCCGCTCTTCGATCAGCTCGCACAGCGTGTGGCCGATCAAGATGTGCATCTCCTGGATACGGGGTGTGTGCGCGGACGGTACCCGAAGACACAGGTCGCAGGCCGCGAGCATCCGTCCGCCGGACGTCCCGGTAAGGCCGATTACCTGCATGCCGAGTTCACGCGCGACGTCGATCGCGCGCAGGATGTTCGCGCTGTCTCCGCTGGTGGAGAGCGCGACCAGCACATCTCCGGCCCGGCCGTGAGCCGAGAGCTCCCGCGCGAACACCTGCTCGAACCCGAAGTCGTTGCCGACGGCCGTGAGGGCCGACGTATTCATGTGCAGCGCCACGGCCGGCAAAGGCCGGCGATCCCGCAGGAAGCGCCCCGTCAACTCCGCGGCGATGTGTTGCGCGTCGGCCGCCGACCCACCGTTGCCGGCCAGGAACAGCCGCCCGCCTCTGTCGAACGCCCCGGCTATCAGCTCCGCGGCCCTCGCGACGTCGGGTGCGATCCCGACGAGCGCCTGGGTGACCCCCAGGTGCTCCTTCCAGATCTCTCCGACGCGATCGACGGGTTTCATACGATCTGCCCTGCATGCCGGCGGTGCGAAAGAATGAGCCGCAAGGCCGGCAGTCTACTCCACCACGAGCACGAACGAGAGCGCCGACGCGGTGTCGCTCAGAGATCGCGCGACATCAATCCTCAGCATTCCCGGCACGCCCGGGGCTGATAGCCGGATCCCCGCTCCAGCGTCGACGTCACCAATGGCCTCGCCTTTCGTGCGGCGCGACGTCCGGGCAAGGTCCACGAACGCCGCGCTCGCCAGGCGAAGTGGCCCCACCCGCCACCAGTATTGCCCTTCGAGCGTGCCCCCGATGATTGCCCTGCCGAGGCGATCGACGCGAAGCCGTCCCCTCTCGAGTACCGGATGCGCGCGCAGCAGAGACGGTCGAGCACGGCCAACATCGCCTGCCGCCCACAAATCGAGCGGCGTCGCGATCGATACGCCCTCGAACGTGCCCCGAACCTGCAGCACCGGTCCCAGGAGTGCAGCCGAAGTGCGCCCGCGCGCGGTGGCCCGCAGCGTGGCGAATCGCGTACTCCCGGACCACGACTGTACGGCCAGGGCCGCGTCGATGCGATCATCCCTGGACGCGAAGCGAACCCCCCCGCGGAGCGCTCCGAATGTGTCCCGCTCGCGCCGCCGCTCGATACCGCCCGCCGCTTCCAACCGGACGCGCGCGCTCACCCACCGTGAGATCGACAGCTCCATCGACTTGCGTCGTGCCACCTGCTCCGCGGGATCCGTGAAGGGCTGCCGCTCCGCGAACGCAGCCAGCCCCCAGACGCCGCCCCAAGGTGCGGGCGCACGCAGGTCGAGTGCGTACTTGGGGCGTCCTTCCCAGAAGCGCCAGCCGAGCACCACGCGTTCGCCGCCGCCGGTGGGCGAAGCGAACAACACGCTGACTTCGCGACTCGCCACCGCCGTCACCCCGGCTGTCACGAGCGTAAAGAGTCCTGACGGAAAGAGAGGCCGCTCGACGACGGCCGCACTGAGCTCCGCAAGACCTGACGCCCGCGGTGCGTACTCAAGGCTTGTCGATCGCGACGCGGGAAGTTCCGCGAGCTGACGCCGGGCGCGAGCGAGCGCCCCCGCGGTCAGCAGCGCGCCCCTCTTCAGCCCCAGCAGCTGCTCGACTGGCCGCTGCCGGGTACGCACGAGCCCATCCACGCGAATGAGATCAAGACGCGGCTCACCGCCACGATTCCAGGCGTCAAGCGCGGCGTCCGTCTGTCCGCCGATGAAGCGTGCCGTGGCGAGCAGCTTCCAGGCGTACGCGTCCGATGGATCCTGCTCCACTGCCGCGGCGGCCAGATCGGAGGCCTCCGGCCAGCGGCGCTGCAGAACCCGGACACCTGCCAACTCCCGCATCGCCGCCGTTCCCGGGCACGCCAGCGCCATGGCGAGCGTCCGCTCGGCAACGTCCAGTTGATTGCCCTGCGCCGCGCGCACGCCGTCGGCGATAAGCGCCCCGCACTCGGCCGCGCCACCTGAACGGCGACGATCAGATTCACGTCCTCCCTCGGGGTCCACCCGGGGGAACAGTTCCGCCGAGGGGGTTTCACGACTCGTAGCCCCGTCGCTGGCGGCGCTCGGGGGCGCGGCGCCGTCCGACGTGACGCTGCCAGGCGTGACGACAAGCATCCAGCGATCGCTCGCCGCCCACCGACGCTCGAACACCGCCGTCGTCATCACGCGGAACGGCGCGGCCGCGGGGTCGTGGAAGACGACGCCGCGCTCGTGCCAGCCGACAACGACTATGTAATGGAAGGTGCCAGGCCGGTCCTCGACCAGGGCAATGACGGGGCGGCCCCGATCGAGTTGCGCGCGGAGGAGCTCGACGTTCCCGCCAAGGGCCAGCGCGTTCCAGCCGCGCCGCCGCACGTCGGCGGTCAGTGCGGCCGTGCTGATGCCGCCGGCGCTGCGATCGACCAGGGAAGCGAAGCTCTCCGAGTCCAGTCCCTGGGCACCCCAGTAGCGCAGCACCATGGCGGCGGCGGCGCCGCCACAGAGTGCTTCGGATTGCGAAAGATACGGAACGTCGAGAAGGGCGAGCGCCTGCGCCCGCGCCGGTGGCGCAAGGACGCAGGCGGCAAGCAGCACGCTGCAGAGGCAGCGGCGCAGCGGGGACAACGTTAGGAGGCGACGACGATCAGGATGATGACCAGCAGCCCGATGATGATCCAGACGGCGTTCAGCGTGACCGTCTGGCCACCGGCCAGCGCCTGTTCGGCCTGCCGCGCCTGAGCCGCGATCCGGCTCAGCTCCTGGGCATTCATCGTGGCCACGGCGCTTGCGGCCGTCTTCACATCCAGGCCGGCCGCGCCCGCGATGGCCGTGACGTCATTCCGCTGGAGAAGCCGGAGGACGCGTTCCCGATCGGCGCTGGTGGAGACGGCGTGCTCCTGAAGAGCGGCATCGAGAGCCGACGGCGTCGCCGCGTGGGACGTCTGCGCATCAGCGCGTGAGGCAGCCGCGAAGAAGACCAAGGTGAACGAGAACATCAGAGCCAGAACAGCGGTGTGCGTTCGCATGCGTAGCGTTCCTCCTGATCTGCATTGTAGCCAACCTGCCATCAATACGCTTCGCGCTTGTTATACTCCTGTCGCCGGTGCCCATGCACACAGGGCTGGCCCCGCCAGTGACCCCCCACACGTCCAACCCAGCCTCCCAATTCCCCCAGTTCGCCGAGTGGTTGTCCGCGCTCGAAGCGCGGCACCTGGCGGACCTACGGATTCCGGAGGTGACGCGCGCCCTGCGTGCGCTTTCCTCCGCGTACGTCGAGCGCCGCGACGCCGTCGCCCGCGGCGCCACGCTCGACAGCGCCGGCAAACGCGCGGCCTTCGCCCTGTTCTATGCCCCGCTGCACTTCCTGACCACGGCGCACGTGGTGCAGGCGCTCGGCGCAGCCGACGAGCCGCCGGCGCGGATTCTGGATATTGGATGCGGCACGGGCGCCGCCGGCGCCGCATGGGCCCTCGCGGCGGGAGGCGCCCCTGCCATCACCGGCATCGATCGGCATCCGTGGACGGTCGGGGAAGCGACATGGACTTACCGGCAGCTCGGATTGCACGGCCGGGCCAAGCAGGGGGACGCCACTCGCCTGCCTACGCTCCGACAGGGCACGGCCGTCGTGGCTGCATACCTGCTCAATGAGCTGACCGCTGAAGGACGGGCGCGCGTCGAGACCGCACTCTTCGCGGCGGCAGCCGAGGGCACCCGCGTGCTTGTCCTTGAGCCGATTGCGAGAGGCGTGGCTCCATGGTGGGACACCACCGCGGCGCGCGTACGCGCACTGGGAGGCCGCGCGGATGAATGGAGGTTCGACGTCGAGCTACCGCCGATGCTGAGGCTCTTCGACAAGGCCGCCGGACTCCATCACGACGAGCTGACGGTTCGAACGCTCTATATCTCGCGTGCTATCCTGCCTGGTTTATGACGGTCGCATGAGTGCGAACGAGATGAGCGGGCGCGGGGCAGCCCGTCTGGTGCCCCTGACGCTGACGGCTGTCGGTGTCGTGTACGGCGACATCGGGACCAGTCCTCTTTACACCATCCGCGAGTGCTTCTTCGGCAGCCACTCTGTTCCACCGACGCACGAGAACGTGCTGGGCGTGCTTTCGCTCATCATCTATGCCCTCCTCATCGTCATCTCCATCAAATACATCGCCGTCGTCATGCGCGCCGACAACCAGGGCGAGGGCGGCATCCTCGCGCTGACGGCACTGCTGCCAAAGAAGAACGGCGCCAGCGGCGCGCCGGCGGCGACCGGGGTCCTCGTTCTGCTGGGCATCGTGGGCGCCGCGCTCCTCTACGGCGACGGCATGATTACGCCCGCCATCACCGTCCTCAGCGCGGTCGAGGGGCTCCACGTCGCCACTCCATTCTTCGGTCCGTATGTCGTGCCGATCTCCGTGGTGATCCTGATCGGCATCTTCATGATCCAGCAGTACGGCACCCACCGCGTGGGCGGGTTCTTCGGGCCCGTGATGGTGCTCTGGTTCATCGTGATCGCCGCGCTCGGCGTGACGTGGATCCTGCGCGCACCGGTGGTCCTCGGCGCGATCGATCCGCGCCATGCGGTCCTGTTCTTCCGCACCAATGGCTACCACGGCTTCGCGGTGCTCGGCGCGGTCTTCCTCGCCGTGACCGGCGGCGAGGCGCTCTACGCGGACATGGGGCACTTCGGGAAGCAGCCGATCCGGCTGGCATGGTACGTCTTGGTGCTGCCGGCTCTCGTGTTGAACTACCTGGGACAGGGAGCGCTCCTGCTGCTCGATGCCGAAGCGGCGCAACAGCCGTTCTTCATGCTTGCGCCGTCGTGGGCGCTGCTCCCGCTCGTCGGGCTCGCAACCGCCGCGGCGATCATCGCGTCGCAGGCGCTCATCTCCGGGGCGTTTTCACTGACGCGGCAGGCGGTGCAGCTTGGGTTCGCCCCGCGGCTCAACATCGAGCACACCTCATCCGACGAGATGGGGCAGGTCTACGTGCCGCACGTCAACTGGGCGCTGATGATCAGCACGATCCTGATCGTCGTCGGCTTCCGCTCCTCCGGTGCGCTCGCGGCCGCCTACGGCATCGCCGTGACGATGACGATGGTGATTACGGCGATTTTGCTGTACGTGGTGGCGACCGAGCGATGGCACTGGCCGACGCCGGTTGCGGCAACCGTCATCGGCATCTTCCTGGTCATCGATCTCGCATTCTTTGGTGCGAATCTCCTGAAGGTGTTCCAGGGCGGGTGGCTCCCGCTCTTGATCGGCGTGGTCATCTTCACCTTGATGACCACCTGGAAAACCGGCCGCCGCATCGTCGCCGAGCGCATGGCCGCACGGGCGATCCCGATCGAGGAGTTCATGGCAAGCGTCACGGCCGCGCCGCCTCTGCGCGTGCCAGGCACGGCGGTCTTCATGACAGCGCAGCCGCGTGCGACGCCGCCGGCCCTGGCCCACAACGTGCGCTACAACAAGGTGCTCCACCGGCACATCGTGGTCCTGACCGTCAGCACGGCCCCTGTGCCACAGGTGACCGGCGACGACCGTGTCACGGTGGAATCGTTCGGCCATGGGGTGTATAACGTGCGCGTGCAGTACGGGTTCATGCAGGACCCCGACGTCCCCGAGGCGCTGGAGATCGCGAGGACCAAGGGCGTGGCGATCGACGCCGACGACCTCACGTTCTTCCTGGGCCGCGAAACCATCATCGTGACGAACCGGCCGGGAATGGCGGTCTGGCGCGAGAAGCTCTACGTGCTGATGGCGCGAAACGCCCTCCGCGCCACGGCGTTCTTCCGCCTTCCCACCGAGCGCGTGGTGGAGCTGGGCGTTCAGGTGGAGATGTAGACATGCTCAAGGAATTCCGTGAATTCATCGCTCGCGGCAACGTCATCGATCTCGCCGTCGGCGTGATCGTCGGCGCGTCGTTCGGCAAGATCGTCACCTCGCTGGTCGAGGGGATCGTCATGCCGCCCGTCGGCCTGCTGCTTGGGCGCATCGACTTCTCGAGCCTGTTCTACGTGCTCGATGTCTCGAAGGGAGCACCGGCGTCACTGGCGGACGCCAAGGCCAAGGCGATCCCCGTGATCGCCTATGGGCAGTTCATCAACGACATCCTCGGCTTCCTGGTGGTTGCGCTGGTCGTGTTCCTGCTCGTCAAGCAAGTCAACCGCATCAAGGGCACGCTGGAGCACCCGGTGCCAGGGGCTGTGCCGGTGACAAAGGAATGCACCTTCTGCGCCTCGACGATCTCGCTCAAGGCGAAGCGCTGCCCCAACTGCACGTCGCAGCTATAGCCAGCCGAGCCCACGCATCACGCGAGAACACGCGCCTTGCCTCCCTACGCTCTCGGCGACCCGGCCGTACTGCCGTTCGTCCTGATCCCCGTCATCCTCGTCCTCCTGCTCCTGTGGGGCGTCGCCACCGCATGGCGCCGGAGCGGCGAGCCGAGTCGTGGAGTGCTGTTGACGACGGCGGTGTGCGCCGCGGCCTGGATGGGAACGACGTGGTTCGTCGCCGATGCCGGCATCCTGCGCAGATGGGACGCCACGCCGCCGCCGTTCAGTCTGCTGGTCGTCGGGATCGTACTCCTCGCACTGCGACTCTCGATGGGAAGGTTCGGCCGCGTCCTGGCGACCGGCGTGCCACTGTGGACACTCGTGGCCGTTCAGAGCTTCCGCTTTCCGCTCGAAACGGCGATGCACGCGCTTTACGAGCGCGGCATCATGCCGGTGCAGATGAGCTACTCGGGCAGGAACCTCGACATCATGACCGGCGTGACCGCACTGATTGTCGCGGTACTGGTCCGGCGCCGGGTGGCCGGGCGAATGCTGGTGGCCGCATGGAACGTGATGGGGTTGGCGCTGCTCATCAACGTCGTGGCGATTGCGCTCCTCTCCACGCCGCGGATCGGCTTCTTCGGCGACGACCAGCTCAACGTGTTCGTCACCTATCCGCCATTTGTCTGGCTGCCGGCGGTCATGGTGCTCGCCGCGTTCGCGGGACACCTGCTCGTGTTCAGGGCGCTGGCGAACTCGCGTCCCGCGCGGCCCTGAACAGCTCGTCGGACGCGCTCAACACCGTCCACCGCAGCCGCCGCGGATACTGCAGCTCCTTCGCCAGGAAATCCTCAACGGTCGCAGCCACTTCACGCGAGCGGTGGCCGGCGAGCAGCGACTCGGTCCAGCGCGTTGGAAAGAAGATGTCACCCGTGCGCTGGATCTCGCGGAGCAGTTCGAGGCCCGGGCCGACGAACCGGCGTGCATGGGCCTCGCGGAGCGGGTGATTGAGATACTGCATCGCTTCGAGCGCCCACGGCTCCCGACGCCGGTTCTCGACAAGGCGCAGACGGTCGAATGCCGCCTCTCGAACGGCAGGATCGGAAGACATCGCGGGCATGACGAATGCCAGACGCGCCTTGCGATCCGGGTTTCCGGTGCGCTCGAGCTGCGTCTGCAGGATCCGCGGCGCCGACGGCACATCGCGTACGGCCAGCTCCAGCGCCATCGCGATTTCATCGGGCTCGGCGAGGGTGAGCCCGGGAATCGTCTCCTCACGCCGCCACACGCGCTCGATCCACGCCAGCCCGTCCGGCGTGAGAACGACATCACGAAACGCCGAGAACCACGCCGACTTCCGGCTGCTCGTGTCCGCCCGATCCAGCCCCGCACGCAGCATCGGCTCGATCGCCGCCGCCCGTGCGGGACGCTCGGCCGCAGGGAGGAAGCGCCAGAACGCCCGTGTCAGGTAGCCGAGCACGCGCTGCGTGTTCTGCTCGTCGGTTTCCATCGGCAGGGCACGCAGGGCGAGATCGAGAAACGCGCCCGGACTGACGTGCGATTCGAGCAGATTGTCCCAGAGCGTGACCCACGCCACGCCGCGCGTGAGGGGATCGGCGATCGCTTCGAGGTGATCGAGTAAGTAGTGCCGGCTGGTGTCGTCGAGCCGGAAGAGGCCGTACCCAAGGCCGCCGCCGCCCGGCAGCACGAAGAGCGGCGCCGGCATTCCGGCAACCCCAGGCACCACGGTGGTGACGCCCGTCATGTTGACCGGCACGCTCTTCGTCGAATCCGCATAACCGAGCGTGACCTGCACGCGCTGCGGCCACATCAGCCCCCGGGCGAGAGGGTCGCTCATCGTCAATGTCAGCCTGGAGACACGGCCCGCCGAGTTCAGCCGCACAGCTGTGCTCACGTCAGGGCGCCCGCGCTCCTCGACCCACGCGCGGCTCCAGCGCGCCAGATTCCGCGGCGTGCGCGCATCGAGAATGCGAATCAAGTCAGACCATGTGGCGTTTCCAAAGGCGTATCGCCTCAGGTACGCCCGCAGCCCGTCGCGGAACGGCTGTTCGCCAACGATCATCTCGAGCTGCCGCATCACGACCGGCGCCTTCTGATAGATGATCGCGCCATAGAGCTGGCCTGCCTCGTCCAGGTTCGCCAGCGATTGCCGGATTGGATTCGCACCCGCCGTACGGTCCACGGCGTAGGCCGCCGGGTAGTTCCCGAGGAAGAACCGCAGCTCGTGGTTCAGCGCGGGGAACGACGGGTTCACGATCTTCTCGGCCATGACGTTCGCGAACACTTCCTTCATCCACACATCGTTGAACCACCGCATCGTCACGAGATCCCCGAACCACATGTGGGCGGTCTCGTGAGAGATCACGCTGGCGCGGTTCAGGAGCTGGTTCTGCGTGGCCGACTCGTCGAGCATCAGCCCGGCGGCGTTGTACAGGATGGCGCCCGCGTGCTCCATCCCGCCGAATTGAAACGAGGGGATGAGCACGAAGTCGAACTTCCCGAAGGCATACGGAATCGCGGTGTACTCCTCGAGCCATGCCAGCGCCGCCGCGTGAAGATCGAAGATGGCGTCGCGGTTTCGAGCCACCTTCGATTGGTCCGTCTCACGGTGAAACATCCGCAGTTGACGGCCGTTGCGCGTCGCGGTCTCGACTGAGAACTTCCCCGCCACGAACGAGAACAGGTACGTGGGGAGCGGCTGCGTCTCGGCAAATCGCACGAGCCTGCGGCCGCCGGCCGCCGTTCCCTCGTCGCCAGAGCCGTTACGGACAGGGCCGTTCGCCACCGCTTCCCATCCAGCCGGCACGTCCAGCGTGAGCGTGTAGCGCGCCTTGATGTCCGGCTGATCGAAAACGGGAAATGCGAAGTGCGCGCGAGCCGGCACGAAGAGCGTGTACAGGAAGTCGTCGTTCCGGTTGAGCGCTTCGTCGCCGGCGATGAACTCGACGGCAATCTCGTTCTCGCCGGCCCGGGTCGCCTCTGCCGGGATGGTGAGGTGGTCGTCGCCGAATAGAGGTGCAACGTCCCGGCCGCCGACGTGGACGTCGCGAACACGATCTCGGGCGGACAGGAAGTCCAGCACGATCCGATGCGGCGCCTTCAGACTCAGCCGCAGGACTTCCCGCCCCAGGACCTGTGCAGTACGGTCGGTGGGAATCGTAAACGTCAGCTCGTATCGCACGGCAGCGATCGCCGAAGTCCGCTCACGAGCGAGCGCCTCGGAGATACCGCGGCCCGGCGGGTCGCCGGCGGCGGGTCCGGCGAGAGCGGCTGCGAGCAGCAGGCTCATCATCGCCGCCACCATATCAAAGTCGCGGCTCAACGGCCCGGCCGGTCCACTAGAATGCAGGCCATGCTCCATTCTCCAGCCCCAGGGTCACCCCGAGCTAGCCGAGGGGTGAGAATCCGGGCGGCGCTGTCGGCCCTGGCACTCGCCGGTTTCGGCCTCGTGGGGACCCTCGACATGTCAGCGCAGCAAGGCGCCAACATCGAGGGGCGCGTCGAGATCGGAGTCCCGATCTCCACGAAGCGTCCGACCAGCACGTACTCGCGCAGCGTGCCGGGCGCAAAGCTCGCGCCGATGTCCGAGCTGCGAAACGTCGTGGTCTACCTGATTGATGCGCCAACGCGCGCGATGACGCCGGTGCGCGCCGAGATCCGTCAGCTCGACGAAACCTTTGTGCCGCGCGTGGTGGCCGTGCCGGTGGGTTCCACGGTGGAGTTTCCCAATGACGACCCGATCTATCACAACGTGTTCTCGCTCTCCCGCGTGAAGGCCTTCAACCTCGGGAAGTACCCTCGGGGCCAGTCGCGTTCCATCCGCTTCGACAAGCCCGGGATCGTCAAGATGTTCTGCGAAATCCACTCCCATATGTCTGCCACGGTGATGGTCTTCGATCATCCATGGTTCGCCGTTCCGACGAGCGAAGGGCGCTTCGAGCTTCCGGCGGTGCCCCCGGGTGACCGGACGATCACCGCGTGGCACGAGCGGCTCGGCGCAACGACGCTGAACCTGAGAGTCGAGCCAGGCCGTGCCTCGACCGCCGATTTCGTGCTGCCGGTACCCGCGCGGCCGTGACGACGTCGTCCCGCCGGCGCGTCATCCTCTGCAGCGCCGCCCTCACATGGGCCTTCGCCGCGCCTAGCCTCGCCCAGCAGGCGTGGCCGTCGCGGGTGGCGATCGACACGGCAACGTCGGTTGACGTCACGCTCGCCGCGGATTCCGATCGGAACCATGTCACCGGCATCCTGGCCGACGCGCTCGTCTCGGTGGACATCGGCAAGGGCCTTCAGTTCATCACGCGCCCGTTCGTCCAGCGCATCGGTACGTCCGAGGAGTGGAACGCGCAAATCTGGCTGGCGAACCTGCGCTACGAACACACGGGACCGGTTGTTGGCCTGCGCATCGACGCGGGCCTGATTCCCTCTCCTCTCGGCTCCGCGAACCTGCTGCTGCGGCCGCACCTGAATCCCACAATCGCGCAGCCCTCGTCGCTGTTCTCGCCGTTGCCGTCGCTGGCACTGCGATCGCCGAGAGGGACGCTGCTCGGCGCCCTCTACCCTCTTGGCGTCACGGCCACCGTTTCCGGAGCTCGCTGGGATGCGCGAGCGGGGGTCATGGACACATCGCCGCTGCGCACGAGGCGTCTGTTCTCGGACGGCCTTCCACCCAACCCGCCACGATTCGCCAACGTGGTGATCGGGGGAGGGGTCACGCCGTTTGTCGGCTTTCGCGTGGGCGCGTCGCTCGCGCGCGGCGGCTGGCTGCAGGCAGACGAGAGCCCGGAGGTCGTCGCCGATCGCGGCGCAACGATCGTCACCGTCGAGTCCGAGCTCGCCTTCCGCTACACGAAGCTCCTGGCTGAATGGACTCGGGATCGGCTGGAGACCGACGCCGCCGATCACGTGGCCACCGGCTGGTTCCTCCAGGCTCAGCAGACCCTTGCACCACGCTGGTTCGTCGCCGGGCGTATCGAGCGCATCGCGTCACCGGCCGTCACGCCGCTCCCGGGCGGCTTCATCGAGCAACGGCTCACCGGCGTCGAGGAGACGCTCGGCTTCCGCATCTCGCCGGAGCTCACGCTCCGCGCCAGCCATCGCGCGCGCAGGGCCTTTGGCGCGGGAGCCTTCAGCCACACCGTCGCCGTCTCGACGGTCTGGTGGAAACGGTGGCTCTGAGCCGGCCACGGCGAATCCGGTGCCTACCGCAACACCAGGTACAGCGACCTGTCGCCATCCCGATCGATCAGCGCGAGCGGTAGCACCTGTTCCACGTACTGAATCAGCGCGGGGGACGCTGTCCCGCGGTTCAGCACGACGAAGCTGACACCGTTCCTGCGCAAGCGATCGGCGGCCATCTGGCGGTCTGGCAATGCCATCCGAGAGCCGGCGGCGTTGTCTCCCTCCGAGAGGTTCAGCAGCGCGGCAAGAAGGGGATCGGCCTCATACGCCGCGGCAACCGCTCGCGGCAGCCGTGCGATGAAGCCGCCGACCAACGGGCGCTGATGAATGGTCTGGTAAAAGAGCACGCGATCGTCGAGCATGCCGCGGCTCCCAAGTCCGTGGCGGATGCCCAGGGGCAGCTCGCAGACCGCGCCGCTCTCGGGACGATTCCGCAGTGTGTCGTAGATCGCCGGTCTGGTCATCGCCATCACTGGAAATGGCGCCGGCACATAGTCGGCAATTAGGATCAGTGCGACGGCAAGGGGCACGACGACACCACGTCTGAATCTCGAACGCCATTCCGCGACAGCGACGGCGGTCAGGACCGCGAGTGCCAGATACACCACCACCATCGCGCGGCCGGGAACGCGGGCGTTGCCCACGATTGGCAGGTAGCGGAGCAGCGTCTGGGGCAGGATCACGCCCGTGTTCGTGCCGAACACCATCAAATGCGGACCGAGCGCCCAGATGAAGAACACCATGCCGATGGCGGCCCATTGCCGCACCGTGGACGATGTCGAAGAGATCGACATCGACGTCGGGCCCGCAGCCGACGATTTAGAGGTCTGCCCCAGATACCGCCGGAGGGACCACGCGGCAAGCACGATCGGCACCACACCGAGCCAACCGGTGGACTCGATGGCGTCGATGCCGAGGGTTCGATAGATCTGCCTGATGCCCTCGCCCCAGATCCCGTGGAATGGGCTGCCGAGCACCAGCGTGGCGAGATCGACGCCTTTCGGCGCGCTTCGCCAGAAGTACTCCTGCGTCACGTACTCGCCTCGAAGGAACAGGCCGAATCCCTTCCATAGCAGCGGTGCCGCGGTGACGACACACGCGACGGTCATCACCGGGAGCGCATGCGCGACGTTGGCGGAGGCCCAGGATTGAGAGTGCTTGGCCTCCAGCCTGGAGCCGAAGCGCAGCCACAGAAACAGCGCGAGCAGAATCCAGAACGCCTGCAGCGGATTGAAGAGTCCGCGTGCGGAAATCCGGATTGGCCCTACCTCGGCCGTGAATCCGCCGGTCGTCCAGATCGCTCCCATGGCGACCAGGTCGAGGAGCAACAGGACACCGACGACCCTGGCCGGCCGCCGCCAGACTCGGCCCGGGTCACGCCACACAATC
Source organism: Acidobacteriota bacterium (assembly GCA_021731165.1). GTDB lineage: Bacteria > Acidobacteriota > Vicinamibacteria > Vicinamibacterales > UBA2999 > JAKFXY01. The sequence continues at coordinate 1,613 of JAKFXY010000007.1, read as the reverse complement.
GACCAATCGCATGCGGCGAGCGCAACCAGACAGAGCACCAGCGCGATCTCGTAGACGAGGTAGTAGTAGTCGAGATACGCCGTGGCGCCCAGCAGCAGCCCGGCGAGCATCGCCCACCTCATCGATCCCCGGATCGCTTCAGACGCCGCGATCGCGAACAGCGGAATCGTCCACGCCGATGTCAGGTTGAAGTGGCCGTTCAAGTGAGCGGAGATGTACGGTGAGCCACCGAACACAATCCCCGCGACGAGGGCCCCGCCATGGTCTCGCGTAGCCCGCCACGCCAGGAGGTATGCGCAGAAGCCATTCAGCGCCAGGGCCGTGAGGATCATTACGTTCTGGGCGGCGACGATTGACAGGCCGCCGAGCACCGTCGCGCCGACGAATGCGGGCAGGGCGGTGTGCGTGTGCAGCGTCAGGTCCGCACCGGTCGGTGCGAACAGGTACGTCGTATGGAAGACATCGAGATGGGCGGCCAGCGCCGTCCGCATCCACCAGAAGTTCCACAGGAAGTCGATGTTGTCACCCGGCCCGGAGCCAGGCAGCGTGGTGGATAGATGCCGCGCCAGCGGAAACGTCCACGTCACGGCCAATGCCGCGAACACGCCTGCCGCGAGGACGTGCGACAGCCGGCGCCGCGACGACGAAACCGGAGGTTTCGCCGGGGACATGGTGCTAGGCTCCGCCTGGGAAAAAGACCCGCTCGACGAACCAGTACGTGCCGGCGGCGATCACCACAAGCGATCCGGCGATCGCCACCCGGTAGCCGGCCGCCGCGTTGTGGCGCCGGATGGCGGCGAGCAGTGACGCCACCACCAGCACGATCCCGAGCTGGCCGATCTCCACACCGACGTTGAACGAGAAGAGCGACCAGCCGAGCGCCTCGCGCGGGAGCCCGAACTCGCGCAGGACGTTGGCGAAGCCGAACCCGTGCACGAGACCGAAGGCCAGGGCGATCCAGGCGCGCAAATCTCGGCCGCCCCCTCGCACCAGGTTGTCGGCGCCCACGAAGACGATGCTCAGCGCGATCGCCGGCTCGATGAAGGCCGGCGAGGGGGTGACGAGGTTGAGCGCGGCAAGCGAGAGGGTGATGCTGTGGCCGATCGTGAAGGCTGTGACGATTCGAACGAGGGCCGTCACGCTCCCGCCGAGCAGCAGCAGCCCGATGAGGAAGAGGATGTGGTCAGGCCCGATCAGGATGTGCTCGATGCCGGACGGGATGAAGGTCTTCATCACCGCCAGCGCGCCCTGGCGTGTCCCCGTGTAGTACGTCTTCTCCGCGCTCGACGCGCTGAACACGAACTGCTGCCGCAGCTCGCCTTCCTCGTAGACGTTCACGAACGACTGGTGGAGCGGGTCGTAGGGAAACAGGCGCGGCTGTATCGTCAGGCTCCCTGGCCTGGCAGCGGTGAGGCGGAAACGTAGGCGCAGCGCCTGCTGGTCGGGAACCGGCTCGATGCCGATCCATTCAGGGACGAGAGGCCCACCCGCCCGAACGCCGAGTCTCGGCCCCAGGATCGCCTCGAGTCGCGTTCGAACTGTCGCCAGGAACGTCGCATCGTGCAACCGCTCCGCGGGCTCGACCATCAGCTCGTGGGCGGCGTCCAGGGCGT
>JAKFXY010000048.1 GCA_021731165.1 Acidobacteriota bacterium | reverse complement strand
CTGCAGCTGATCGCCGGTGAACGCACCGGCCTCCACGCTCCCGAGGACCAGGCCGCGGTAGGCGAAGAGCTCCTCCCGCGTCTTCGGAAAGCCACCGAGCAGCTCGTCAGGATTGTCCACCTCGAGCCGCATGAACTTGTTGTCGGCCGTGCGTTGGAGTACGACGAGCTGCAGGTTCTTGTCGTCGGCCACCGCGCGGCGAATGAACTTCATCTCGAAACGCGGCTCGCCTTCGAAGTAGAGGATCTTCTCGCGCGTGTCACGCACGTCCACGAGCGCCTCGCGCGCGTTGTTCTGCGTCACGACCTCGTCCGGCTGCGGCGCTACCTTGAAACGGAAGACGCGCGGGCCCGCCTCAGCCGCCGTCGCACGCACGCGCACGGTGGCCGGACTGCCATCGGACGGCAGCCGCACCTCTTGCGACCCGACGATCCGCCCATCGTCCTCGACGTCCAGGCGAACCGTGCGGCCCGAATAGCCCGTCTGCGTCACGACGGCGTCCACGAGAAGCGAGGCGCCCTTCAACAGGGAACGCGGGACGTTGACGCGATCAATCTGAAGATCGCGCGGCAGCTTCGCGCTGCCGACACCAACAGTGAAAACCGGCAGCCTTTCGGCTTTCAGACCAAGAAGCGCCTCCGTCACCGAGGTTTCGCTCGTGTCGGCGCCGTCGCTGACCAGTACCACGCCGGCCACCGGGAGCCCCGCAAGCTCGTCACGCACACCGGCCAGCGCGGCGCCAAGCTTGGTCTGTGAGCCGTTGAACCCGAGGTCGTTGACCGAGTTGAGGCGTCCGGCCGTGGACGAGAAACGGAACACCCGTACGAGAAACCGATCCGAGAGCGCCTTCATCAGTGGCCCGCCCTGGCCAGACCCACCATTCCCCGATCCGGCGGGGCCGAACTGCTGCTTCACGAACGCGCCACGCGCCTGGGCGTTCCAGTCGGGAATCTGCATGCTCTTGGAATCGTCCAGGAGCACGGCCACGACGTTCTGCTGCGGCACCGCGGCCCGGACAACGAGCGTGGGACGGAAGAGGCAAAAAAGGACGAGCGCCAGCGCCGCCATCCGGAGCGCGGTCAGTACGATCCGATCGCGGAGGCGCCCCTTCGATCGCACGGTGCGATAGGTCAGGATCGCCCCGACCATCAACGCGCCGGCGATCACCGCCGCCACGATCGACCCCGTCGAGACGTCGAAACGAAATTCACCCTGCTGGAAGACGACAGGCCGATACGTGAAGAGTGCCTGGAAGAGGGCGTCGATCATGGGCCTCTGTGATCGCTAAGGGCGCCGATTGTACGTCAATGCGTCATTGCGTAGAGTAAGACGTCTATGCCGAGGGCGTAGCCGTCGGGCGAAAACTGATAAAAGAATTGTGGATCCTCCCCCTCACGCTCCCAGGAGTCGGCCACGTCGGTGTTGTGCGTCATCACGACCATGAGTCGGCCATGGGAATCGCGGATGCCGCGGAAGTGCGGCACGGCTGACTCCGCACCCCGCTCGGAGGTCGATCGGCCCTCTGACGCCCGCCAGAAACGAATGCTCGTGATCTGAGGAACCTTGGTGACCTCGAACATCGTATGGAAGATCGGATCCGTCATCGGGACGTCCTCGATTGGAAACTCCGCCCGCGGCAACACCTTGGCGATCTCTCGCGACCACTGCTCCCACGCGGCCTCGCCCCAGAAGTCATCAACCCACAGAAAGCCACCCTTCTCCAGGTAGAGCCGGAGGCCGGCGGCCTCCATCTGTGAGAGGCCGATCGTGCCCACGTCAGAAGCCATGAGATAGGGACAATCGAAAAGCGTGGCGTCGGTCAGCCGCACAAGCCATGAGTGCGGCGAGGTCGGCGTGGCCATGCTGATGTGCGTCTTCGTGAGCTCTGACAGGCGCAGCATCAGGTGACGCTCCCCCCAGGGATAGTCGGTACGCCAACCGGCGCCGTTGGCCTCCCGGCGCACGCTCTGGTAGAGGATGCGGCAGGCCGCGAACTTCCGGTCCGGCATCTGCTCCGGCGCGAACTCCGCCGGGTCGCCCTGTTCTCCGCGCAGCCCGCCGAAGCCGCCAAAGCCCCCCTGGCCGAACTGCGCGTACGCCACGCTCGCGCACGCGACGAGTGCAAGGGCAGCGGCGAACGAACCGGGGCGCCAACCGATGGGCATGTGAACCTGTTGGCTAGATCCTAATGCGACATGGCGTACAGGAGCACATTGATCCCGAAGGCATAGCCATCGGGCGAATACTGGTAAAAGAACCCCGCGTCCTCCCCTTCCCGCTCCCATGAGTCCGCGACGTCGGAATTGTGGGTCATCACCACCATCATCCGGTGCGACTTGTCGCGAATGGTCCGGAAGTGCACGTCGCGGCTGTCGCTCCCGCGCTCGGACGTCTCCCTGCCACCAACAGCTCGCCAGAACTGGATGTTCGTGATCTGCGGTGCCTTCTTCACCTCGAAGAGAGCGTGGTAGATGGGGTCGCCGAGTGGGATGTCTTCGATCGGGTATTCGGCCGGCGGCAGCACCTTGGAGAACTCACGCGACCATTGCTCCCAGGCCGGCGTGCCCCAGAAGTCGTCAACCCAAAGGAACCCGCCCTTGAGCAGATACGTACGCAACTGCTCCGCTTCCGGCGGCGTGATACCGATCGTTCCGACATCGGAGGCCACGGTGTAGGGGCAGTCGAACAGCGCCGGATCGGTCATCCGCACGACCCACACGTTCGGCCGCTTGCCGCCATCCACGCTAATGGATGTCTTGGTCAGTTCCGAGAGGCGGATCATCAGGTTGGTCTCGCCCCCCGGATAGTCGGTGCGCCAGCCGCCGCCATTCGGCTCGCTGCGGACGCTCGTGTACATGATCCGGCACACGGTGAAGTTGCGGTCGGGCCACTCGGCCGGCGCGAAGCGCACGCCGCGGCCGCCGCCGCGGCCGAACACGCCGAACTGCGCGAAGGCCGCCACAGACCCCAGAATGAGCAGGGCGGCGACCGCCATCCCCCAACGCGATGCGCCCACCGACGAGCGCAGGCCGTCCTGAACGTGTCGAAGGAGGAGACGACCCCGACCCATTCGAAGGCTCAACGCACCGAGCCCGAGCACAGCTCGCATGGAACTGCTGTGAGTCTACGCCGGGCCAGGCTCCGCCGCACTACCGGAATTCCTCAGCACGGCGTGCCTCACCATGGGTGATGGGGAGCAGGTGGTGGGGAGTAGGCGGTGGGAGTGCGGAGCGGGTGGTCTGGCGGTATCGGACTATTTCAGCGGCGAATAGTCTGTGGCATTGGCAAAGACTGACTCCACCTTGGTGACAATGTTTCCGTTGACGTTGGAGTCAGCCGCCACTTTGACCCACTCCGGATCCAAGCGGAACTCGGCCCAGTTCTTCACGGCTTGCTCGCGGCTCGCGTGCGAGATGAAGTACACGAGCGTGTTTTGCGAGAGCGGCGCGTCCTGAGGGGCAAAGTACGCGACGCTCGTCATTCCGTGCTTCGCAAAGACCCGCATCGTATGGTCGCGGAACCGCGCGTGCAGCGCCTTGAGCCTTTCGGCGTCAGGTGACGTGTAGGTCCGGATCTCGAACACTCGCGTCGCCCCCTGCGCCTGCGACCGCGCCTCGAGCCCCACTGGCCCGACCAGTCCCTTCACGGCGAACCCGGCCGCAAACGCCACCCCAACCAGCGCCGCCACCTTCATCGGCTTCAGCATGTCTCCGCCTCCAGTCTTTTGCCTCCTGCCCTTGGCATTCGGCATGTCACGTGTCCGCGAGGCCGAACGCGAGCCCGACCAGTACGAACCGCAGCGCATCATAACCGCTGCTGACGAGAATCAGCCGGAAACGGCACCGCGGCTTTCGTGGCGCCCGCCGCGGCGGGCGATCTAAGCTAGGGCCTTATCTGAGGAACGCATGCGCATCAACCGACTCGTCATCGTTCTCGTCGTGACCGTCATGGGAGTGAGCCTCGCGGCCTGTTCGCGGCCGGCACCCACTTCCAGCCAGGCGCCGGCCGCGACCGCGAGCGTAGCCCCAGCCGACCGCAAGTACCTGCTCGAGCGCGTGGACGACGCCGCCGTGGCGCAGCTCTATGCCGACGGCTTTTCGTCGCTGCCACTCAAAGAGAAAACACTGCTCTGGCATCTCTATCAGGCCGCGCTGGCAGGCCGAGACATCTACATAGACCAGAAGCACCGCTCCAGCCTCGAGATGCGCGGCATCCTCGAACAGATCGTCGCGCATCCCACCGGCGTGGACCCGGCGACGCTGGCCGAGATCCAGCGCTACACGAAGCTGTTCTGGGTGAACAACGGCCCCTACAACAATCTCACCGCGCGCAAGTTCGTCCTGACGTGCACACCACAGGCGTTTGCCGCGGCCGCCAAGGCGTCGGCGCAAAACGGCGCCGTTTTCGCCACACGGCAAGGCGAGACGCTCGAGGCGACCCTCGCGCGGCTCCAACCGATGTTCTTCGACCCGAACGTGGACTCGAGCGTCACCGTGAAGACGCCGCCTCCAGGCAAGGACATCCTGCAGGCCAGCTCGAACAACCTGTACTCCGGTGTCTCGCTCGCCGACCTCAAAGGCTTCACCGAAAAGAATGGCCTGAACTCACGGCTCGTCAAGCAGAACGGCAGGCTGGTCGAGGAGGTCTACAAGGTAGGCGGGCGCTACAGCGCGCAGATCACCGAGGTGGTGCGCCACCTCGAGGCCGCGATCCCATTTGCACCCGAGCCGACGGCCAATGCGTTGCGCGCCCTCATCCAGTGGTATCGAACCGGCGACGACGCCGACCGGGCCAAGTTCGACATTGCCTGGGTACAGGACAAGACGTCTTCAGTGGACACGATCAACGGCTTCATCGAGGTCTATCTCGACCCGCGCGGCATCAAGGGTGCCTGGGAAGCGGTCGTCTTCTACGTAAACCGTGAGAAGACGGGGCGCATCAAGACGCTGGCCGAGAACGCCCAGTGGTTCGAGGACCACATGCCCTGGGATCCGAAGTACAGGAAGCCGATGGTGCAGGGCATCGTCGCCAACGCCATTGACGTCGTCGTGGAGGCGGGCGACTCGGGGCCGGTGACGCCGGTGGGGATCAACCTGCCGAACGACCAGTCCATTCGTGAGAAGTACGGCAGCAAGTCGGTGGCCCTGTCCAACGTGAGCGAGGCCGGGAACCGCGCGACGCCTGGCACGATGCGCGGTGAGTTTTCCTGGACCCCGGAGGAAGCCGATCGCGGGGCGAGGTTCGCGGAGTTCGCCGGCGAGCTGGCCACCGATATGCACGAGGTGATCGGCCACGCGTCGGGCCGGATGTCCGACACTCTGAAGGACACGCCGCAGAAGCTGATCAAGGAGCACTTCTCGGCACTCGAGGAAGGGCGGGCCGACCTGGTCGGGCTCTACTTCATCGCCGATCCCAGGCTGGCCGAGCTCGGCGTCGTCCCGGCGGCCGACCAGGACGCGATCGTGCGCGCCGAGTACGAGACCTACACACGCAACGCGCTCGTGCAGTTGCGGCGCGTGCGAGAGGGCACGCAGATCGAGGAAGACCACATGCGCAACCGGCAGATGATCGTCCGGTGGCTCATGGCGAATACCAAGGCGATCGAGGCACGCACGCGTGACGGCAAGAGCTATCTGGTGATGATCGATCCCAAGGCGTTTCGCGACGGTGTTGGCCGGCTGCTGGGCGAAGTCCAGCGCATCAAGGCCGAAGGCGACTACGCCGCGGCGAAGGCGCTCTTCGATACCTACGGCATTCAATTCGACCCGAAGCTGCGCGACCAGGTGGTGGCGCGGGTGGAGTCGCTGAACCTTCCGTCCTATACCGGCTTCGTCATGCCGAAGCTCACGGCCGTCACCGGGAGCGACGGACGGATCACCGACGTGACGATCTCGTACCCGATGGACCTGACGACACAGATGCTCGAGTATTCGGGCGTCAAGCGGTAAAACGTATCTACTTCGCCAACGGATCCGGACGCATTTGGAATTTCACCACTTTGCTCTGCATCACCTTGCCGCCCTCGGTATGGAACGGCGCGCGCGTGGCCCATGTGGACCAGAGCCCCTTGCCCTTCCAGCCGGCGCGCGGGTCGTCAATACGACCGTCCATCCCCTTGGCGAAAAAGCCGTTCGGATACGGCACCCGCAGCACCGTGAACTGACCGCTCGCAGCGTTAAGCGCCAGCATCGCGTCCGAGCCGTTCCCGGTGGCAATCGGCGTGTTGCGGCCGAGGCCAAGTGTGTCGAACTGATCGACCCAGTTGTAGTAGTGCGAGTCGGCGCTCCCGGGCTCATCGACGCCTTTGAACTGCGGCCCAGGCGTCTGGTAAAAGCGCCACCCTTCCGGGCAATGCTGTCCGGTAGCGGTCGGCCCATTGAGCGCCGCCTTGCACTTGGTGCGATCGAAGCTCGCGAGATGCCCGCTCGCCATGACGGCCCAGACGACACCGTTGCGATCGACGTCCATGCCGCGCGGCGAGAACGCCTGGATGTCCGCTCGTGGATTGCCGACCGGCAGCTCGAACATTTCCGCCAGGGCCGTCGTCGAAGGATCCGGGCCGGGGACGAGCCGCACGAGCGAGCCGGGGAACCCGAGTGAGGAGGCCCAGATGGAACCGTCCTTCGGGCTCGGCATCACGCCGTAGAAGCCGGCGTTGATGCGCCGATCCTTGGTGGGATCCGTCGGCGCGTCGGGCTCGACGAACGCGTCACGCTTGCCATTGCCGTTGGTGTCGAGGATGAGCGGCGTCCATCCCTGCGACCGCACCTCGTCCTTGGTCTCGTCGAACATCTTCGTATTCAGCCAGCCAACGACATTGCCGCCGCCGCTGGTCCAGAGCGTGTTGTTCACGTCCTCGGCGAAGAAGAGATGGTGCGTGCCGTAGCAGGTGTCGATGAGCGTCATCTGCTTCGTGGCCGGGTCGTACATCGCAAGCTGGCGGCCGGATTGGTTCACTGGATACGCCTTCGCGGACGGGTGAGTTGATCCCGCTCGGCAGAAAGCCGAGGTGTCGTTGTTGCGGACCCTCGAAGTGATCCACAGCCGGCCTCTCTGGTCGAGGATCGGGTTGTGGACGCTCGTCTTGCCGCTCCAAATCACCTCTTCGCCCCAGTGCGGAGACGACATGAAGCCGTTCTGCGGTGAGGCGTAGCTCGTGTTCGGGTCGCGCACGGGCACCGCGATACGGCTGGCTGTGTGGCGCACCGGATCGAGCACGGGGATGTAGTCGGCGCTCAGCTCCAGCGATCCGTAGAGCGGCCCGTTGGCGTTCACGCTTGGATTGCGTTTGTCGGTGGCAATCTCGTCGTGTAGGTAGGCTCGCGGATCCGCCCAATCCCACTGCGTGATGACGACGTTACGCTCAACGCCTTGCGGGCGCGGCGGGGCTGGGGGCAGTTCGCCCGCCTTGATGCGGTCAGTCCAGTCGGCAAACATCGCAAGCGCGCGCTTCGCCCCCATCTGGTTGATCCCGCCCAGCATGTTTCCGCCGGCCTGGCCCGACTGGACGCGCCGCTCCCACGCGGCCGCCGACGAGGGGAACGTCCCGAGCGCAGCCGGGACCTCGCGCGTGCCGCGGTTGCCGATCTGGTGGCACGACTCGCAGCTGTCGGTCTTCATGAGCCGCAGCCATTGCGACTGGCTCTTGATGTTCTCGTTGATGCCGTTGCCGTTGGGACCCGTGCCGGGAAACTCGCTCTTGGCCGGCACGCGGGCGAGCGAGTACCAGTAGCTGGCTGGATAGATCTGCGCCGCCGCACGCGCGTCAGGCGCCGGCACGGCCGTGAGATTGAGTTGGCGACCGCGCGCCGAGGTGATACGCGGCGAATCGACCAGCCCATAGCCGCGAACGAACAGACTGTAGTTCGCCCGTGGAAGATCGGGCACCAGATATCGGCCGCGATCGTCAGTCACGACCGTCCGGATGAACTTCGTCGGCAGATCCGTGGTTTCGGCGACAACCCAGACACCGGCCTCCGGGCCCCGTGGGCCGGTGACCACGCCGCCGATGTCATCCGGATCAATCGCCACCGACATCCCTGCCTGGGCGCTCGGTCTGACAAACGAGGCCGTCAACGCGAGCGCGACGCCGGCCGCGAGGGCCACGATGGAAACACGGTGCCTTGTCCGCATGTCAGCTCTCCTCGGGCCGGGATGCTAGCACACGGGGTGGTGGATAGCGGGCGCCCCAAGGACGCGTGGCCACCACCCGCCATCCACCACCGGCCTCTAGCGAGATGGGCCGGCGAGGTCGTTCCTTTGCGCCCTCATGGTGAGGGCGGCCGAACACCAGCACCACACAGGCGCGTTGAGGTAAGCTTCGCGTCATCTTCAAGGAGTGAATTGATGAGTGCCAGGACCGTATTGGGCGCCCGATTGACGGCGCTGTGTCTCCTCGCCTGGGGCGCCGTCGCATCCGCGCAGGCGCCCGTGCCGGCACCGCCGGTCGTCGTGACGACGACGCTGCTCGCGGGCAACGTCTACGCGGTGGACGGCCAGGGCGGCCGCATCAGCGCACTCGTCGGTCCCGACGGCATCTTTCTGGTGGACGCACAGTTCCCGGCGGTCACGGAGAAGATCGTCGCCGCGCTCCGGCAGCTCTCCACCAGCCCGATCAAGCTGGTCGTCAACTCGCACGTCCACGGTGACCACACGGGCGGCAATGAGAACTTCGCGAAATTGGGCGCGACGATCATGGCGCAGCCCAACCTGCGGCTGCGGCTCGTGAAGCCATCGCCAGGCGCCAACGGCCAGGTGCCACCGCCGGCTCCGGCCGCCGCGCTGCCGACGCTCATCTTCGACAAGCCGTTCACGCTCATGATGAACGGGGAGACGGTGCAAATCGTCCCGCTGACGCCCAGCCATACCGACGGCGACACGGCGGTGAAGTTCGTCAGCGCGGACGTGCTCGCCACCGGAGATGTCTTCCGCTCGGTCGGCTATCCGAACATCGACCGCAGCAACGGCGGCACGCTCAAGGGACTGCTGGAGTCGATGGACACGTTCCTCTCCCTCGCGGGGCCGAACACAAAGGTGAGCCCGGGCCACGGCGACATCACCAACCGTGCGGCGCTGCAGGCACACAAGGACGTCATCATCACGGTGCGCGATCGCGTGGCGAAGATGAAGTCCCAGGGAATGACCGTCGAGCAGATCGTCGCGACCAAGCCCACGGCGGACTTCGATGCGAAGGTGGGGAACGCAGCGGCCAGCGCCGACCGGTTCGTACAGCAGGTCTTCGCGGACTTGCGGTAGACACTAACGCCACAGACACACAGGGGCCACGGAGACGATTCCGGCAACGAGAACGCCACGCGCAGGTCACGAAACCAGAGAGCAGGCCCGCGTTTGAGCTCTGTGGTACTCCGTGTCTCCGTGACGTTCTAGAGGTTGTCGATGGGCACCGGCTCGATAGAATCGGCTGGGATGAATCCGAACACCGCACCGTAGAAATAGAGCTCGGCCTCGAGGCTCCGAACAATCGTTTCGGCCTTGCGGAACCCGTGCTGCTCCCCCTCGAACATCAGCAGCGCCACCGGCAATCCCTTGGCACGGACCGCATCCGCCATCAACTGCGCCTGATTCGGCGGTACGACCTTGTCCTCGAGCCCCTGCAACAGGATCAAGGAGCACGAGAGGCGATCGACGAAGTGGATGGGCGATCGCGCTCGATAGGACGCGGCCATTGCCGGGTAGGGGCCGACGAGGCCGTCAAGGTACCGCGACTCGAACTTGTGCGTGTCGCGGGCAAGCAACTCGATGTCGCTGACCCCGTAGTAGCTCGCGCCGGCCTTGAATACCTCCGGATGGAACGTCAGCGCGGCGAGCGTCGTGTAGCCACCGGCGCTGCCACCTCGAATGATGAGGCGCTGATCGTCCGCCTTGCCTTGTGCCACGAGAAAGCGGGCGGCGTTCACGTTGTCGGCGACGTCCACGATCCCCCACTGCCCATTCAGCCGCTCGCGATACGGGCGCCCGAAACCCGAGCTGCCTCCGTAGTTCACGTCGGCCACGGCGAACCCACGTGTCGTCCAGAACTGAATCTGCAGGTCGAGCGTCGCCCTCGTGGCCGTGGTCGGCCCGCCGTGGCTGATCACGACGAGCGGTGGACGTTCGCCCGGAGGCGCGGTGAACCGGGCATTGCTCGGCGCGTAATAGAAGGCATGGGCTGTAAGCTCGCCATCAGTGGGAAACTCGATCGCTTCCGGCTCTGAGACATCACCCGGATCGAGATGCAGGGATGAGGACGATCGCAGCACTTCCGAGACCGCTTCCGCCTGTGTCGGCCCGGGGAGTCTGACCGCGATGATCGCCTGCGGCATCGTGGCTGACCCGCCCACGAAAAGTGCCTGCGCGGAGTCGGCCTGCGCGGAGCGAAGCGAAGAGGCCTGCGCTGGACCATGATGAGCGTCGTGTGCCGCGTGCGGCCGCACCGCGAGCCACTCGGCCGGCTCGAAGGGCGTGCGGAGATCCGTGAGGACACCCGACGCGACATCAATCGTGGCCAGGTTCCATCGCCCGGCGCGCGTGTATGTGGCAACGATTGTCGAGCGGTCGGCAAACGCCCACGACGCCCAGCCGAACTGCCACTGCGGACGGCCAAACTCCGCATCTGGCGGCGGATTCGTGACGACGGGCACAACGCCGGTGGGGCGAACCGTGTCAGGCTCGTCGGTTGGACCAGACAGGGCCAGCCCCATCGAGCACAGCCGCCACCATCCGTCGCGATCGCTGACGAAGTAGAGCCGCCCCTCCGGCGACCATCCCGGCTGATAGATCGATTCGTGCCTGCCACCCGCGACGCGACGCGCATCCGCGAGCGCACCTGAGGGCGTGACGTCGGCCACCCACAGCTCGGTGCCGTCCCACGGCATGTTCGGGTGATTCCATGCGAGCCAGCACAGGCGCGAACCGTCGGGACTGAGCCGGGGCGTCGAGTAGAAGTCGTGTCCCGAGGCAATCACGTCGCCCGGACTCATCGCTGTATGAGGTGAGCCGTGCTCAGCGGACCCGACGAGAGGAATGCTGACGAGCGCGTTCGTCGGCTCGTGAGTACCTCCCGCCTGCCCCGAGCCCGGTCGAGGGGTGTGGTCCTCGCGCACGCACACCAGTCGCGTCCGCGCGGGATCGATCGTGTAGTCGGCGTAGAACCACGCCCCTTCCGACGTCAGCGGCTGCGGCGCTGACCCGGTGAGGCAGGGGATCTGATACACGCGCTGGTCCGCGAAGTTCGAGTAGTACGCCATCCCGTCCGCGACAAGATACGCGCCGCCGCCGTATTCGTGCACCCGTGTCCGGACATTGGCATCACGCGGGATGACATCGCACGTCTGCCCGTCGGCGCTTCGCCTCACGAGCACATTGCGTCCTCCCTCGCCTGGCCGCCCTTCGAGCCAATAGGTGTCGTCGCCGTCTATGGAGACATACCCGAGCCGCAGCCCCTGCGCGGCGACGACCTGAGCAGAGATGGGAGAGAGCCAGGTTCCGAAAGGTGCGGTCGTGCGCTGTGGGACGGGGTGGTTCGACACGCCGCCCTCACGGATCCCGAGGCTGGAGCCGCCCGGCGGCCTCCAGGATCTGCTGCACGTGGCGTTGCTCGTGCCCGGCAATGAACTCCACCCATTGATACAGGTTGAGCGCGCCGAAGCGGTGATGCTCGAGCACGATCCGCCCGAGCGCGAGTCCATCGAGCACGCTGACCATCGCGCGAAAATCGGCACGCGCCCGTTCCGCCTCGACCCATGCGTCGGCGGCATCGAGTGTCCCCGTCGGCAGCACCGGCTCCGGCGCGGGACGGCGACCGCTGCGATCGGCGAGGCTTGCGTCGACCTCGGGAGGAAGCGGCGTCCTGGAGCCGGCCTCGGCTGCAAGGCCGGCTACTCTCGCCTCCGCGATCAACGGGGTCAGCATCGCGATGTACCTCCGCTCGACACGCGCGAGGTGCTCGAGCACCTCGGCCACGGACCAGCAGTCCGGCGCATGCCTGGTGGCGCGCAGCGCCGCCGGCACCGAATCAACCGCGGCACGGAGCCTTGCCCGCGAGGAGTCCATCCGACTGAACACATCGGCCAGGTATGAGTGCACGCGGAAAATCGTATCGCACGTCCACCGTGATGACGCGACGCCGTGCCGCTTCAAGCTCCTTGCGCGATTCAAACAGCAGAGTAAGTATTTGAGTCTGCTCCTACATTACCGTTGTGACTACCAACATGCCAGACCAACCCATTCACGGCTTCAAGTGCTTCTGTCCAAGAGACTTGACGGCCAGAGTCGCGGAACCATGAAGGTGGCTCACGGGTTGCTTCAACTTCCATCATGAGCTTCGCCAGCAGCGTCGATCGTGTCCGCTGCGACTTCACCGACATGCCCGTGATGGAACTGACCATCGCCCAGGCGGTGCGCCTCTGGAAGCTCGGCGCCGACGACTGCCGGCAGGTACTCGACGCGCTGGTCGACGTGGGGTTCCTGCGTTGGACCCCGAGAAGAACCGTGATTCGTGCCGGCGTTGAACTGAGTGGAAGTGATGTGTCCCCCTCGCACATTTCCGTACGCACGGATGAGCATGGGAACAAATCCGTCTGACGCGGCTAGTCGTCACTGATGGATACTACTGTTCTAGCCCCGATGCTTCCCGTATCGACGCCGCAGCCGTCTCCTTCGCATGGCATGCCCGCCGACCCGCGGTTCGCCAACTACGACCTGGGACCGGCCTTCGACGAGATGTTCGACACGGTTGGCGAAGCACGCCCTCAATACCGGGCGCTGCTGGACGATCTGCTGGCCTGCACGCCCCAGGATCTGCGGGCGCGACAAGCCGAGGCGGACAAGGCGTTTCTCGCACAGGGCATCACGTTCACGGTCTACGGAGACGACCAGGGCACGGAGCGCATCTTCCCGTTCGACCTGCTGCCCCGGATCATCACCAGGAACGAGTGGGCCACGCTCGAGCGTGGCCTGACGCAGCGCCTCACGGCCATCAATCTCTTTCTGAAGGACGTCTATCACGAGGGACGGATCCTCTCCGAAGGCGTGGTGCCGCGCGACCTGGTCTATAGCTGTCGGCACTACCGCCGCGAGATGCGCGGCGTGCACGTCCACCGCGACATCTACGTGTCCATTGCCGGCACCGACCTCGTCCGCCTCGAAGACGGCCGGTTCGTCGTGCTCGAGGACAACCTGCGCGTGCCGAGCGGCGTGTCGTACATGCTGGCCAACCGCGAGGTCACCAAGCGTGTCTTCCCCGGCCTCTTCAACCGCTACAACGTGAAGCCGATCGCGCACTACGGGCAAGCGCTGCTCGCCACACTGCGGTCCCTGGCCCCACCCAATGCCGCGGACCCGACCTTTGTGGTGCTATCGCCAGGCGTTGGCAACTCGGCCTACTTCGAGCACGCCTTTCTCGCACGGGAGATGGGCGTGGCGCTGGTTGAAGGCCGAGACCTCCTCGTGCACGACACCATCGTCTACATGCGCACAACCTCGGGGCTGCGCCGGGTGGATGTGATTTACAGGCGGGTGGACGATGACTTCATCGACCCGCTGGCATTCCGCGCCGATTCGTTTCTCGGGGTCCCGGGCCTGCTCAATGCCTACCGGGCGGGTAACGTCTCGCTCTCGAACGCCATCGGCACCGGTGTGGCGGATGATAAGGCGATCTACGCCTACATCCCCGCAATCATCCGCTTCTATCTGTCGGAGGAGCCGATCCTCCAGAATGTCGACACCTACCTGCTCGCCGAGCAGGCGGACCGAGACTACGTGCTGGATCACCTCGACAGTCTGGTCGTGAAGGCCGTGGGCGAGTCAGGCGGCTACGGGATGCTCATCGGCCCGCAGAGTACTGCGAAGGAGCGTGACCACTTCCGCGACCTGATCATGGCCGACCCGCGAAACTTCATCGCGCAGCCCACGCTCGCGCTGTCACGCGCGGCCTGCTTCGTCGACGACCGCATCGAGCCGCGCCATGTGGACCTTCGGCCCTACGTGCTCTACGGTGACAAGGTGACGATTGCCCCTGGCGGGCTGACCCGCGTCGCGCTGCGCAAGGGCTCGCTCGTGGTGAACTCCTCCCAGGGCGGCGGCAGCAAGGACACCTGGGTTCTGCTCGACTAATGCTGCTATCCCGAGTCGCCGATTCGCTCTACTGGATTTCCCGGTATCTCGAGCGCGCCGAGCACACGGCGCGCCTCGTGGACGGGGCCGTCGATCTCCGGCTCGGCCGCCAGTCCACCAGCGGCGCGATCGAGCGCCTCTACGGCAGTCTCGGCCTGCCGCCGGCGGCGGTCGAGGGCCAGATCGCCTCGTTCGCGGACGCCGCGTACTTCGATGCGTCCAACCGCAACTCCGTGATCGCCTGCATCACCGCCGCGCGCGAGAACGCGCGTCAGGTGCGCGAGGAGATCAGTTCCGACATGTGGCAGCAGCTCAACGGGCTGTTCCTGCGCCTCAAGCAGATGCGCGCGGACAAGTCGCGCGTCGCGCGCACGCACTTCGTCTCGCGCGTGGTCATCGAGGGCGTGCACCTGTTCCAGGGAATCACCGACGCGACGATGGCGCACGGCGAAGGGTGGCAGTACCTGCAGGCCGGCCGCTTCATCGAGCGGGCCGGTTCAACGGCCGCGCTCCTCGACCTGTTCCTGTCGGACACGTCTGATCCGGCGGAGATGCCGACGCCTCTCGACCAGGTCGAGTGGGTGGCGCTGCTGCGCTCGTGCTCGGCGCTCGAAGCCTACTGTCGCCACTACACGGCCGACGTGCGGTCGGAGCGCGTCGCCGAGTTCCTGCTGCTGAACGCCGAGTTCCCGCGCTCGGTGCGGTTCGCAGCCAGCGCCACCGAGTCGGCGCTCCTCGCCATGGCGCAGCATAGCGGCCGGCGCCCAGGCGGCCGCCCTGAGCGGTTGGCCGGCCGTCTGCACGCGTCGTTGGACTACGCGCAGGTGGATGAGATCCTCGGCGACAACCCCCATGCGTATCTCACCGGCATCAGCCGGCAATGCGCGCAGATTCACGCGGCCCTATATCAGACCTACATCGCCTATCCAATCGAGTCGGCACTGTCGGCATGAGTGGACCCGCCGCAGCCGCGACGTCCGTGCATACACCATGAGATACGCCATCAGCCACACCACGCGCTTCACCTACGACACCGGCATCAGCGAGAGCGTGATGGAAGTGCGGATGCAGCCGCGGACCGACGGCCCGCAGCGCTGCCTGCACTTTGCACTGACGACCAGCCCCGGTGCACGCGTGATGATGTACCAGGATCACGACGGCAACATGGTCCACCACTTCGACATCCCCGCGCGGCATGCGCGCCTGCTCGTCACCGCGGACGCACTGGTGGACTGTGACGTGCACAGGCCGCTGCCCCATCGCCTGGGACCTGGCGGCTGGGCGCAACTCGACGCCCGCGCCGCGACGGGCGAGTGCTGGGAGTACCTGGCACCGAGCGCATTCGCACGGCCGACGGGGCTCCTCAGCGCGTTCGCCACCGAGATCGGCCTCGAGCGAGGACACGATCCCCTCGTGATGCTCCGCCGGCTGATGGGCGAGATGTACAAGCGATTCGAGTACGCCCCGCAAACGACCAGGGTGGACTCGCCGATTGACGAGGCGCTGGCGGAGCGGCAGGGGGTCTGCCAGGACTTCGCCCACATCTTCATCACGCTCGCGCGTGCGCTCGGCGTCCCGGCGCGATACGTCAGCGGCTATCTGTTCCGTGACGAGCTGAGCCACGACCGCTCCACCGACGGCGCCACGCACGCATGGGCCGAGGCGCTCCTGCCGGAGGTCGGCTGGGTCGGCTTCGATCCCACGAATAACCTGATCGCGGAGGATCGCCACATCCGCGTCGCGGTAGGGCGCGACTACGCGGACGTCCCGCCGACCCGCGGAATCTACAAAGGACTGTGCGCAGCCAGGCACGAACTGGCGGTAGCGGTGCGGGTCGGCCCCGTGAAGGACGCCTTGGCAGGCCACATCGTGCCCTTCACGCCCTGGATGTCGCGAGACGCCGGCACACCCGCACGCGACAACGACGCCAGCGCCCAACAACAGCAGTAGACACGGGCCGGCCGGCCCGTGTGTGCTGCCGGCGCGTGCGTTCGTCACGTCCACGTACCGCCGGGGCACCGAGACCCTGAGTGATGTCTTCCGAATTGTCCTCAGTGCCTCTGTGTGATGGCTATGGCTTCAAGAGCACCCACGTTGTCATGGAGCGCTGCTGCTGGACGTTGGTCGTCTTGATGGGATCGATGAGCGTGCCGCCAAGTCGGTCGGAGAAGTGAATGAGCATGCGCTCATCCACAACGAAGCGATCGGTGCCGTCCGGCAGGCTCACGCGGCGGCCGGCGGGACCAACTTGGTCCTCGAGACCAATGTTTGACGCGAGGCGCGCGAAGAACACGCCCCCTCGAGACAACACCCGCCACATGTCCTCGACCATCCGGTTGAAGTGGTGGCTATCATCCGCAAAGTGCAGGACTGCGCTGCATACCACGGCGTCAAGTGCGCCGTCCTGATGAGGCAGCCGGTCGAGCTCACCAACCTGCATGTTGGATGTTGGAGTGGCGGGTGCCAGTGCCGCCGCCACCGCTCGAACGCGCGCAATCGCGGAAGGGTCACGGTCCACGGCATGGCAGTCGAAGTTGTGCCGAAGAAAATAGATGAGGTTGCGCCCGTCGCCACAGCCCGCGTCGAGCACGCGTCTCCGGCGATCGAAGCGACCGCGCGCGATCTGGTCGAACAGATAGATGTCGATTTCGCCGAATGTGTCGCGCAGCGCGGCGCTCGGAACGACATCGCCAGGCCGGGTCACCGCGGCTCCCGGTGCGGATCGCATCCTGGGACAGTCATTGGACTGGCGCATTATCCACCGCCCCTGGCCTCCGCGGACGCGTCGGGGCAGGTTGACGAAAGGGCTCTCGAAAAGAGCCAGTCCGGCCTCGGGGGATCGTGGTATGGTCTTGCCGTCACTGTTGGATCCTGCCGAGTGTGTCTGCCTGCGTCAGCCCTCTTTCCTGCACAGAGCCGTCAAGCCCGACGTCCAACCCCTTACCGAAGGACTGTGTGCAATGAGAATCTTTGTAGGAAACCTGTCGTATAACACCGACGAGGCCGCGCTCGAACAGCTCTTCGCGCCCCACGGCACCGTTGACTCGGTTCACATGGTGCGCGATCACGCCACCGGACGCTCACGCGGGTTCGCGTTCGTGGAGATGTCCAACGACGAACAGGCCCAGGCGGCATGCCAGGCGCTGGATCAGAAGGACGTCGATGGGCGGCGGCTGAATGTCAATGAAGCACGGCCGCAGGAACGGCGCAGCGGGGGCGGCGGCTTCGGCGGCGGCGGCGGTGGCAACAGCAGGGGTGGCGGCGGTGGCGGCAGGCAAAAGCGCGAGGCGCGCTGGTAGTCACCCCGCCGAGAGAGCAGCGGGGGACACCTGGGGTGCACTCGCCGGAATACTCAACACGACAGTGGGACGGGTCACCGGACCCGCCCACTTCTTTATCGATAGACGTGCCCATTGCCGCCGTACGTGCGGAATCGGATCCGAGTGCATCCTTGGCTTCCACGGGCCGCCGAGACACCGAGTGATATCTTCCGACTTGTCCTCAGTGCCTCTCTGTCTCGGTGTTTCGTGGAGGCGAACAGCGGTGTAGTGCGAGCGTGAGGACGATCAGATCGTGGCTCGGGCTCGACCCGGATGAGACACCCGGGCATGCGCCGCTTCGGGAACTCGTCGAAGCGCTCGACGGCATCGAGCCGGCGCGGGCACGACACTGT
Source organism: Acidobacteriota bacterium (assembly GCA_021731165.1). GTDB lineage: Bacteria > Acidobacteriota > Vicinamibacteria > Vicinamibacterales > UBA2999 > JAKFXY01. Next base: position 14,784 of record JAKFXY010000048.1, on the reverse strand, counting down.
GCACGTTTCGCCTACCTCCTCGGCCGGGTGGCGCACGCGGACCACGACGTCAGCCCTGCCGAAACGCGGGCGATGGAAGAGCTCGTGATGCGAGAAGGCGGGCTGACCGGAGACGAAGCCATGCTGATCGTCAGTCTCGCCAGGTCGAACCAGCTGCTGTTTGGCGGCACGGCCGACTACATCGTGGCCCAGGAGTTCGAGAAGGCCGCGACCTACGCGGAGAAGCTCGCGCTCGCGCGCTGCCTCTTTTCCGTGGCGTCCATAGACGAGGCCATCTCGATGGAGGAGGAAACCGAGATCCACCGCATCCTGAACCAGCTTCGAATCCAGCCGGCCGATCTCACCGCCCTGCGGCTTGCGAATCGAAAATACCTGCCAGGGCTGGCCAAGAAGCCATCGTCCGACCCGTAGGGCTGGCCGTTCCCTTCTTCGTGGCCGGGCCCGAGACCCGGCGGAGGATTTCGCCGTGCACGGTATGACTCCCTCTCGTTCCCTGTTGCTCGCCGGGTGGTTGTTGGTGGGCTGCTGGCCGATCGCCGCGAGCGCCGCGGCCCAGCGCGGTCCGGCGACAGACCCGTTCGTGAAGGAAAACGCCACCGTCAAACTGGCCGAACATACCTACGTGATTCCCGACGACAACGTCGGGCTGGTTCCGAACGTGGGGATCGTCGTCGGTTCCAGGGCGACGCTGGTAATCGATCCGGGGCTCGGGAGACGCAACGGAGAGGCGGTGCTTCGCGAAGTCGCGAAGATCAGCCGGAACAGAGACCTCTACGTCGCGTCCACGCACTTTCACGCGGAACACACGACCGGCTACCTGGCGTTTCCCGCCGCGGCCAAGTACGTCAACTCGAACGTGCAGGAAGCTGAATTCGCCCAACAAGGCGATCAGCTGATCCAGAACTTCTCCAGCCGGTCCCCCGTGACAGCCGAGTTGCTGAAGGGCGCCACCGGCCGCAAGGCGGACATCACCTTCGATCGTGACTACGTGCTGGACCTCGGAGGTGTCCGCGTGCGCTTTCTCGTCGTCGGCCCCACGCACACGCGTGGAGACACCGTGTTCCTGGTGGAAGGAGACAGCGTTCTCTTCTCAGGCGACGTCGTGATGAACAACTCGTTCCTCGCGGCCAACCAGGCATCGAGCATGAAAGCGTGGCTGGCGGCCTTTGACGCGTTCGAGGCGATGCGCCCGAGGACCATCGTTCCCTCGCACGGCGCCGTGGGTGACGGCTCCATCATTGCCGTCAACCGGGCGTTCATGCTGGCGGTCCAGGCGCGTGCGCGGGAGTTGAAAGCCCAGGGCCGCTCGGCTGACGAAGTGGCGACGACCGTACAAATGGAGATACAAGCACAGCACCCGCAATGGCCTCGCGCCAACGGCCTCGCCGCGGCGGCCCGCGCCGCCTACGCGGAAGCGCCGTAGCCTCGGCCTCTTCGGCCCTCTAGGACGACGCGAGGCGACGTTCGACGCGAGGCAGCGTGAAGCTCCGATCGCCGATCGACAGGTAACTTTCCCCATCGGTCACCGAGATGGACAGCGATGCGCGCCGTTCGATGAGACCGGCAATCTCTTCGATTGACGCACGATCGAAAAAGCGGACGGGAATATCCGCGCCGCGGTGAATCCTCTGGCCCTCGAGTTGGGCCATGACCTGCCGCGGGTCGCGGTGGGTGTAGACGGCAACGCGGCCAGCCAGCTTGCTTCCGCGGTGGAGGCGGGCAGCGTCGGGCATGCCGACCTCGATCCAGGCGGTGATCCTTCCCGTGAGGTCGCGGACGAGAATCGCCGGCTCGTCGCCGGACGACACGCCATCCGTGAGCGTGATCCCCTCCTGATACTCCAGGCAGTAGGCCAGCACCCGTGTGAGCATGTATTCTGCGGTCTCAGACGGATGCCTGGCCACTCGCAGGTCGAGCGTCTCGTAGACGCCGCGGTCCATGTCTGCGAGGTCAATCGTGAGTGGATAGATGGTCGCGGTCTGCGCCACTGACTTGATTCCTGCTTTCTACTCCGGACAATTGATCAGCATCGTAGACACAGCCTGGAAGAACTCGCGCAGGGAGGCATCGGCCTCAGGTGGAAACGCGGCCTCGTCCAGTGCGCGGTTCATCAGCCCCAGCCATCGCTCGCGCGCGGCGGTGTCGATGGCAAAGGGCATGTGGCGCTGGCGAAGCCGTGGATGGCCGCGCCGCTCCATGTAGCGCGGCGGCCCGCCGAATCGCCCGACGAGAAAATCGCGGAGCCGCTCCTCCGCGCCAGCCAGATCGCTCGAGGCGTACATCGGCCCGAGGATGTCGTCGCCGGGCACCTGCCGATAGAAGGCCGCGATCAGCCGCTCGAATCCCTCTTCACCAACCAGGGCATAGACATCGATCTCGTCCAAGGGCGCGGTGGCTAGAACCGCAGCAGTCTGTTGATCTTCACGACCACGGTCCGATTCTGCAGTTCCGGCACGCCCGAAAGTCGCGTGTCTCTGCCCTCGCTGTACACCACGAACAGCTCACTCCCGGGGGCGTACTCCCATCGAAGGCGAACATTGGAGCTGAGCGATTGACTGCTCGAGCTGAACTGCAAGAGCCCGCTGACGAACATCGAAGGCGTGAAGCCGAATGTAAATCTGGAGCTGGCGAGTTTCGTCGTGAAATCGCCGAAAGGCAGCCTCACGCGGTTGACCGAGATGCCAGGTTCGACCGAGAACCGCGGCGTGAACTTGACCCGGGCACCGCTGTACCCGAACGCCGTGCGCCGACCGTCGTAGAAAGGCCCCTGCTCGAAGAACCACGTTCCCGACGCGCGTCGTTGCTGGCCGAAGGTCCACGCCGCACGCAGCGTGTCGAGCCCGTAGGCCCCGGAGGGAATCGTCACGTTCGTGGCGATGGCAAACGGCGCTTGAAACGCCTCGAGTCCCTCGGAGTACGCGATCTCGAGCTGATCGCTGTTCTGGAACTCGATGCCGAACTCGCCCCGCTGCTCGCGAGTCTCGAGAAAGCCGGCGCCGTTCTCGATGTAATTGAGCGACCCTTCGAACCGGAACTTCCGCACCGCCTTGAGTGCCCTCGGCCTCGGGCTGTAGCGGAGATACGCATAGTTCTTCCGGAGGTCGTCGCGGCGCACGAAACCGAGCTCAGGCAAGAAATTGTCGCCGACGTGGAGACGTTCGGCCTGGACTCCAAACCGGTCGCCGTTGTAGTCGAGCTGCAGCCGGTAGCTCTGGTCGTCGTGCCGGAGCGCGGAGGTACGCGTCCGCGCCCAGTACGAGCGCAGCAGCGCATCGCCAAAGGCAAAATTCCCGTCAACGCCATAGGTTTCACTCGGCCCTGGACCGCTCGCGAGCACGGAGCGCCGCGTGAAAATGGCGCCGATCGAGCTGCGCCGCATCACATCACGCTGAATACGCGCCGCCGCGAAGTTGGCGCCCGGTATCCCGTATGCGTCTTCATCGTCGGTCTGAATATTGAGAAGCCCGACGCTGAATGCACCCATGCGACCGCTCATGCGGCCGCCGGCCGTGATCGGCACCGCCCGCCCGCGATCCAGTCCGATTCGGCGACTGTAGAAGATGGTCGGCGTGTCGTTCACTGCCCCGCCCATGTTTCCGCCGTTGGAACCAAACTGAAACAGCCCCTGGTTCTCGAGAAAGAAGTCGCGCTTTTCCGGGAAGAACAAGCTGAACCGCGTGAGGTTGACCTGCTGCTCATCGGCTTCCACCTGCGCAAAGTCAGTGCGGTAGGTGAAGTCCGCCGCAAGGTTCTGCGTCACGCCGTACTTCACGTCCACGCCGATATCGCCGCCGACGGTGTTGTTGATTCGAGGCGTGACCGTGCGATCGCTCGTCAGATCCGAAATCGCGTATGGCTTCACGTCCAGGGCACGCGATCCCTGTGGCGTCTCCAATCCGACGAGCGTGGCGAAGAGCGAGGCATACTGAGCGCCTCGGATGCCATAGCCTTTTGGCATGGGGGTGAGGTACGAGACCTCGTTCTTCCAGCGGTTGATCCGGCGCGCGCTGAAGCCCCAGATTTGCGCGGTACCCGGACGATACCGGAGTGACTTGAACGGAATCGCGGCTTCGGCGGTCCACCCGTCAGGCCCTCTCGACACTTTCAAATTCCAGACTGGATTGAAGTCGCCATTGAAGGTTGTTTCGTTGGTGATCTGGGCGTCGATGCGGCCGCCAATCGGGTTGAACTGGAAGAAGACCTGGTTGCGACGGTCATAGAAGGTGTCGAACATGAAGAGCACGGCCTCGTTCTGCTGTACCTGCATGCTGTCGCGCCGCATTTCGTTGACGATCATCCGATCCGGCTGACTTTCCCACGCACGCGTGCTCACATACACGTTCTCGGAATCGAACGCCACCCAGACTTCCGTCTTTTCGGTCGCCGGTACGTTATAGACCGGCTCGTTCTGGATGAAATCGGAAAGCGGTGGCGTCGCTCCGTAGAACGGCTCGTCCAGCCGGCCGTCGATTCGCAGCGGGGCCGTCAACCGAACCGCGCGGACGGTGACGCGTCCCTGTTCATCGCGGGCAATGGTGGCGGGAGGGATTGGAGGAGGCGGCCCTTCTATCTCGAATGGCAGCGCAGATGCCGGATCGGACTCGGCACGCGCGACCTGAGGCTCGTTGTCGTGCGGCTGCGCAAGCGCGGGCGCTGTCAACACAGAGCACAAGAAGAGCGCAAGAAAAGCCTGTTTCATGTAGGGAACTGAACCATGCCCTGTGCGAAGTCGAGCGTCAGCCGGGCAGGTCAAGCGGAATGGGATTGTACGTCAGTCGGTCCGGCGACGGCTACTGCTTGGACCAGCATGCGGCGGACGAGCGCCGACGCACACCGACGCCCCGAATGCCCAGTCGCCGCCGCTCGCAGTGGGGCCCCGTTATACGATCTGGTCACTGTGCGAGAAGTGGTGACTACGCTCGAAGCCGACGCGCTACCGACACACGCTGGATGGCATGCCCGCGTGGTCGTGACGTTGTTCGCGTTCGCGCTGTTCATGAGCGCGTTCTTGCTGTTCTCACTCGAGCCCATGGTGGCAAAGGTGCTGTTGCCAAAGCTCGGCGGGACGCCCATGGTGTGGAACACCTGCATGGTGTTCTTCCAGGGCACGCTGCTGGCGGGTTACGGCGCCGCTCATGTCGGCGCCGGCCGTTACGCACGCCGTGCGAGGTGGCTGTATCCGGCTCTTCTCGTTGGTGCGGCCCTCAGCCTTCCGCTGACGTTCACCCGCGTCCCGGACGTGGCCCAGCCGCCTGCCGGTTGGCTGCTGCTCGAGCTGATGCGGGTGACGGCCCTCCCGGTGCTTGCCTTGTCGATGAGCGCACCGGCCCTGCAAGCTTGGTTTTCGCGAACCCGGTTTCCGGGAGCGCGGGATCCGTACTTTCTCTATGCGGCGAGCAACGCCGGAAGCTTGGTGGCGCTACTCGCCTACCCGACGATCATCGAGCCACGCATCGGACTCGGTCCGCAAATGAGCTGGTGGGCGGCGGGCTACCTGGCACTCGTGGCCGTCGCCTGCACGTGCCTCGAGCTCACGCGACGAGATGTGCGGCCAGTCTTGCCGTCTGAGCCCTCCTTTCAGCGGAGCATCGACGGTTGGCAGCGCGTGAGATGGATCGCGCTCGCGTTTGTCCCGTCCAGCCTGATGATCGGCGTGACAACCTACATCTCCACCGATGTCGCCGCAGTCCCACTCATCTGGGTGCTCCCGCTGGCCCTCTATCTGGTGACGTTTGTCATCGCCTTCGGGCGCTTCTCCCTGCCAATGATGACCGCGGCCGAACGGCGCGTGCCGTTCTTGGCCATCGCCATCGCCTTCATGCTTGCGGCAAACAACGAGCTGCCGATGCAGCTCCACATTCCAATACACCTGGCGATGTTCACCGCGGTCGCCCTGATGTGCCACGGCCGGCTGGCGTCGGAGCGCCCGCCGCCGCATCGGCTCACGGAGTTCTACTTGCTGCTCTCGATCGGCGGCATGGCCGGAGGCGTGTTCAACGCGCTGCTTGCGCCGGTCATCTTCAACAGCGTGGTTGAGTATCCCATCGTCTTGGTGTGTGCGTGCGCGGTGCCCTTGCTGCGTGCCAACGGTCTGGCGATGAGCCTGCCCACGCGCGATGTGGCGTATGCCGTCGGCACGGCGGCCATCGTCGCGGTGGCGAAAGTCGCGCTTGGCGATTCCCTTGGCGGCCGGGGATTCGTGATTCTATTGGGGGTGATCGCGATCATCACGTTCAGTCAGGCGCGCCGACCGCTCCGGTTCTCGCTCATGGTTGGCGCAATCCTGATGGCATCCCCCCTGGCCCGGTCGGCGTACGGGACCGTCCTTTATGCCGAACGCACCTTCTTCGGCTCGTATCACGTGGGCACCGACGTCACCGGACAGTTCCGCGCCCTGTATCACGGCACCACCTTGCATGGACTCCAGGCGCTTGCATCGGATCGCCATGGGGAACCGCTGACCTACTATCACCGCTCCGGCCCATTCGGACAGGCGTTCGAACGGTTGCCTCGCCTGCGGAACGCGTCCGACGTGGCGGTCGTGGGTCTGGGGATCGGATCGCTGGCAGCCTACGCCACCGAACGCCAACGATGGACGTTCTTCGAGATCGATCCGGCCGTTGAACGCATCGCGCGAGACCAACGGTATTTCAGCCTGCTCGGCGCGTGTGGCTCGCGCTGCCGCGTCGTGCTCGGTGACGCGCGGTTGTCGCTTGTCCGGTCGGACACGCGATTCGATGTCATCGTCCTCGACGCCTTCAGCTCCGATGCCATTCCGATGCACCTTATGACTCGCGAGGCGTTTGACGTCTACCTGCGCCACCTGAAGCCAGGAGGCATATTGATGTTCCACATTTCGAATCGGTACCTCGCACTTGGTGACGTGCTCGGACGCCTGGCGAGCGATCGTCGCCTTACCGCATTCGAACAAGTGCAGACCGTCAGCGCCAAGGCCGGGAACGAGCTGGCCTCGTCCGATTGGGTCGTTGCCTCCGCGGATGCGGACGCCTTGGCACCATTGGCTGCGGACGCCCGCTGGAAGATTCTCAGCCCAAGGACTGGCACGCCCCTCTGGACCGACGACTTCTCCAACATCCTCACCGCTCTTCGGTACGGCCGGAACTGATCGCGGGGCCAGCGTGCCCCGACGCCTCCGTGATCCACGGCTGAGTTGGCAAGGACGTGAGCGGCGGGATGGAGCCCGGTCGCGACTGGCCCGCATGCGACAATCGTCCATGCGTGTGGCGATCGTCGCTCTCCTGCTGCTGGCGCTTCCACGCGCCCAGGATCGCCCGCTCCCCGATTTCACCGCCTTCTCAACCCAGGTCAAGGCACGCCTCGCTACGGACGAGACGCTTCAGAGCGGCTACACGTTCCTCGAGCGCCGAACAGAACAGAAGGTCAATGCCGCCGGCCGTGTCACCGACGAGTCAAGCCAGTTGTTCGAGGTGTATCCGGGACTCGCCGGCGAGGATCGGTATCGGAGGTTGATCGAGAAGGATGGCCGGCCGGTCGCGGCCGAGAAGCTCGCCAAAGAGGATCGCGAACGCCAGAAGACCGTCGGGGCGTACGCACGGACGATCGAGAACACCGCCGGGCGCGAGAAGACCGAGCGCGCGCTGGACAAACAGCGCCGCGAGTACTCGGACGCGGTCGATGACATTTTCCGCATCTACGACATCGCGATGGTCCGGCGCGAGGCCATCGACGGGCACGATACGATTTTTGCGGCGCTCACGCCGAAGCACGGCGTAAAGCCGCTCACCGACAGCGGCAAGATCATGCGGCACTTTCGCGCCAAGGCGTGGATCAGCGAATCGGACTACGAGTTGGTGCGCGTCGAGATCGAAGCGATTGACACGTTGTCGTTCGGCCTGGGTCTTCTCGCTAGAGTGCACAAGGGAACGGTCGCGACGTACCAGCGCCGGAAGGTGAACAACGAAGTCTGGCTGCCGGCGCAGGTGACGTGGACGGCCAGCGGACGCATATTCCTGCTCAGACGACTCAGGCTGCGCGGCATTTCGGAGTTCTCGAACTACCGTAAGTTCACCGTCGAAACGACCACGACGGTCGCACCGCCAAGCCGCTGACCCGCCACAGCTTGGGCTTCGTGGGCCCCTTCGTCCTCAGACGGCCGGCCGCGGAGAGGCTCGTGACGGTCACCAATCCGTCTCCCGGTAGTCCTTCAGGAACTTCCCCCAGACATGCGTGCCGCTGTTGAACCCGCTGACGATCGGATCGACGATGCGGGCGGCGCCGTCCACGATGTCGAGCGGCGGGTGAAAGCGTTGCTCCACGACCTTGCGGGCCGCGATGGCGACCGCGTCCTCGTCGGTGACCCATCCGGTATCGACGCTGTTCATGTGAATGCCGTCGCTGTGGTAATCGGTCGCGGCCGTGCGCGTCATCATGTTGAGCGCGGCCTTCGCCATGTTCGTGTGCGGATGCCGGGTGGTCTTGAAGTTCCGGTAGAACTGCCCCTCCACGGCCGATACGTTGACGATGTGCTTGTCGCGCTCAGGAGTGCGCAGCATCAACGGCTTGAGTCGGGCGTTGATGATGAATGGAGCAACGGCATTCACCAACTGCACCTCGAGCAGCTCCACCGACGAGACCTCGGCCAGCAGCAAGCGCCACGAGTTGCGCTCGCGCAGATCGATCTGCTGGAGATCCTGATCGAGGCGGCCCTGAGGGAAGAGTGCGCTCCGTGCCTCGCGCTCCTCCGGCAGAAGCGGCACTTGTGACAGCTGCGCCGCGTGGGTCAGACCCGTGACCGCGGAGAGGCGCGTCACCCCACCTGTCGCTCCGCTCTCCACCGCCTCCGGCAGCATGTGGTAACCGCGCAGCCCCTCATAGGTCCCGAGGAGCCCGCGCGCCTGCTCCGGCATGTCCTTGAGGGCGGCGTTCTCGCCCGCCATCATGTGCGCGTAGAAATCGGGCGGACGCCGGACTGTCTGGCAGGCATTGTTGATGATGAAATCGAGGCGGCTGCGGGTCGCCAACAGCTCTCGGCAGAACGCCTCCACGCTCGGTGTATGGCGCAGGTCGAGGCCGAAGATCTCGAGCCGGTCGCTCCACTGGTTGAAGTCGGGTTCCTGCGCGTAGCGTGCGGCTGAATCTCTGGGGAAGCGGGTGGTGACGATCAGCTGGGCGCCGGCGCGGAGCAATTTCAACCCCGCCTGGTACCCGATCTTGACGCGGCCGCCAGTAAGCAGCGCAACCCGGCCGCGCAGATCGGCCAGCTCCGCGCGCTTGGCGTAGTTGAGGTCGGCGCATGTCGGGCAGAGCTGATCGTAGAAATGATGGATGACCGAGTACTTGCCCTTGCAGACATAGCAATGCTGCAAGTCGATCGTCTCGCGCGGGGCCTCGTCCGCGTGGATGTCACGGGGTTCGAAATCGCGCGGCGGGAACACATTCGGCGTGTTGAACACCGGCTTCCGGCGGAGCGTGCGAATACCAGTGTCGTGGAGGACGCTGTCCTCACGCCTCACACGTTCGAGCCGCGCCAGACGCGCATGGGCCTTCAACAGTCGCCGGCGCGTGCGGCCGTCCGGCGTGTTGACCCGGGTCACCGCCTTCAGCAGGCGCTTCTTCTCGTCCTCGGACGCGCCGTTGAGCACGGCGCGATCCGCCGCGATCGCCTCGAGCAGCTCGGTGACCTCACGTAGGCGTTCACGTAGTTCCGCGACGTTCAAATCGGCCAAGGGCGGCGTCCCGGTCAGAGGCATTCTCACGAGCGTAACGTACCGCGAGCCGGCATAGCCGTCAGTGGGCATTCGCTGGGCTCCACGACGACCGGGTCCGAGGGGGGGGCGCCTCTTGCTCCCGCGTGTGGTCCTAACGCGATGGTGATAGGCCGAGCGTCGTAAGAATCCGCACGGTCGGCCACCATGCGGCGACGTGCATCACCATCAGCACGATGACCGCCGGCCACGTGGCTCCAGACGTGCCGTCAAGCGGTAAGAGCAAGTCTGGGACGAGGGACGCGATCAGGGCGACCAACGCCACTCTCCTGTAAGTCCCTGCCGGATCCGCGGCGCGACGCGCCACGACGGCAAACACCAGCACCGCTACCGTCACGAAGAAGGCCGTGAAGAGTACCAGCGGGCCCCAGCCGAGAGGTGGAAACGCAACCGGCAGGGCGAGAACCGCGAAAGCGACTACGCGGACGGCCAGTACGGCGAGGACGGCAACGGCGATTGCCAGCGGTCCCACCAAGAACAGTCGGCTGAGATCGAAACGGGGGCGAGCTTCAGGCATGAATCCTCCGGCGTTACGACGCGTCGAATCGCCGGCGGGATCCGTTGCCGCATATGCGCCCCACGCGAGAGGGGCGACGCGGGCTCGCCACGCGCCTGATTAGCGTTGACCGCCCGGCCGCAGTCCCGATGACCCCTGGGCGCCGCCGTTGAAGCCCCTGTCCGCCGCACCCATCCCAACAATCGTGACCCTTGACGCACGCCGGACTTCGGTGCCGTCAGAGAGCCGCAGGATGGCCGTCACCGTATACTCTCCGGCCGACATCTTCTTGATTGCGTACTGATGCGTGATCGCCGCGCGCCCGCCGTCGAGCGAGATGGCGTGCGATCCACCCGACAAGTCATCGGATACCCACTCGATCGTAAGCTCTCGGGCCCGTGGATCGCGCTCAACCCGCATACGGACGATGACATCGGATTCGGCGGGTGCGAACGCGCCGGACGTCTTGATTGCCAGCGGCTCGGGTGTCTTGTCGGTTGCGCTCGCCGTGCCGCCAAGAAGTGCGATCGCCGCCGATACGAACACCACGTATGAACATCGTGTCATGGGACCAATGACCTCCTGCCCACAACACAAAGCAACCGCGATGCCGTCGACGCCGGATCACACGTGCGTAATCAGGCCTGAATTCGCGCGAAGCGTCTCAGTGTTCGACATACTTGTAGTTAGTGATTGTTCCGTCAACGAAAATGGCCGAACGCACGAAACGACATCAGCGGCTCGCAGCGCGCTGACGGTCAGCCAAGTCGCGAATCTCGGCATTCTCAATCACTCGCCCGCGGATGCCTTGAACGCTCGCGAGGATCATCGCGAGGCCAATGTCTTCCGCCGTCACGTACAGGCTGCGGAACGGCTTCAACACAACACGAGCGACTGGACGAAAGGCTTTGTAGAGAACTGGCTCGCTGGCCGACGGAACGCCGTCAATCGACCCCGGACGCCAGCAGACCGCCTCGAACCGCGCGATCAGATCGCGCTCGGTCTCGGCCTTGACGCGGGCCCACATGAACGGGCTCTTCAGGCTCGCGCCGCTGCCGCTGATGAAATGGAAGACCGCGCCAGGGCTCTTGGCGTAGAGCGCACGCGCCGCGGACATCGCAAACTCGTAGGTGATCGTTCGGTACTCGGCCTCACCGGACACCTGCCGCACGGACTTGCCGAGGCAATAGAAACAGGCATCGACGTCGCGGAAGGCGCCTTCAACATCGGTGAAATCCCGATAGTTGTCGTGCCGGAACTCCTTCAACATGGCGTGAGCGACGCCAAGCGGCCGACGAATGATAGCCTTGACCTCGACGACCTCACAAGCCAAGCACGCCTGCAACACGCCGCCGCCTGCAGACCCACTGGCGCCAAGAATAAGAACGGTCACCGCACGAGCTGGCGAATCGTGTTGTCTTGCTTGTTGAGCAGGAAGACTTGTTCGTTTGGTCCCGTGCCGAACCGAAGATCGACGCGCGGTGCATTCGGCTTCTTTTCCCTGATCAACTGCAGCAGCGTCTTGGCGGCGCCGGCGCCGCCAAACATCACGCGGCGAATGGGATCCTGGCCGCCCTCTGGCAGCGTGTCCGCGCTGAAATAGAAGACTTCCCCGCTCGGGTTGTCACCGAACAGCACCATGTTTGCAAGCTGCGGGATCTGCGCACCTCGATAGACGACGAGACCGGTAATGGCGGCACGGCCCGTGGGAAACAGCGCATCGTTGTGGTCGTACTCGACGAGCGGGTAGGTGACCTTCGCATCGGCGCGCGTTCCGTCCAGCTTGATTTCTGTGCGGCTGACGAACCTGAAACTCGCCTCCCAATCGTTCCATCCCAGGTTTGCGCCGGGCCTGACAAGGCTGATCTCCTCGACGATGTTCTGGCCGATGTCGGCGACAAAGAGATTGCCATTCTTCGAATCCCAACCGAAGCGCTGCGGATTGCGGACACCGTACGCGTAAATTTCATCAAGCGTCTGCGGGTTGTTGTCGCTGGCGAACGCGTTGGTTGAAGGAATTCCGTATTTCTTGTTGCCACTGTTGTTCCCGAGTGGATCGATGCGGAAGATCTTGCCGAAGGCGTTGCCGAGGCTCTGCGCGTGGCGGAACGGATCACCACCGCTGCCGCCGTCGGCGACACCCATGTAGAGCAGGCCGTAGTCGGGATGACCCTGCGTGGCGAGCGGATTAAAGGCGACAAGGCCGGCATTGTGATTGGGAAACGGCTGACGGAATCGCATCAGCTCACGCGGGGGACCGCCGTCGTAGGTTGCGGCTGCGGCATTCTTGGCGGTCCATTCGAGCAACACCGTGTGGTGTGTCGTGGTGTCGCCACCGGGGTGGAAATCGGCCTGCGGCGCCATGTTACTGGTGTCGAGGTAGGTATAGAACTTGCCGTAACCACGGCTGCTTGCCTGACCGAACTGCGGATGGAACGCGAAGCTTTGGAAGCCTCGCTCGTTGCCCATCGACTGAACGGGTACGCCCCAGTTCGCGGCGTTGATGTCGAGATAGAGGGCGACTGTCTTACCGTCGTAGCTGACGCTGTAGAGCGGCCCGCGCATGTCGTTGACGAACAGACGTCGCGTGCCGGGCTCATGGCTCATCAGCATCATCCGCGCCGGCTGGCCGTCTACGGCTGGGAGCACGGCGAACTCGACGAGGTTCACGCGAATCACACCTTCGCCTGTGACGACCGGCTGCGGGAATGGATCGCCGACCTGGGCGGGCTGGGCGCTCTGAGCAGCGTGGAGGAGGGCTGGCATGGCAATCAGCAGCGTGGCCGCAAGCACGCGCGGAAGAGAGGTAGGCATGGCGGCGAGCGTAGATGGACGGTGGCCGCCAGTCAAGACCACCCGGCGCCGGCGCCAGGGGGCCAGACTGCTCACTCCCGGTCGTTTAGCAGCCGCCTCGAAGCAACGAGGCCATGGGACTGGCGCAAGCGCTCCCGCACTTCTTTCCACGATGGCCGCCGATCCAGGTAGATGCCGATCCATCCAGACGGGCCCACGTACGGAGGAACGAAGTAGCGTTCGGGTGAGCGCGAGGCATACCTTCCTCAAGCGATCGACGGGGCGGTGATCGATTGCGCTTGGCACGAGCGGATCATAGCGTTACAGTGCATCCGTCAATCGCCCACTGGAGGTGTCGGTGCACCGAGTGAAGACGCATTCCCATGTGCTCCCTTTCGCTGGTCTCTTTGCGGTGGTGGTGTTGGCGGCCTGGTCCAACTCTGCCGATGGGCAGGCGCCAACAGCTGGAGGCGTCACGGTGTTCGAGGGCGCGCGGCTCATCACCGGTGACGGGCGCGCACCAATTGAGAACGCCGCGTTCGTCGTCAGCGGAACCCGAATCACCTCGGTCGGCAGGATGGGCCAGGTGCGTCCGCCCGCGGGCGCGACCCATGTGAACCTGGCCGGCAAGACGGTGATGCCAGCCATCATCGACACCCACACGCACCTCAGTACGACTCGCGAGGCAATCACCAACGATCTGCGGCGCCGGGCCTTTTACGGCATCGGTGCGGCCCTGAGCATGGGCACCGACCCAGGCGAGCTGCCGTTCCAGATGCGGGCCCAGACACTGCCGGGTGCGGCGCTCTACCGCACCGCGGGACGCGGAATCACGATGCCTGAGCCTGGGCGCTCGGACGTGCCGTACTGGGTGACCACCGAGACAGAAGCGCGGAGGGCTGTGCAGGAACTCGCCGCCAACAAGGTGGACATCGTCAAAATCTGGGTGGACGACCGGAGCGGCATGTACAAGAAGCTGACCCCGGAGCTCTACGGCGCCATCATCGACGAGGCGCACAAGAGCGGGCTTCGAGTCACCGCGCACATTTTTGCGCTCGAGGATGCCAAGGGGTTGCTGCGCGCCGGGATCGACGCGTTCGCGCACGGCGTGCGCGACAAAGATATTGACGATGAGGGACTGGCGCTGTTCAAGGCGCACCCGAACGTCGTGGTGGTGCCCAATCTCCCCGACCGCGGCGTGACAACTGACCTCGGTTGGCTGAGCGAGAGTGTCCCGGCTTCGGAGCTGGAGAAGCTTCAGGTGGCCGCGACGAATCGGCCTGCGGTCCAGGCGACCTTCGGGATCCAGGGGCGCAACCTGGCGAAGATCAATGCCGCGGGCGTCCGCATCGCACTCGGCACCGACGGCAACACGCCGTGGGCTCCGCATGTGGAGATGGCCGACATGGTGGCCGCCGGCATGACGCCGGCGCAGGCCCTCACGGCCGCCACTCGCACGTCAGCCGAGTTTATGCGGCTGGCCGACGCGGGTACGGTGGCCGCCGGCAAGAGCGCGGACTTCATCGTCCTCAACGCAAACCCGCTGGACGATATTACGAACACGCGCCGGATTGCCGCGGTGTATCTCCGCGGCGCGGCCGTGGACCGGGCGCCGTTTCGCATAGACACGCGCTAACCCGCAACTATCCCTTGCGCTGGTACAGTGAGAAGGCCGCGCCCTGCGGATCCATGCACTGGAGGATCCGGTCGCCACCGGGGACCTCCATCGGCCCGTTGAGCACTTTCCCG
>JAKFXY010000038.1 GCA_021731165.1 Acidobacteriota bacterium | reverse complement strand
TCCTGTTCATGCGGTTCGTGGATCTCTTCATGATGGTGACGCCGGAATTCGCGTCCACCGGCGCGAACATCCACCTCGAGGCCGGCGAGCACGCCGCTCACCTGTTCGTGCACTGGCTCGACCTGGCGGCGCCTCTCGGCATCGGCGGCGTGTGGCTCTGGATGTTCTTCACGCAGCTTCGGCAGCGGCCGCTCTTCGCGTCCGGCGATCCGTTCCTGCGCGAAGCGCTCGACAGCACGGGAGGCCATTGATGGCGCACCACGACATCGCGCATCGGCCGAACGACCCGGCCGACTTTCATGGCGCGGACGCGCAGTATTTTGAGACACCGCCCGGCGCCGGTTATGAGCACACGGACGCGAGTGTCTGGACGATCGTCAAGTTCGGCTTCTGGCTGACGGTCTCGGCCGTGGTGATCCACGTCGGCCTGGGATTCATGTACTCGATGCTGAAGGATCAGGCCATGGAGCGGTCGGCGCCGCGCTACCCGTTGGCCTCTAACGTCGACCCCGCATTACCGGCGCAGCCGCGGCTGCAGCAGTTTCCACGAAACGAGATCTACGAGTTCCGCGTGAAGGAAGAGATGGTGCTCCACGGCTACGGCTGGGCGGATAAAGCCGCCGGCACCGTACGCATCCCGATTGATCAGGCGATGCGGCTCAGCCTCGAGCGCGGCCTGCCGGCCCGCGCCCAGGAGCCCGGGTTGACGCCGGAGACGCCTGGCCTGTTCGCGTCGGATTCGAGCGCCGGACGAGTCATGGAAAGACGAAGACAGTGACAGGGACAAGGCTCAAGGCGCAACGCGCAAGGCCCGGGACGCAACGGAGACGACGTGTGCTCGTTGCCGCGTTTTGGGTGGCCTGCCTTGGGCCTCTTCCCGTGGGCCTTGGTGTCCGTGAAGCCCTGGCGCAACAGCCGAATTTCCTCACCGGCTTCGGTGAAGCGCCGCTGACACCTGCCGGCAATACGCCCGCGGTGCTCAAAGAAGTCACGTTCAAGCAGCGGCTCAACGATCAGATTCCGCTCGACGCCGCCTTCAAGGACGACAGCGGCCGAGCCGTGACGCTCGGTGAGTATTTCGGCGGAACGAAGCCGGTCGTGCTCGCATTCGTGTACTACCAGTGCCCAATGCTCTGCACGCAGGTGATGAACGGCATCTCGAGCTCCCTCAAGGCGCTGCCGTTCGAACCCGGCGAGGACTTCGACGTCGTCCTTGTCAGCTTCGACCCGCGCGATACGCCCGCCACGGCCGCCGACAAGAAGCGTACGCACCTCAAGTACTGGTCGGTCGAGCACACGGCGCCCGCCTGGCATTTCCTGACGGGCGACGAGGCGACGATCAAGCGCGTGACCTCCGCCGCCGGCTTCAGCTATCAGTGGGACGAGGCGACGCAGCAGTTCGCGCACGTCAGCGGCCTGCTCGTGATGACGCCGGAGGGGCGGTTCGCCCGGTATTTCTACGGCGTCGAGTATTCACCGCGAGAGCTGCGGATGGCGCTGGTGGAATCAGGACAGGGGCACATCGGATCGCCGATCGACGAACTGCTGCTGTACTGCTTCCACTACGACCCGGAAAGCGGCCGCTACGGTGTGATCGTAATGAACTTGATCCGGCTTGTCGGCGTTCTCACGGTCGCCGGCATCGTGGGTTTCATGTTGCTGATGCGGCGCCCTCGCCCGCACGCGTCGCCCCTGGAGGGCCGCGCCTAACCGTTATGCTGTCTGGAATCCCGCTCTTCCCCGAACAGGCATCCACTCTGGCCCCGGCCGTGGATAACCTGTACTTCTTCATCCTGGCCGTCACGGCGTTCTTTGCGCTGCTCGTCTCGGCCCTGGTGATCTATTTCGCGATCAAGTACCGCGACGACACCGGGCTGAAGGTGGGCGCGCCGATTACCGGCTCCGTGCCGCTCGAGATCGGTTGGTCGATCATCCCCTTCCTGGTGGCGATTGTGATCTTTGTCTGGTCAACGGTCGTGTTTTTCCAGATCATCAGGCCGCCGGATCAGACGCTCGAGATCTATTCAACCGGCAAGCGGTGGATGTGGCGTTTTCAGCACGCCGATGGCCAGCGTGAGATCAACGCGCTCCACGTACCGCTCGGTCGTCCCGTGAAGGTGACGTTTACCTCCGAGGACGTGCTCCACGATCTATACATCCCGGCCTTCCGTGTGAAGGCGGATGCAATCCCCGGGCGCTACAGTTCGATCTGGTTCACGGCCACCAAGACCGGCGAATACCATCTGTTCTGTGCCGAATACTGCGGCACGCGCCATTCAGGGATGATCGGCACGGTCTACGTCATGGAGCCGAACGATTACCAGGCATGGCTGACAGACGGCGGCATCACGGGCGGATCCATGCAGGCACGCGGAGAGCAGCTCTTTCAACAGCTTGCGTGCACGACGTGCCACCTGACCAACGGGACGGGTCGTGGTCCCTCGCTGTCAGGCGTGTTCGGCTCTACCGTTACGCTGTCGGACGGCCGGACGGTGACGGTTGATGAAAGCTATGTCCGTGAGTCGATTCTCACCCCCCAGATGAAGCTGGTGGCCGGCTACCAGCCGTTGATGCCGACCTTCCAGGGCCTCGTCAACGAGGAGGGCGTGATGAGCCTGATCGAGTACGTGAAGTCGCTGTCGGGCTCGGAAGGCACAGCGCAGGCCCGTGTCGCTCCCGACGCCGCCCCAGGCGCCGCACCGGTCGCGGCGCCGGCCGGCGCGATTGAGCAGCGGAACGAAGGCAGGACGCAATGACGACACTCGCGGCACCCTCACCTGTGAACTACCTGAACGTCAAGACGACGGTCGCCTCCTGGCTCCTCACCAAGGACCACAAGCGCATCGGCCTGATGTACATGATCGTCGTCACGTTCGCGTTTCTCTTTGGCGCGGTGTTCGCGGCCCTCATTCGACTGGAGCTGACCACGCCCGGGGGCGATCTGGTGTCGAGCGACACCTACAACCGCCTGTTCACCATGCACGGCGTGGCGATGGTGTTCTTCGTGCTGATCCCCGCGGTGCCAGCCATCCTCGGCAACATGATTCTGCCGCTGCAGCTCGGCGCCAAGGACGTCGCCTTTCCGAAGATCAATCTGCTGAGTTGGTACATCTTCGTGGTGGGCTTCCTGTTCACCATCTATGCGCTCGTGGCCGGCGGCGTGGACACGGGGTGGACCTTCTACCCGCCGTACAGCACGCAGGGCTCGCCGTCGCATGTCGCGGCAACCGGCCTCGGCGTGTTCATCGCGGGCTTCTCGTCGATTCTCACCGGCCTGAATTTCATGGTCACGATCCACCGGATGCGAGCGCCCGGGCTGACCTGGTTCCGTTTGCCGCTGTTCGTGTGGGCGCTGTACGCCACCAGCCTCGTGCAGATTCTCGGGACGCCGGTGGTGGCGATCACGGTGCTGATGCTCTTCCTCGAGCGCGTTGCCGGCCTTGGCATCTTCAACCCGGCCCTCGGCGGCGACCCGGTGCTCTTTCAGCATCTCTTCTGGTTCTACTCGCACCCCGCGGTGTACATCATGATTCTGCCGCCGATGGGCGCCATCAGCGAGGTCATCGCCTGCTTCTCGCGTAAGCAGGTGTTCGGCTATTCCTTCGTGGCGTTCTCGAGCCTGGCGATTGCGGTGTTCGGCTTCCTCGTCTGGGCGCACCACCTGTTCGTGGCCGGCATCTCACCGTACTCCGCGATGGTCTTTTCCTTCCTCACCTACGCCGTGGCCGTGCCCTCGGCGGTGAAGACCTTCAACTGGACGGCCACCCTGTACCGCGGCGCCATCTGGTGGAAGGCTCCGATGATGTGGGTGCTGGGCTTCATGGGACTTTTCCTCGTGGGCGGCCTCACCGGGCTGTTCACGGCCTCCCTCGGCGTTGACGTCCACATCCACGACACTTACTTCGTGGTCGCGCATTTCCACTACATCATGGTGGGCGGCGCCATCATGGGCTACTTTGCCGGCCTCCACTACTGGTGGCCAAAGATGACCGGCCGGATGTACAACGACATGCTCGCGTCGCTGTCGGCCCTGCTGGTGTTCGTCGGCTTCAACCTCACGTTCTTCCCGCAGTTCATCCTGGGCTACCTGGGCATGCCGCGCCGGTACCACATGTACCCTCCGGAGTTCCAGGTGCTCAACGTGATGTCGTCGGCGGGCGCCATGGTGTTGGGAGTGGGTTACTCCCTGACCCTGATCTACTTGACCTATTCATTCTTCAAGGGGGCGCCAGCGGGTGCGAACCCGTGGCTTGCCACGGGTCTCGAGTGGACGACGCAATCGCCGCCGCTGCCGGAGAATTTCCGGGAGACCCCGGTCGTTACCGAGGGCGCGTACGAGTATTCGAAGCGGGAGATCAAGGTTGCCTGACGCACTCGTCGCTCACGCCGCCGACCACGGCCACGCACACGCGCACCACCCGGCGCACCAGCACCATTTCGAGACGATGGAGCAGCAGGCCGAGGCGGCGACGCTCGGCATGTGGATCTTCCTGGTTACCGAGGTAATGTTCTTCGGCGGCCTGTTCATGGCCTACATGCTGTACCGCGTCTGGTATCCGGAAGCCTGGGCCGAGGGCAGCCGCGAACTGGACATCCGCCTGGGAGGCCTGAACACGGTCGTCCTGATCGCCAGCAGCTTGACGATGGCATTCGGCGTGCGGTCCGCGCAGACCGGCAAGCGGATGGCCACGGTCAACTGGCTCCTCCTGACGATGGCGCTCGGCCTGACGTTCCTCGTCGTCAAGTTCTTCGAATACAAGCACAAGTACGATCTGGGCCACATCCCAGGGGCCAACTTCCACTTCGAAGGTGCCCACGCCGATCAGGTGCAGATCTTCCTCTCGCTCTATTTCTGCATGACCGGCCTGCACGCACTGCACATGATCATTGGCTTCGGGTTGATGAGCGTGATTACGTGGATGGCGTGGAAGGGGCGGTTCTCACCGGAGTGGTACACGCCGGTGGAGATGTCTGGTCTCTACTGGCACTTCGTGGACATTGTCTGGATCTTCCTGTTCCCGCTGCTGTACCTCGTGGACAGAGCCGGTCACTACCAGTAAGCCATGTCAGGACACGTTTCTCCCAAGAGCACTTACTACGCCATCTTCGGCGCGCTGATGGTGCTGACGCTCGTCACCGTCGCGGTGGCGTTCATCAACCTCGGGTCGTTGAATTTCCCCGTGGCGATCGGCATCGCGCTCACGAAGGCGACGCTCGTCATCCTGTTTTTCATGCACGTGAAGTACAGCAGCCGTCTCACGAAGATGGTGGTGGGGATGGCCTTCTTCTTCCTCGTAATCTTGCTGGCGCTGACGATGACCGATTACCTGTCGCGCGGATGGTTCGCGTCGCCGCGCGGCACGGCAGGAGCCGGCACCCAGGTCACGATCAGTCCGCCGGCACCGGCCCGCCAGGGGGCGGGCGAAACGGCACCCTCGACATCGCCCGGGCACTGACCCAGCGCTCCGAAGAGGTCCCACCGCGCGTGGCCACGCGTCACCTTCAGCTTGCCCTCCCGGCCGACTTACGGAAAGATGGTGGCCGAGGAAGACGTGCCAGTAACCAGGATCGCCGGACTCGCGCTCGTGTTCGCTCTGGCCTGGGCGGTCGTCATGACGGGGCAGGGCCCCGCTGACGCCAAGCTCCAGTCGCAGCTGAAGGCGCTGTTTCCTGACGCGAGCGCGTTCTCGCCGAAGGAAGGCAATCCTCCCCACTACAAGGTCTATGTGCCCGATGGCCGCGGCGGGCGCAGGGTCGGCGGGTACGCGTTTTGGACCACCGAACTCGTCCCGCTGGAGCGGGCCTATGACGGCCCCATCAAGATTCTGGTGGGCATGGACACCGTGGGCATACTGGCGGGGGCGATCGTCACCGAGCACCGCGAGCCGTACGGCAATTTCTCGGTGGACACCGCCGGCTTCGTGAACCAGTTCAAGGGCAAGAACATCCGCGACGGATTCAAGTACGGCGAGGACGTCGACGCCATTTCCAGGGCGACCATCAGCGTCACCAGTGCCAGCCGAGCGATCAGGAACAGCGCCCGCCGGGTCGCCAGGGAATACCTGACGCCCGAGGCGGGGAAGTGACGTCCAGAGTCCTGACCGGGCTCGCGCTCGTCGTGCTCGTTCTGGCCGCCGCGGAATCACGCGCGCAGGAACAGCCCCCGGCAACGGGAGCGGCGGCTGAATGGGATTTCGGCGACGAGCGGGAGGACGTGCCGGCATGGACGTCGAGCCTTGCGGCACAGGCGCCGGAGATTGCAGCCCTCACCGCATTTGCCGCGCTCGCGCTCGTCGGGTTCTTCCGCAAGAGCGAACGGCTCAAGCTCGTGACGCTTCTCGCCGCCGTCGGCTACCTCGGCATCTACAAGAGCCAGCTCATCTCCATCACGAACATCTTCAGCCTTCTGACGCTGAATCTGCCGATCCTTCAGTTCAGCATGGGCTGGTACGCCTTTGCCATCTTTACGGTCGTCTCGACGATCCTGTGGGGACGGCTGTACTGCGGTCGCGTCTGCGCGTTCGGATCGATGACCCAGTTGCTGGACTACGTCGTTCCGAAGCGCTTTCGCTACGACGTGCCGCGTACCGTCGAACGCCGCGCGTCGTACATCAAGTACGGCATCCTGATCGGAGCGATCGCCTACTACCTCACCACCAGGAACATCCTGGTCTATCGGTACGTCGAGCCATTTTGGATGTTCACCGGCGAGGCATCCGGTGGCGAGTGGATAGGTCTCGGGGTGCTGCTGACGGGCACGCTTTTCATCCGCAATCTGTACTGCAGGTTTCTGTGTCCTGTCGGTGCGTTTCTCGGGCTGCTATCGAACCTCACCGTGTTTCGCATCAAGCGGTGGTCCGAGTGCAGCACCTGCCGGATCTGTGAGAAGACCTGCGAGTGGGGCGCTATCGCCGGCCCGAAGATCATCGCGGCGGAGTGCGTGAGGTGCGACGACTGCGAGCGCCTCTATAACAACGAACAGAAGTGCCCGCATTGGGTCATCATCCGTCGCAAGAGCGAGATCATGGCGCGTCAGTTGGCGGGGCCACGACTGTCAGCCGGTTCCTGAGGCCCGACGACACCAGTACCTTGTTCTCTGCGGTGACGATCACCCCCTCGACATCCGGCAGCCTCTCGATGAGCGCCATGCCAGCTTCGGGTCCCAGAAGGAACACGCCGGTATCGATCGCGTCGGCCAGCAAGGCCCGGTTGGCCACAATCGTCACGCTGCGGCAGAGGTTCGCCGGCTCGCCCGTGTCGGGATCGATGATGTGGTGGTACCGGCGGCCGTCCTCGATGAAGAAGCGCTCGTAGTCGCCGGATGTGCTGAAGGTTCCATCCGACAGATCGAGCATGGCAAAGCTGCGGTCCTTCGGGCCGCGCGGATCACGCACTCCGAGCCGCCATGGGCGGCCGTCGCGCAGGCCGCCGACGTAGAGGTCGCCGCCAAACTGGATCATGAAATCGCGCAATCCCCTGGAGCGCAGGATGTCCGCGGCGCGATCGACCGCGTAGCCCTTGCCGACACCGCCCAGGTTCGCGCGCATGCCCTTCCGCCTCAGGAACGCGGTGCCGGCCTGTGTGTCCACGACGAGGTCCCGGTAATCGATGAGCGGCAGCCGTTCGGTAACGGCCGCGCGATCCGGGATACGGTTGTTCTTGTCCTGGTGGTCGAACCTCCAGAGACCGGACAGCCCGGCAAACGTGACGTCGAACTTGCCGTCGGTCCAGTCGCTGACCCGACGTGACGCGGCGATGACCTCAATCGTCTCAGCGCTGACCGGTACCGGGTGATCGCCGGCGGCCTCGTTGAGCCGGACGATGTCGCTGCCGGGTTGCCACACGCTCATGAGCGCATCGAGCCGGTCGAACTCGCGGAAGACCGCGTCGAACGCCGAGGCCGCACCGTCCTCGCCATCCGTCCACGCGCTTACCTCCAGCCGCGTGCCCATCGTCTCGTGACTTCGCTCGATCAGGTGCGCCGCGGATGCAGTGACGTCGCGGGCCGGCGCTTCCGGCTGTGCGCAGGCGCTGCCGAAGAAGACAGCCGCTGCCAGCAGGAGAGAAAGCGAGAACGTCTGGACGCGGACCACGTCTACTTCAGCTTGCCCTCGATCTCGAGGTAGATCTGCCTGACCGCGTCGGGCAGGTTGTTCGCCGCTCGATACCAGTACTGGAACTCTCCCAGGTTGATCAGACGCGGCACGTTCTCGAGCGCCACCTTCTGATCGTGCAGCCGCCGGGTTTCCGAGACGAGATTCTCGAGCGACCGTCGGAAGTTCGTCAGCGCCTCCCGCAGGATCTCCGGCGATTCCACGAAACCGTGGTTTGGCACGTACATGCGCGCGTTCATGGCCTTGGACTTCTTGATCGTCTCGATCCACTCGATGGGATAGGCGCGTCGCGTTCCGCCCACAGAAGGGTACAGGCGGTTGAAGTAGACCTCGCTCATGAAGAGGATGCCGTCGCGCGGCAGGAACACCTGGAGGTCACCACCGGTATGGGCTCGGCCGAGGAACAGAATCTGAATCCTTGATGGGCTGCGGTGTGATCTTCGCGATTTCCTCCACCATCCGTTTCGTCTTGGCCACGCTGCCCTGTCCATCGACTACCATGACGCCCTCGCGTGTGACGATGATGAGGCTGTTGGTGGTGAAGGCGAGGTTGCTCGTGAGGTCACGAGGAGCAGTGATCGATGCATGCGGCCTGCAGAATAGGGCAAGTATAGCCGTCCCGGTGGCGCCGGCCGACGTTCGGGCATAGGCATAGGGCGACAACGACGGTAATCTTGAGGTGAACAATACACCGAACGAACACGAGAACGAGGACCATCGATGGCCGGGATGATTGAAGCGATTGGTGTGAAGCGGAAGATGTACTTCGAGTTCGAGAACGCCCCGTATCACTGTCTTGACGTCGAGATTTCAAAACCCACGGCCAGGGGCGGCCAGACGCTGGTCCGCATCAAGATGCGGAACCTGATTACCCGGGCCGTGTTCGACAAGACGTTCAAGGCTGGCGACAAGTTCAAGGAGCCCGATCTCGAGACAGTGTCCACCTCGTTTCTCTACGCCGACGGCGACGGCTACCACTTCATGGACCAGGAGTCGTTCGAGACGCTGACGCTTGGGTCCGATATCGTCGGCGAGGACAAGGGGTTACTCGCCGACAACGTCCTGGTTCAGGTGATGAAGTTCAACGGGGGTCCGATCGGATTGCAGTTCCCGGCGCTTGTCGAGCTGATCGTGACCTACACGGAGCCCGGCGTGCGCGGGGATACGGCCAGCGGTGGAGTCACCAAGTCAGCCACGCTTTCAACGGGACTGGAGATTCGGGTGCCGCTCTTCATCAAGGAAGGCGAGAAGGTCAAGGTCCACACGGAGACGCGCGAGTTCGCGGGCAGAGCGTAGTCTTCCCGCGGAGGCTCGTGTCCAGCCGATACGAGCCAGCGGCTGGTCATCACCGCAATGCGCGCTCCGAAAACGCCATGGTGAGGCTTGTGCACGGCTCTTGTCGTCGCCGCGCATCGCCGCGCTGGCTGCCGATCCCGCGGCTCGATGTCGGTTCCGATTTCGGCCCCGGCCCCGGTCCCGACCCGTTACGACGCGCCGGTGAGATCGATGTCCCGTGTTTCACGCGTGGCGAGGAGTCCAGCGAGCGTCAGTACGGCTGACGCCGTGAGGTAGTACCCCACATACTGGAGCCCGTAGTTGGTTGCCAGCCATGTCGCGACGTACGGCGCCAGCGATGCACCGAAGATTCCGGCAAGGTTGAACGTCAGAGAGCTGCCGGTATAGCGCACCGCCGTGGGAAACAACTCCGTCAGCACCGTACCGAGCGGCCCGTACGTCAGGCCCATCAGCGATAGCCCAATCGCCATCGTCAGCAGCGCCCCCATGGTGCCGGCCTCGAACAGCGGCGCCATGACGAGGCCGAATACGCCAATGGCGGTCGTGACCGAGATGAGTGTGCTGCGTCGTCCGCGCTCCGCCAGCACGGCGGAGATCGGAATGGTCAGCCCGAAGCAAACGACGCCGAAGAGCTGAATCAAGAGAAACTGCTCACGCGTGAAGCCGAGCCTGCTCGTGCCCCAGGCAAGCGCGAAGACCGTCATCAGATAGAAGAGAACGAACGTGGCAAGGGACGCCATGGTTCCAGCCATCAGCGTTCCCGGATAGTCGCGGAGGACCACGAGAATCGGCACCCTGACCGGTTCGCGGCGCCCGCGTGCTTCACGGAACACGGGTGTCTCTGTAATCGCCAGCCGCACGTAGAGCCCGACCAGCACCAGTGCGGCACTGGCAAGAAAGGGAATGCGCCACCCGAAGCTGAAGAACTGTTCGTCGGTGAGCCAGCGCGACAGTGCCAGAAACACCGTGGCCGAGCAGAAGAACCCGACAGGCGCGCCGAGCTGCGGAAACATTCCGTACCAGGCGCGCTTCCCCGGCGGTGCGTTCTCAATCGCCAGGAGCACGGCCCCGCCCCACTCGCCGCCGAGCCCCAGTCCCTGGCCGAAGCGGCAGATCGCGAGCAGCAGCGGAGCAGCGATGCCGATGCTGGCGTAGGTCGGCAGCGTGCCGATCGCCACGGTCGAGATTCCCATTGTCAGCAGTGCGGCCACCAATGTGGCCTTTCGCCCGATGCGGTCACCGAAGTGGCCGAAGAGCGCTGATCCGATCGGCCGCGCGATGAAGGCGATGGCGAAAGTCGCGAGCGACGCCAGCGTCGCCGAGGCCGGGTCGCTCGCGGGGAAGAACAGGCGCGGAAACACGATCACTGCGGCTGTTGCGTAGATATAGAAGTCGAAGAACTCGATCGTGGTGCCGATCAGGCTGGCGAAGAGCACCTGGCGTGGCGTGTTCACGGATGTCACGAGTGCGGATGTTACCTGTGTGGAGCAAACCTTGTCAGGCGTGCATCGCGATGGAGTCTTGCCAGAGCCAGGGTTCTGGGTGCCGGGCATTGTCGAACATCGACAGGATTCCTGGACGCTGAGACCTGCTAGATTACCGGCTTACGGAGCACGCGGAGTGTGACCGCGTGCGAGCGCGGAGTAGCCGTGCCCGTCGCTGAGGAGGATATCAATGCTCGTGCCGATTGCTGTCGTCGTTGTCGTTCTTGTTGGTGCGCTGCTCGCTTACGCCGCGACCAGGCCAGACTCCCTGCACGTCACACGCACGGCCGGCATTGGGGCGCCACCGGAAAAGATTTTTCCGCACATCAATGACTTTCATCGATGGGTTGACTGGTCTCCGTACGAAGGACGTGACCCTACGATGAAGAGGACGCACAGCGGTGCGGCCGAGGGCAGAGGTGCCGTCTACGAGTGGCACGGCAACCGCCAGGTGGGCTCCGGGCGCATGGAGATCACAGACACCGCGTATCCGTCTCGCATCACTATCACGCTGGACTTCATCACACCGTTCGAGGGCCACAACGTGGCCGAGTTCACGCTCGTCCCGCGGGATGGCCAGACGAACGTCACCTGGTCGATGAAGGGTCCAAGTGCGTTCATGACGAAGCTCGTCGGCGTGTTCCTGAACATGGACACCATGATCGGCAAGGACTTCGAGACAGGCCTGGCTAACTTGAAGGCCTTAGCCGAGAAGTAGCTTCCGCGGCGCTTCAGGCTCACGGTCCCGTGCGGCTTGCGGGTTCAACGTGAACCAGGACGTCGGCCACCCACGGCAGCTCGCCCTTCAGTGTCGCCCGCACGTGTCCGCCAATCGCGTGTGACGCGGCGACCGTGAGAGCGGGATCGACTTCGATGTGCAGGTCGATGTGGTACCGCAGGCCGGTCTTTCGTGCGAACACTTTATCGATACCTTGAACACCGGCCACCGATCCCGCGACCTGCAGGATCTCGTCAGTCAGCACCGGCGGAGGCATCGTGTCTACGAGCTCAAACGACGCGTCGCGCACCACGCGGATGCCGGTGATGACGACCACGATTCCGACCACGAATCCGCCATAGTGATCGGCGGCCAGGAAGCGGGTGGGGTCGTAGGTGGCGAGGCCGACCGCGGTGAGCGCGGCGAGCGCAGAGAGAATGTCAACCGCGTCATTCCAGGCGTCCGCCATCAGGGCCGAGCTTCGGAGCCGGCGACCGACACGGAACTTGATGGTCGACATGATGCTGCGCAGGACGATGGCACCAAGGAGTGCGATCGCCGCGCTCACGCCAGGCGGTGCATGTCGTGCGCCGATGGCCTGCAGCGATTGGTAGGAGATCATCACGCCGGCCGCGGCCAGGATCACGCCGACGACAAACGCGGACAGGGTTTCGAAGCGCCCGTGCCCGTACGGATGGTCGTCGTCTGCCGGCCGTGCAGCCACACGGATGCCGATGAGGACGACGCCAGAGGCGAGCACGTCGCCCGCGAACTCGAAACCAGTGGCGACGACTGACGTCGAGTGTGCGAGAAAACCGATGAGGATATTGCTGCAGGCGAGCACGCCGCTGACAGCCAGGCTGGCGAGGGCCACGCGGCGCGCCGTCCTGTACGACTCGTCCACCGGGGTCACCGCTGTATTGTCTCCCGGAGTCCGTGCGGCCGTGGCGTGCCGGTGTCACCGCCGCCAGCGTCGAAGGGCGGGACTTGCAGGCGCACGAGGGTCGTGCGGCCGTCTGAGTGCGGCCGTGAATTCAGCGGGAAGTCGGGGAATCCGGGGATGAATTGAAGCTCACCGTGGCTCGAAGCTCACGGCCAGTTGAGTTGTGCTGCCGTAGACGACCTCCACGTTTGCGCGCTTCTCGCCAAGCTCGGGATGACGAAGGAGGACTTCCCGCGTTCCGATGGGGACGCTCACCTCCGCGAATGGCGTCACGCCAATACGCACACCCTCGATCCAGACCTCCGCTCCGGCTGGTGCGTCTAGATGGAGCTGGGCCTCCGGCATCGGCACGGTGTACGACGTTACCCGGGCAGGTGAGATATCAATCGTTGTGGTCGTACGAAAGTGGAAGTGGTCGTTGGTCAGCTCGATCGTGTGGCGCCCCGGCGCGAGCGCGAGCTCACGGTCGGTGTCGGTGCTCCCAATCCGGCGGCCGGCGGACGAGATCGTGAGGGGAATTCGCGAGAAGACCGTGAGCAGGCCGGTCGTGATCACTTCGCTCGCAAACGTCTGTTCGCCGCCGCGCACGACGACGGTGCGTCGTACCGACCCTGCGTTGCCGACGAGCTCGAGTGCGTGAGAGCCGGCCGAGATCCCGGTGAGCGTGAGGGGGGTCACCCCGCGCCGTTTGCCGTCGAGCATCACTCGAGCGCCGACCGGCGTCGATTCAACGCGCAGCTCACCGATTTGGCCGACTGTTGTCGCTGCAACGATGGGAGCCGTGGCAGGCTCTGTCGAGGGTGCGGGCTCCGACGCGCGCCGGGACCACGCGCCTGCGACGAGCGATCCCACGCGGTCTACTGGAACCGCTTTGATAAGGTTGCCGGCGGCGGCGAGCAGCACGAGCGCGACGCATACCAGCAAGGCTCGCGGTCCGAACTGCCGGATGCCGGCGACGGCGTGTGGTGTCGCGAGGCGCAGGCCGGAGAGGGTCAGGCGGGCGCACGCGCGGAGGAGCGTACCAATCGCGCGGAGCAACACCATGGCCCCGCGTCCCGTGAGTTTAGAGCCGGCGGCCGCTAAGCGGCCCGCGACGTGTGCGACCTGGCGGAGCCGCTGTGGTGGAGGTGGGTCCTGAGATTCGATCAGGTCAAATAGCCCCCGCGTCGCGCCCTCGTCAGCGTCGGCCGCGTCCGCGCTTGCCGTGCCGACGGTTGAGTCCTCCGCTGAGACGAAGGCGTCACGAGCGGGAGATTCTGCGCTCGCGGATGCCCGCTCACGAGCCTGGTCACTGACGAGGCGCGCGTTGTCCGCTTCCGCTCTCAGCTTTCGCAGCTCCGACCGGAAGCTCGTTTCCGTTTCGGCCTTGGCCCGCGCGACTTGTGTTTCGAGCGTCTGGGTGGCTGCAATCTGAGCCGCCTTGCGCGCCTCGTGCACGGCCGCATCGCGCTGCGCCTCGGCGTCCGCCTGGAACCGTGCGAGCTGTTCGTCGTAATTCTTGCGGGCCGCCGCTTCCGTGAACGCGATGCGGTCGGCCAGCGTCCGCGCCGCCTCCTCTCGAGTCCGTGACACCGTCGAGGCCAACGTCTGGTCCGCGTCGTTGCGGGCCTTGGCAAGTTCCGCTGCGACCGCTTCCCGCGCGTTCGCCTCCGCAACCAGCCGCACCCGAACCTCGGCTCCTGCCCACGCGGCTTCGGCCTCGGCCTTGGCCCGCGATAGCTCTGCCGCCAGTCGTTCCTCACCCTGGGCGCGGGCCCGCGCCACCTCCAGTGCGAGCCGCTCCTCCGCGGCCTCGCGAACGCGCGTCAACTCCGCGGCAAACGCATCTGCATCGGTGACGAGATGTACCTGTCGTTGTGCCTCTTCCCGAAGCGACGTGGCCTCGGCGCGGACGCGCGCCAGTTCCGCCGCGAGCGCCTCTCGAGCGCGTGCATCCGCTTCGACCCGTCGCGCTTCCGCCTCGGCTCGCGCCTCAGTGAGAGCCGCATTGAGCCGTGCGTCGGCCGTCTCGCCGGCCCTGGCCAGTTCCGCCTCGAGCCGAGCGTCGGTCTCGGCGCGGACGCGCTTCAGTTCCGCCGCGAGCGTTGCCTGCCCTTCAGCCCGTACCAGCTCCCGCTCGGCGTCAAGCATCGCGCGAGTCTGGGCTTCCGCCGCGGCGCGTGCCTGGACCTCGACTTCGACGCGCATGGCTTCCGCTTCGGCCCGCGCTGCTGCCAGAGCGGAAGTGACCCGCTCGTCGGCGTCAGCGCCAATCCGCGCAATCTCGGCGGCTCGTTGTGCCTCCGCCTCGGCGCGGACGCGCGCCAGCTCCGCGGCAAGCGTGGCTTCCGCTTCGGCTCGAACCTGAGCATGTTCCGCCGTAAGCACCTCTCGCGTCTGTGCTTCGACCGTCACACGTGCTTGGGTCTCGGCCTCGCGTCGCGTCGCCTCCGCTTCGGCCCGAAGCCGTGCCAGCTCGGCGATGAGCTGCTCATCGGCCTCGTGACGGGCCTTTGCAATCTCTGCTTCGAGAGCAACGCGCGCCTCGGTTTCGGCCTCGGTGCGCATCGCCGCGAACTCGGCCTGCAGGGCCACCATCTCCACGGCGAGCTGCTCGGTGGCATCGCCGCGAGCCTTCGCGATCTCCACCTCGAATGTGTCGCGCGCACTGGCCTCAGCCTCCGTGCGCATGGCTGCAAACTCGGCCTGTAGCCCCGTCATCTCCACGGCGAGCCGCTCGGCACCTTCGGCGCGAACTCGATCGACTTCCGCCGTGACACCCGCATCAATGGCGGCTCGGATGAGTGCGAGCTCGGCAGGCGTCGTTGCCGCTTCCCCTGGCGCGATTGACATCGACAGATCGACGTCGATGTCTACCTCTGCCTCGAATTCGTTGCTGACGTCGCGGCGCCGGTCGCGCGCTCGGCACGGCCGCTCCCCCTCGAGGTGTTCAAGGCCTCCGGCGATCCGCTGCACGGACTCGTCGTGCGTAGCAGGCGAGATGTCCTGCTCGGATGAAGGCGTCCGCAGGGCTGGCGTCCTCAAGGCTGGCGGGTCCAGAGGTGTGAGGTCGAGCGGAGACGCGGTTCGTGCGTCCTGGCTGCACCCGGTTCAATTTCCAGAATCACGCTCATGATGGCGGCAGAATAGGCCGGACCGCGAAGAACTGTGAAGGCGTCGCGGCCAAAGTGGCAACATTGGGGCAGCAATCGTCGTGCCGACGCATGATGTGGCGCTGGCGCGAGCAGTCGCTCATGTGACGCAGGATATTGACGAATCGCCGGCGCCGGCCCCCGTCCGGACGTTCGCTTCTGTAAGTCGCCGAAGCATTTTGTAATCGAGCCGCAGCGAACCTGCTTGACACCCCGGCGCGTTCCCCGGAATATGGCGACGCTCGTTGAGAGCGAACAGAAGTCGTCGCGGCGTCACCGTTGTGAGGGCAGGCAGCCATGAAGAGTCGTCGAAGCATCCGGACAGGTGTGTTGGCCCTCTCGATTGGGCTTGGCGCGTTGGCCGTGTATGGAGGTCTTGGAGCACAGGCGCAAACGGCGCCCCGCTACAAGTTCGATCCTGATTGGCCGAAGCCGCTCCCGAACAAATGGAAGATGGGAGGTGTCACGGGGCTGGCCGTGGACAAGGACGACAACGTCTGGGTGTTGAATCGTCCCAATGACCTGCGTGATCTCGAGCTTCATGCGGAGCTGACTCCTCCCACCGCCGATTGCTGCGTCCGGCCACCGTCGATGATTCACATCGATAAGAACGGCAACGTCATCGGCTCCTTCGACGCGCCCCAGGGGCACGGCATGGACGTGGACAGCAAGGGGTTCGTCTACATCGGACAGGACACCGTCCGTAAATACGATCCGAAGACCGGCAAGCTGGTCGGTGAGATCTCACGCACGCCGGAGAGAGAGCCGGGCGATGGCGGAGGCACCACGGGCGCGAATGCGTACGCCGGTGGCGGCACTCGCGCGCCGGGCCGCGGCGGGCCTGGGCCGACGGGGACGTTTCCACCTCCAGCCGCCGGCCGTGGCGGCAACCGGCCGGATCCCGCGGTTCGCGCGGCAGCGGTTGCGGCGTACCGGGCGAAGTATCCTCCCTCCACGCCGATGATTGTGGGCGGCCTCGAGGAGATCCGGCTCGACGAAGCTGCCCGCGAGATGTACGTCGCCGACAACTACCTGGCCGGCCGCGTGCTGGTGTTCGACCTCGACACGTTTGCCTTCAAGAGGGGATGGGGCGCGTACGGAAAGCCGCTGGCGGAGATCAGCACCAATGACGCCGACCATGCCTACGAGCCCAACGGGCCGATGCCGAAGGACTTCGCGGGCCATCTCACCATCAACGTTTCAAGCGATGGCCTTGTCTACGCTGCCGATCGAAACGCGAATCGCATTCATGTCACGACGAAGCAGGGCAAGTTCGTGAAGGAGTTCATCCTCGCCCCATCGACGGGCGAGGGCGGCTCGACCGGGGGCGTCGGCTTTTCGCCCGACAGGCAGCAGAAGTACCTGTTCATCTCGGACCTCACGAATAACCACATCTGGTTCCTCAACCGCGAGGACGGCAAGGTCGTGGGCCAGATGGGCAGCATGGGCGAGAACGGCGGCCAGTGGTTCGGCCTTCACATGATTGCCGTGGACTCGAAAGGCACTATCTACACGGGAGAGGTGTTCAACGGCGAGCGCGTGCAGCGATTCGTCCCGATGAACTGAACCAAGAGTCACGCGCGGCGCCAGCCCTGGCGGAGCTTCGGCCCTGAGCTCAGGCGTTCAAGAGTAGTGAGCTCGAGCTGGCTGCCGGGCGCGACTTCATCTTCGCCGCGGCTTCGTGGATCGTCGTCACCAGCACGTGCTGCCGTCTCCGAATCCAGACGAAGAATCCAATGCAGACCGGCAGGAAGACGATCCCTTCCGGCGAGCCGCTGAACAGGCCGAACACACTGAACACGCCGCCGAAGACAACGATGACGCCCGTTGCCACGTACAGCTTGCGATTCGGCACGATCAACCGATTGAACGGATGGCCGATCATTCCCTCCGCGCCTGACGAATGATTGACGACGTACATGATCTTGCTCACGCTGCCCCACGTCTCGCCTCCCCGAGAGACCTTGCCTGAGGAGAGATCGCGGCCGTCAATCTTGTGAATGTTCTTGCCGCGGCGTACGCCGTAGAACAAGCTCACGCGATCCCCGGGATTCATCGCCACGTACTCCGACTCATGCGCCACATTCATCCACTGATCGTCGGCACCCTGTACGAGCGGTTCATTCTTCGCGTTTCGTATCACCTCACCCGTGAACGCCCGGACGTCGATGCCGATGAGGCCGACGGAGGCTCGTCCCGCCGTCAACATGGACCGGCTGTACCCCAGATCACGACCGCCGGCCTGCGTCGGCGACAGCCCTCCGTCGAGTTCGCCTTGCACCTCGGCGAGGAGCAAGGATGCCGTGCGTGGATCCAGGCCTCCGGCCAGGATGACACTGCGTCCTCCCGAACGCAGACGGAGAGACCTGGTCACCGCGTCAACCTTGGTCTGCTGAAGCCGAGCCACGGCAGTGCCGATCTTCCCGAGGAGGCTGCCGTCATTACTGTCTGCGCCACCGATGGTGAGTTCTTGGATGTCTGACTCGCGGAACGTTTCGCCGAGCACCTCAATCGCGTCCTGCGTCACGCGAAAGCGGGATGAGGTCTTGTGTTCCGCCGGCCGAAGATCGTTCAACCCCAGCACGAAGCAGGCGCCGGTCACCAGCAGCACGAGGAGGATGCTCACGCCGCTGGAACCCAGATAGAGGATCACTGCGCCGAGCGCCACGAGCAGCCAGAACTTCGGGTAGTCCGCCGGCACCACCTCGAAAACCGTGGCGTTCCCTTCGGGTTGCGCCGTGAACGCCGCCATGCTGCTCATCTAGTCTTTTCCCCACTGACATTGCGACCGGAATGATTTCAGGCGTCGAAGTATATGCCTTGCAGTTACGTCCTTCACGCTCGCAACGCTGAGCGCCCGCTGGCCCTGGCAGGGTTGGCAGCCCATGTTTGAGAGCGTCGCCGCCATCAGGGTGATGTCCCGGCAAGTGACCAAGACTGAGCACCGCCGAAGTACAGGCCCAGCGCCGCTTCTGCCTCGGTATGCACCACGTCGAAATTCAGCATCAAACAGGCGATCGCCCTAATTTATGTGCCCTGTCCGACGTT
This sequence comes from Acidobacteriota bacterium, assembly GCA_021731165.1. GTDB lineage: Bacteria > Acidobacteriota > Vicinamibacteria > Vicinamibacterales > UBA2999 > JAKFXY01. The sequence continues at coordinate 13,916 of JAKFXY010000038.1, read as the reverse complement.
CGAATTCATCGACCGCTGCATCGATCGCGAGCGTTCGCCAGCCTCGAAGACTCGTCCGTCTGCGGTGACGAGATATACGCCAAGATCGTCTTGATTAGCCTCACCTAGTTCGAAAATGTAGGTCTCGATTTCCTCGTGGGTGAAGGGTAGTACAGCTCTTAACAAGGCGTCTACGAGTGGTTGCGGCTCCTGACGCGCGCCGCGGCGTGCGGCATGGTTTCTGCTCCATTAGACTAGCCGGACCAAGAAAAATCGGCGAGCAAGCGTCGTTCTGGGGACGAACGCGCCTCATCGACGTGTGGATCTCGTTGTTTATGGCTCAGTTACGACTCTTGGGCGTCGCTAGGTGCGTTCACCAGTGAATTGACGGTTTTGTCGTGAAGAGTATGGGTCAGACGAGAACGTCGCTTTGTGTTGCCAGAACGTCTGTCGATGTTTGGGCTCTTTGAGGTGCTCGAGATGTGCGATTCAGAGGCGCAGGCGCTTCAAAGCGGAGAATTGAAGCAATTCCAACGTGTACTTTTCCTTGTAATCGGCTTGTTCGCTGCTGGTTCGGCGGCGGCGCAGGAAACGACAGGGCGAATCCAGGGACGGATCCTCGATCAGCAGGCATTGCCGATGCCCGGCGTTGCCGTCGTGGCGACTGGGCCGCAAGGCGCGACCGAGGTGACGACGGACGCGGATGGTCGTTTCAATATCCCCTTCCTGACACCGGGCGCTTACGGCGTTCGAGCGCAACTCGAGGGGTTCAAGGCTCTCGAGCGAAGCGACCTCAACGTCAGCCTCGGACAGACCATCGACCTGCGGCTCACCATAGAGATCGGCGGATTCTCAGAGACGGTCACCGTGGTCGGTGCGGTCGCGCCGATCGACCCTGGCAGTACCACAACGGGTGCGGTCATCGACGGAGATTTCGCGCGATCGGTGCCGGTTGGCCGGCGAATCAGCGACGTTACTTACATGGCCCCCGGCGTGAGCAACTCTGGGTCGATCGGGCGGCAGAACCCGTCAATTGGCGGAAGCAGCGGCCTGGATAACCAGTACGTCATCGACGGGGTGAACATCACGAACCAGGGCTACGGCGCCCTGGGCTCGTACTCCATCTTTCACGGGTCGCTCGGCAACGCGACCCCCTTCGACTTTGTCAAGGAAGTCCAGGTCAAGACGGGAGGCTACGAAGCCGAGTTCGGCCAGTCCACCGGTGGTGTCGTGAACGTCGTCACGAAGAGCGGTTCGAACGCGCTTCACGGCTCATCGTTCGCGTACGCTCGCCCGAAGCAGCTCGAAGGCACATGGCGCCGGTACCAGTCCGAGAACGGGACGGTGCAGACACTCTCGTCGCAGATGCACGACGCGGGCGTCGAGGGTGGCGGTCCGATCATCACGAGCCGGCTGTTCTTCTTCGGCGCCATCGATTGGCAGCGAGAGACATCGACGTTTCAGGCGCCAGATGGATTCCCCCTGTCCACGACCGAGGGATACGATCGCACGCGGCGCAACATCTCGTACGCCTCGAAAGGCACGCTGCAGGTCGGCGGCGGCGGCCGCATGGACGTCTCGGTGTTCGGTGACCCTTCACACGGCCCGATGGGCCCGCAGCGCCCGTCGTCGCTCACCGTGTCCTCGACCGCGTCGTTCAGCGAGATCGACTACGGCGGTCACAACCAGACAGTCCGCTACGACGGAGTCCTGGGCGGCAACTGGCTGGTGGAGGCGGCGTACGCCCGCGCGCTGAATCGGATCAGCGAGGTCCCGGCGACAAACGAATGGCGTGTGACGGACACGACGGCTTCCCCGATGCGCGTCACGGGTGGCGTTGGCTTCTACGAGGCAGGCAACCGGAGCCTCGATAGTCAGTGGGCGATCAAGTCCACGAACATCGTCGGCCCGCACCAAATCAAGTACGGCTTTGCGTACGATGATGTGACATACAGCAACCGCAATCAGAATACCGGTCCCACGATCACCGCGCCGGACGGGCGGCAAACCGAGACTGGCGCGCGGGTTTCGATTCTCGCGGATCCAGCCCTTGGCAATATCTACAGGGTGACGCGCTCGAGCTTCAACAGTGGCATCGAGACGACACAGACCTACTTCAACTTCTTCGTGCAGGATTCCTGGAAGGTCGGCAGCCGTCTGACTCTCAATCCGGGGCTGCGCTACGAGCAAGAGACGCTGTCCGGCACGATTGTCAAAGACTTTGAGCTGAAGAACAACTGGGCGCCCCGAATAGGCGCCGCGTACACCGCCACCAGCGATCGCAAGACGAAGGTCTTCGGCGGCTGGGGCCGGTTCTTTGCCCGTCTGCCGAACGACGTGGCGGTGAAGGCGCTCTCGGGCGTCGAACAGATCGGACGCGCGGACTACTTCGATGCCGCGCTGACGCGTCCGATTCCGAATGGCACGCTGGCGGGAGGGGTCACCAGTCACTATTCGATTCTGAGCGCCAACGCCGGCTCTGCGGCGGATCCCGATGCCAAACTGTCGTACGTCGATGAATTGGTGATCGGCGTCGAACGCGAGACGTGGGCAAACACGTCGCTCTCGGTCCGGTATGTCTATCGCAACATCGGACGCGTCCTGGAAGATCTCGGCAGCGTGCCGATGGTGGCATTCGATCTGGGCTTGGCCGACGATGTCGAGACCATCGTCACGAACCCGAGTCGCAAGTCGCCGATTCTCCCCGCGGCCCAGTCCCTGGGCGCCGGGTTCGACGATCCCGTGCACAAGTACCATGCGATCGAGGTGGCGCTGGACCGCCGTTTCGCAAACAACTGGTCGGCGATGACGTCGTACCGCTGGTCGCGGCTGCGTGGAAACTTCGACGGGTTCTACCGTGACGACAACGGCCAGTCCGACCCGGGTTGGACGTCCCTGTACGATTTTCCGACCAACGACCCTAGCTACACCGCGATTGGGGGCCCTGAGTTTGGGTACGAGGGTGACATCAGGTACCTTGGGCAATCGGGCATCCTGCCGCTCGATCGACCCCACCAGGTCAAGGTTTTCGGTAACTACGCCTGGGACAACGGGCTGAGTGTCGGCCTTGGCCTCAATCTCGGATCGGGTAAGCCTCTGACGCCCCTGGCGGCCAACGCGTGGTACGCGAGCGGGGGTGAGATTCCCGTCGCGCCTCGCGGCTCCGGAATCCAGACGATCGATGGTTTCAGGAAACGCACGCCGTTCGAGAGCCAGGTAGACCTCCAGGTCTCGTACGTGCTGAAGACCGGCGCGCGCAGCCTGACGCTCCTGGCCGACATCTTCAATGTGTTCAACGAGCGCCGAACGCAGGACTACGACACGTGGACTCAGCTCGCCTCGCTCGAGCCGAACCCTGACTTCGGCAAGCCGATTTCGCAAATCCCCGGCGCCTACGGGCCGCAGTTCCAGGCGCCAATCCAGGTGCGGGTTGGGGCTCGCTTTTCGTTCTGAACAGACCTTTCAAGTCATTCGCTCTCCATGAGGTATAGCTGTGGCACACCTTAGTTGTCGTGGTTCCGTCACGCGGGCTTCGCTGAAGAGCTCGGTTGCACTTCTCGCATGCGGCTTCGTGATGCTCTTGACGCAGACCGGCCACGGCCAGGTGGGCGCTCAACCCTTGAAGTTCTTCAAGAACTACTTCGTGACCGGCGACTACGCGGTGGCTGGTGTCGGCATGGATCTGGCCGGGACCAACGGTCTAGTCAGTGGCGTGGTCAACATCAGCGGCGTGCCTGACGGCTCCGAGGCCCTCGCCGCGTTCCTGTATTGGCAGGTGGTCTCGCCGACAGGGGCGGACAGTGGCTCGCTCACGGCGAAGTTCAATCACCAGCTTCTCAGCACGCCGGCGAGTCTTCCCACGCCCACTGAGGGCCCGTTCGCGGTCGTTGGCAACCCGCTCGGAACGGAGTCGTGTCCGCTTACCGGCGGTGGGCCGGGCAATCGCGTGTACGCCTATCGCGCCGACGTCCTGCGATTTCTGGATGTCGTCAACGGAAGACATCGAATCAACGGCAATTACACGGTCGAGCTGCCAGACGGTGGTAATTCCCTGCAGATGCCGAGGGCCATCGGCGCCAGTCTTGTCGTGATCTATCGCAGTCCAGACATGGCTGCGCCGCTCAATGCCATCGTCATCTACGACGGGAACTATACGAAGCAAGCGTCGCAGACGATGACGCAGACCATCAAGGGATTTTATGACCCGGCGCCCGTTGCCGGAAAAATCACACACATCGCCGGCAGCGCCCAATCATTGTTGTCGGAGCGTTTGCGCGTGCCCGGGAGCGTCGTGGACAACGGATTTCGTTCCGCTCAAGGGCCTTCCTGGGACAACCTCACCCTCGTGACAGCCAACCCGGCGGCCTCCTCTTTTGTCACCTCCGTCGAGCCCAGAGGCCTCATCTCGGATTGTTTGACATGGGGCGCCATCGTCTATCGGACGCAGGTCAACGACTCGGATGGTGACGGGCTGCTGAATACCTGGGAGTCGTCGGCGAGCACGCTCTACGATCCGAACGGCGAGGCCCTGCCGAATCTCGCGGCGATGGGTGCGAGCGCGGTCCACAAGGACGTCTTCGTCGAAGTGGGCTCGATGTACACCTCTGGTGTAGCGACGTACGGCGCACCGGCCCCAGGCGGTATCGGCGCCGTCGTGAAACCGGCACACACGCACCTGCCAACCCATGCGGCCCTCAAGAAACTGGGGGATACCTTCCTGAGTGCGCCTGTTTCCAATCCCGACGGAGTCAGCGGGATCGACGTGCATTTCGACCTGGGCGATGCCTTCCCGACGGGGGTTGCCGATCCCTACATCGTTCACGGCCCCGGATCCCGTGGCGGAGAGTCGATCGACGAATTGGCCACCGTGTGCCCCAGGGTCGCCGACGCCCCATGGGTGTGTCAGTTTTCAGACTACCCGGGGACGGTGGGTTGGAAGAGCGGCCTCCGCTACTTCAAGGACATGCCGCTGTCGCTCTCGGATGACGCGTGTGAGACGGCCGAGGAAGACGGCAATCCCGCGACAATCTGCGAGAGGGTGTTCGATCGTGGCCGCAAGGACATGTTCCGGTACGTCCTGTTCGCGCACGCGCTCGGCGTGCCGAAGGCAGACTGTCTGGTGAACGGATTTCCAGACCTAACCTGTCAAGACAGCAATCCTCTTTTCCACGTGCCCGTCACGAACACGGGCGCAGGCGATTTTCCTGGCGGCGACGCCATCGTCACGCTCGGAGGCTTCAACGACGCTGGCGGACTGCCTGTGGGCACTGACTACATGCAGGCAGCCACGCTGATGCACGAGTTGGGACACACGTTCCAGCTGAGACACGGCGGTGCGCTGGATGAGCCCAACTGCAAGCCGAATTACCTGAGCGTCATGAACTACCTGTTCCAGTTGCGCGGGTTGCTGAAGAACGATGGCCGCAGCTATCTGGATTTCTCCGGCCAGCGACTGAGTGCGATTGACGAGAACACCTTGGCGAGCCCCGGGCTCGGATTCGATCTGAACCCGCCTGGCGCTGCGCCTCCATACCGGACTGGATGGTACGCGCCGCAGGGTCCCGGGACCATTGGCTCCCCCGCAACCAGACATTGTGACGGCACGCCTCTCGTCGCTGGCGAACCGCCGATGGTGCGCGTCGATACCGAGAGCCTGGGCGAGACGATTGACGGTATCAACTGGAACAAATCGGACGATCCGCAGACAGCGCAGGACATCGACTTTGACGGCTTTATCGGGCCGCTCAACACTGGCACCAACGACTGGGCCATCATCCGCCTGAACCAGCTTGGTAGCAGGCGCAATGTGGGCGGATGGTACTGGGTCCTCGACGCGGGAACCGGCACCTATGTGGCATTCATGGGTCCCTTGTCTCTCGACGCTGGTCGTGGCGATCTGGGTCGGGGCGACTTGGGTCGCGGCGATCTCGGGCGGGGCGACTTAGGTCGGGGCGATCTGGGCCGCGGCGACTTGGGCCGCGGTGACCTGGGTCGTGGTGATCTCGGGCGGGGCGACTTAGGCCGTGGCGACCTGGGCCGCGGTGACTTGGGTCGCGGCGACCTGGGTCGTGGCGATCTGGGCCGGGGCGACCTTGGCGACAGTGTGGACGGCGAAGCAAACGTCGAATTGTTGGAGGCGTCGGGATTCACGCCACCGAGCGATTTCCACGCCTTCGTACGCGGGACCGATGGCATGGGCACCAATTCGTCGGTGCCCGAGGGATGGCGGCCCAATGGGGAGCCCGATACCTGCGATACGCTCACACCGGCCGACTGCCACCGTATTCGACTGGATTGGAATCCACCGAACGCCGGCACGGCGACTGGCTACTTTGTCTATCGAATCGTGGACATCGGTCCGGCTGAGTTGATCGCGACCCTCGGCCCGGCCCAGCTCACGTGGATCGATCCGCAGGAACTTCCGAATGGCCTGCCGCTCACCTACAAGGTCACGTCAACGTTCCTCGTCGAAGGCGTCACCAAAGAGGGCACGCCGGCATCCGCAACCGTGACGTCGGTCAATTGGGCGCCGTCCGCCACTGCCCAGTCCGTCACGGCATGGGAGGACATCCCGATCGGCATCACGCTGGCGGCCACCGACGTAGACTCGGCGACACTGACGTTCAGCATAGTCACCAGCCCGAGCCACGGCTCGCTGACGGGCGCGCCGCCAAGCGTGATGTACGGCCCGACCCTGAACTACAACTCCACCGACGGGACTGAGAGCTTCACGTTCAAGGCACATGAAAGTTCGACCTGGAACAACCTCGGCCAGGATTCGTTGCCCGCGTCGATCGACGTCACCGTCACTCCCGTCAACGACGCGCCGAGCTTCTTGAAGGGGGCGAACCAGTCGGTGACGCAGCCGGCCGGAGCACAAAGTGTTGCGAATTGGGCCACGAGCATCAAGCGCGGACCGTTGAATACGACGAACGAAGACGGACAGACGGTCGATTTCGTGGTCACGAACGACAGCAACGCGTTGTTCTCCGCGCAACCCGCGATCGCACCCGATGGCACGCTTACCTACACGCCAGCATCCAACGCAGCCGGCGTTGCGACGGTCACGGTGAGGATCCATGACAACGGCGGCGTGGACCCGGCACATGGCGGGACTGACACCAGTGGCCCTGAGATCTTCACCATCACGGTGATCAAGCCGCCATACACGTTCGTCAACGTGTACAACCTGCCGCCTGCTTCGGGGGTGACGTTCAAGCCAAACTCGAAAGGTACGCTGATCTCCTTCGAGTTCGAGATGAAGAAGAACGGAACAAGGGTCGACATCAGCGGGGCGCGGCCGAGAATTGTGATCACCGGGCCGACAGGGTGGACAGCGAAGACGTATACCCCGGGCTGCAACTCGGCGACGGTAACCGCCTGCTCCTCGTTCCTCTACGAAACATCTCACAAGGCGTGGGATCTCCAGTGGAAACCTGTCAACGCGCCGGTCGGAACCTACTATGTGATCGTGTGGATCGACGAAACGGGCCAGAGGTTCCCGGAAACGGGGAATGGCTTCCCCGTCGTGTTCAAGAAATAACGGACACGCGGCGGCTCAGCGACCAGCGCGCCGGCGGACTTCAGGCAGGAGTGGGTCGTCTTTTGATTGACCGCGGATCGCGAGATACGCTCGGTACGAGTCGGCAAACCCGGCGTTCTTGAGCTCTTCCCGGACACGGCCCTGGTAGTAATAGACGGGCGGAAAATAGCCGTACGTTGGCTCTTCGTCAAGGAAAAGGGCCAGTGCTTCGCCGCGCCGCTTGATGCAACGGTCGAATTCAGAATCGGCCTGAAGCGGGGCGCCGGCCTCCAGGTAGGCGCGGCCGAGATCGAAGTGGCCGATCCAGGTGTCGAGCAGGGTGTTCGCCTCGCCGAGGATTCTGATAGCCAGGCGCGGGTCCCCAGACTTCAGGGCGATCTCACCCTCGATGATCTTCGCGTAAGCCTGGGGCTCGGTTTGGAGCTCGGAGGCGAGGCCCACAGCCAGCGCTTGGGCTCTTGCCGTGGCGCCCGCTTCGACGAAGGCCCGTGCCGCCAGAAACCGGACCTTCACGGACTGACTCCTGGCCAACGCGCTTTCGGCGGCCGTGACAGCCGGACCAATCCTGCCCCGTTGGCCACGTGTGTAAGCGAGGGCCGCGTATTTCGCGGCCGCCCGATCTGGTTCCTTGGCCGTCAAATCCGCGATTGCGCCTTGCGCGAGCAATCGGTCGGCGTCGGAGAAGCGGCCCTCGTATAGAGCGAGATCCCCCAGGCCTGACGCGGTATATGACGCCCCCTGCGCGTCGATCTTGCTGAGCGACCGGTAGGTTTCCATGGCGGCGGGCAACTGCCCCTGTCCAACTTGTGAGAAGGCCAGGGCCAACAGGCCGAACAGCCCAGGCTCCGTGATGGCGCGCGCTTCCTGCTCGCCAGACGGAAAATCACCGCTGTAGCTGGCATAGAGGGCCAGATTCTCCCTGTAGAGCGCACGGTTCGGCAGAATCTTGACGACTTGTCGCATCTCGCTGAGCGCTCTGGGCATGTCTCGCAGATACGTGGAGCACAACGCGAGGTTGTTGCGCGCGGCGGCGTCCGCCGCGAACCGAGCTACCAGGTCCGCGTATTCCTTCGCACACTGCTGATAGTCGCCGGTGACGAAGTAGAAGATGCCGCGCGTGCGATACCGTTCCCGCTCCGTCATGCTGTCAAGATGCGTGATGGCTTCCTTGGCGTACCGCTCGGCATCCTGCTGTCGGTCCAGGTTCCGTGCCGTAATGGCCATCCCGGCGTAGGCGAGGCCGAAGTTCGGATCCCGATCCACGGCCTTCGAAAAGCTCTGCAATGCCTCGTTGAAGCGGCTTCTCGACAACGCTTCCATCGCGCCGGCGTACTCGCGCACGACTTCGAGCGATGTCGCCGACAGCGCTTCAATGGCGAAGCGCTGAGCGGAGTCCGACGTGTCGTCGCCGAGCGCCTCGCGCACTTCATTGGCCAGGCCCGTCGCCACGCCGAGGACCTGATCCCGGCCGGCCGCCCGGGCGTCGGCGCTTGCGATGACCTCGCCGGTCACGGCCTGCACGGCTTTGGCCGAGAGGCTGAAGCCATTGCCACGACGGGCAATCTCGCCAGAGAGCACCACGCCGAGTCCCTGCTTGACGGCGATTTCTCGCGCGGCCGTCTCGTTCAGCAACTCCGGCGGGCGCACGCCGAGACTCCGCGCGATCTCGATTCGGCTGTAGGCGCTGATGAAGCCGGCCCCCTCGAGCGCGAGCTTGAGCACCGGCTCGAGGGTCCGATCGAAGGTGGCATCGCCGGTGCCGTTCTGGAAGTCGGCGATCACCACCGACACGGGATCGTGCGCGGCGGGCGTGATGAACTGACGCTGGTAATACCAGGCGCCCACCCCGAGCCCGAGTAGTACGACAACGATCGCGGCCATGAGGGGCAGCCCGACGACGCGTCGCACCGGGAGCGGTTCCCCATTCTCGTCGAGCCGATCCAGCGCCGCGACCAGATCGACGGTCGTCTGAAATCGTTTCGCTCGGTCCGGATCGAGGCAGCGCGATACGATCGCGTCCACGGCGCTCGGGATGTCTGGCGCCACCGACTTCACCGGCGGCGGTGCGTGCTCCATGCGCGCCTCGAGCTCGCCCATGGCGCTCACGGCTTTCTCGGCTCGACGCCGGCCGAGGAGCATGTCGTACAGAATGAGCCCCATCGCGTAGATGTCGGCGCGCTGGTCCACCTCCTGTCCCTTGGCCTGCTCCGGGGCCATGTAGTGGATCGTGCCGAGTACCGATCCGGCCATCGTGGATCCGGCGTTGCTCTCGGCGGCACGCCTGAGCTCCTGGGGAAGGTTGGCGTGTGCTTCATCCGACCCGATGTTGGGTTCGCCAGTCGAACGAGCAATCCCGAAGTCCATGATCAGCGCGTCGCCCCGCTTGCCAATCATGATGTTGGCGGGCTTCAGGTCCCGGTGGACGACACCGGCCGTGTGGGCGGCGACGAGCCCGGGGATCACCGACCGCAGGATGAGGAGCGCCTGCGCGACGGGGACCTTGCCGTCCCGCTTCAGCATCGACGCGAGGTCGAGGCCGTCGATGTACGACATCGTGATGTACTTGATGCCGTCGATCTCGCCGAGGTCGTGAATGCGCACGACGTTCTTGTGCGTGACCTCACGCGCGAGCAGCAACTCGCGCTTGAATCGCCGCTCAATCTCCAGCGCGGCTGCCGGGTCCTCCATCGCCTCGGGACGAATGACCTTGATGGCCACGGCGACACTCAGCTCCGTGTCCCAGGCCTGATACACCGCACCCATCCCGCCCAAGCCGAGCAGGCGGATGATGTGATAGCGGGATCCGAAGGGCTTCCCCGGTTTCAGGGGACCCGTATCCTCCGAGTCGGATGCTGCCGACGGAGCCGATTGTCTCCTCGTCCCGGCGGCGTTCGACTGGTGAGGGGGCCCGACGGTCCGCGTTTGTGTGTCCTGGTCGTCGGAAGCCGGGACCACCGTCGTAACGTCACCAAACACATCCGGCCGGGCACCCACGCCGACAACCGTCGGTTGGTCGAAGGACGGCTCGGTCTGACCCGACGGGGGCAGGCCCGTCGTGTCGGTGGCCATGGCGGGAACGGTAATTCTGGTGGCGGCGTCCGCGGGGGGTGGCGTCAGCACGGCGGCGGCAACCCCGCGTTGAAGTGGAGCCTGGCAGTGCGGACACCGGTGCGAGGACGCCGGAATCTCAGTGCCGCAGGCCGGACACGTCATGGTTGGAAGTCTACGCCACAGCGGTCAGATCTTTGCCTCTGTCCACCAATCAGGTGGACCAGACGCTCGATCCTCTCGGTCTCGCCTCAGCGGGCCGCAATGGCGAGCGTCAGCAGGTTGCGATTCTGGGGCGTCCGCTCGTAGACCATACGCGTGAGAATCTTCCGGAGTAAGACGAGGCCCAGACCCCCAACGGGTGCGTCGTCAATCGAGGTCGGCATGACCGGGTCCGGACGCTCACGCGGATCGAACGGCACGCCATCGTCTTCAAGCATCATGACGATCTCGTCGTCGTCGAAGCGAATGACCACCTCGACGTCACCGATCGGGGATCCGTGGCGGACGATGTTGGACACAGCCTCCTCGAAGGCCAGCTCGACGTTGTAGCGGGGACTGCTGTCCACGTGCCGAGCGTTCAGCAGTTCCCGCAGCGCGCTAGCGGCGTGTTCGAGGCCGGGTAGCGTTGGGGGGAACCGCAGACGGTGCTGGTTCGTTGGCATCGCCGCCTCTGCCACCGATCACTCGGCCGCAGACGCCACTGCCGCGAGGGCCTCCGCTTCGGTTGAGCAGATCGGCATGATCTTCTGAAGCGCCACCGCGTCGAACACCTGAAGGACCGGACTCTGGGCACCGTAGAGCGCCAATTTCGCATGACGCGTACGGAGACTTCTCGCGGCCGACACGAGCATGCGGATCCCCATTGACGCCACGAAATCAACCTCGGACAGGTCGATGATGGCGTTGTTGCCGCCAGGGACGAGGTGCGCCACGAAGCGTGTTTCGACGCGGTCTACGCCTAACGTGTCAAGTCGTCCGGCCAGAGTGACCCTCACGAGGCGTTCGCCAAGGCTCGCGACCTTCATCTCCACGGTTGATCCTCCGATTGACTTCGACACCGTCAGGGCGTGGCGACCCGCACCCGAGGCGGCCGCCAGGCTAGCTTACAGGCGTCCTGTGACAGGCTCGTTACGGGAAAGTCAGCACTAGGAGCGACGCATCGTCGTCCAGCGGTCCGGGGCCAGTGGTCCGCTTGACCCCCTGATACAGACGGTCGCTCTCCCCTATGCCTGGTAGCGTCGGTTCGAGAAGCAGGGGTTCGAAGTCGGTGAGCGTCCACCGTTTCTTGTCGGTCGAGACGATTTCAAACACCCCGTCACTGAAGAGATACACGGAACCGCCGGCCGGTATGAACTCCTGCTGCACCTCACACGTGAGCTCCGGCATGGCGCCGATCATCATGGCTGGGATGCCGAGTGGACGGGCGGCCCGCTTGTCGGGGAGAACGAGGTAGGCCGGATGGTGGCCGGCCGAGCCATACGTCAGCGAGCGATCCCCGATTCGGTACACGCCGTACCACATCGTGAAGAACAGCTCGCTATGGGCGTCCATCTGGAAACGGGCATTCAGGCTGGCGAGCACCTCCGCCGGGTTCTCGAAGTTGACCTGTGGCAGCGCGCGCTGGCGCAGCAGGTTCAGCACGGTCACCGAATGCATCGCCGAGCCGGCACCGTGGCCCGAGACGTCGATGAGATAGAAGACGAAGGTCTCCGGGTCGAGCCAGTAGTACCCGAAGGCGTCGCCCCCGAGCTGAGCGGACGGCACGAAGCGCCATTCGGCGAGCACCGGTCCCGCGGTGAGCGGAGCCGGTAGGAGCGACACGACGTAGGTGCTGGCCCTTTCGAGGTCGCGATCGAGTTCCAGTGTCCGTTTGACATCACTCCGACTTCTGCGCTCGTACTTGAGGAAGTGGCTCCCGAGGCGGAGCACGCTGCCCTCCGTCAATTTCATCGGCGCGGTGATGCGCTTCCCGTCGAGGAACGTTCCGTTCGTCGATCCGAGGTCTTCGACCACGGCCTCGTCTCCGACGAGCGACACTCGTGCGTGGAGGCGCGAGATCTCGGTGTCGGCGAGCGGAAGTGCCTGGCGGGCCTCACGCCCGATCGTGAGCGGCTCGGCGCCCAGCTCCACACGTTTCCCCGGCTCGCCCACCTTGCTCACCACGAGGTAATGCCCGATGGCGTCGGGGACGGGCACCGCGTCGGAAGCCCGTTTGTGGCTGATGATGAGCGTTCTCTCGAATTCGTCTTCTGGGATCGGCGTCACCGGTTTCTCAGGCTGGATCTTACAGCGAAGCGGCACACGTGACCCTGCAGGTGCGAACGGGCGCGGCATGAACCATTGTGGCGAATCGCCCGCTCGTCTGTGGCTGGGAGGCAGGGATTCGAACCCCGATAACGGCGTCCAGAGCGCCGTGTCCTACCGTTGAACGACCTCCCAGTGCTAGAGCGCGGATTCCGCCGAGGCGGGAACCACGGATTGTACAAACAAGAAGCGGCCGGACGCAACGCGCGTACGACCGCTTGAAGCGAGCGACAGAGAGAAAACGGGCGAGTGTTACCGGAGCTGTTCGACCCGCGCGGTGCTGCCGGAGACCCCCGATGGGATGTCCGAAGAGTTCACGTCGGCGGCCCGGCGTAAGTTATCCAACTGCATCTTTCGCCGCTGGTGACTCACAATGCCTCCCTTGCGCCCGGCTTCGCGCGCTTCCTCGCCTTTCCACTCATGGGCCGACCCCTTCCGATGGGCAGCCTTGCCACCCCTACTGGCGATTTCGCGCTGCTTGGCGCGGTCCATCGAGGCGAATCCGCGATCCTCTATAGCCACACTGACCTCCATGACCACCCGGGTCACCGGGCCCCACCGAAGGTGGGAGCCGACGTTAGGTTCACGACGGCCAAAGTGCAACCAGGGTGCCACGGTCAAAGGAAAGGCCACATCCGTAAGAGCCACAAACCAAAGAACTTAGCTGTACGTCGATTCTTCAGCCTGGCCAGGCGCCGGGAAATAGTCCGCACGTGCGGGACTGTTTCCGTCCTCTAGGGGCTACTGGTCGCCCTCGATGGAAGCCGTCAGGCGCGAGAGGCGAGAAACGTTTCAAGCTGCGCGAGCCTGGCGAGCGTCCGCTCACGACCAAGGAGAACCACGATCTCAAACAGCCCTGGACTCGTCGTCCGGCCCGTCAAGGCGACCCGCACGGCGTGAATCAGCGTTCCAGCTTTGAGGCCCCTCTGCTCCGCGGTGTCTCGCACGGCCGCTTCCACATGTGGCTCGTCAAAAGGGGTCGCCTCCCTCAGCGCCTCCGCCAAGGCCGCGACGTGAGCAGCCAACCCTGGGGCGGAGA
>JAKFXY010000095.1:3864-34445 GCA_021731165.1 Acidobacteriota bacterium | reverse complement strand
CTAGAAGTCCTTGCCGCAGAAGTTATTCGGGAACAACCGCAGCCGCTTGGTCACCGGTGCGCTCTTGTCGCCCCCGCGGTCCTGAACCTCCAGCGTGACGTCGAGCACGATGGACTTGCGGCCGTCGGAGCCGATGGCCGTATCCGCCCCGTCCACGAAATCGCAGCCATCCGTCACGGGACGCGAGATAGCCTCCTTGGTCTGGAATGTGATCTTTTCGGAGGTCGTCGCGAGCGTGTAGACGTAGAAATCGATTCCGCCGCTCGACCGTGTCGCGTCGAACCGGCAGTCGACCTCGTCGCCGTCCTCGATGAGGCTGCACGCGTCCACGCCGGCAGACGGAGAAATAACCGTGAAGTTCGCGACGAGCCCGCTGGTGACGGTAAGGATCGCGGTGAGGCTGACGCCGTCGTATCGCGCGGTAATCCGGACGGTCTGTCGCGACGTGACGCTGCCTGTATCGACAATGAATGTCGCCGACGTCGAACCGGCGGCGATGGTTACCGACTCCGGAACCTTGCCCGCGTCGCGGTTATCGCTGTTGAGGGTGACGACGGCTCCGCCGGTTGGGGCGGGAGCCGTGAGGGTGACGGTTCCGACCGGTCGCTGCTGGCCTGAGACGGTGGACGCGCTCAACGTCACCGATGTGAGTGCAGGCGGCCCGGTTGGTACCGGCGCCGGTGCTGGGGCCGGGGCGGGTGCCGGCGCAGGGGCTGGCGCGGGAGCCGGCGCCGGCGTCGGCGTCGTCGGCGACGATTCCTTGTCGCAACTGGCGGCGGCTACGGTCGCGGCCAGGAGCAAGCCGGCGAAGAATCCCTTTTTCATCAACGAATTCTGCAGCATCGAGCCCTCGTACAGGAGAATGACGACGCCGCACACTATATCCCGATCCCGGGATTGCAATCCCGGGAAATTGATTCGCGTCTCTGGTTACGTCTGTCGTCCGGCGTTCGTATGGAGGGTACATGCTCGAGATTCGAAGGTCCGAGGATCGCGGCGTCGGGAAACTCGATTGGCTCGATGCGCGTTTCACGTTCCAGTTCGGACCCTACAAGAACCCCGACCAGGTCGGGTTCTCCGACCTCAGACTCCTGAACGACGACCGGGTCAAGGGGGGTGGCGGCTTCACCACCCATGAGCACAAGGATACCGAGGTCTTCTCGTACGTCCTCGCCGGCGCGCTGGAGCACAAGGACTCCATGGGCGAGGGTTCCGTTGTCCGGCCTGGCGAGGTCATCGCGATGAGCGCCGGTACCGGAATCACGCACAGCGAGTTCAACCACTCGAAGACGGAGGAGGTCCACTTCCTGCAGATCTGGATGGTGCCAGGGCAGAGGGGGGTGGCACCGTGTTACGGGCAGAAACACTTCCCCGACGTCGAGAAGCGAGGGACGCTACGGCTCGTCATCTCGCCAGACGGCGCCGATGGCTCACTGAGCTTCCACCAGAACACTCGAATCTACGCCGGCCTCTTCGACGGCCCCGAGCGAGCCGAGCTGGCGCTTGGCGCCGCCCGCTACGCGTACGTGCACGTGATTCGCGGGCGTGTTTCGCTCAATGGCACGCCGCTCAGCGACGGTGACGGCGTTCGCGTGCGCCACGAACGCTCGCTGACATTCTCGGACGGACACGATGCCGAGGTGCTCGTGTTCGACCTGCGGCCGAACGAACTCCCCGAGACATGATTCGCCATTGCGCACTTCTCGTGGCCGCGGCTTTCGGGCTGACAACCTTGGCGGAGGCGCAGTTGACGGGGCCTGTAACCCCGCCGCCGGCGGTCGCCGCCGTTGCTGCTGCTCCGTCCGAGTCCCTCCCTGTCTTCGACGGCCCGCCTGCGCCGGTGGCGCCGTCCACCATGACTCGCGACGAGATGGGCCGCGCCACCGTGCGGGCCGTGCGTCTTGCGGAGCCGCTCGAGATCGACGGCAGGTTGACCGAGCCCGTGTACGCGAGCGTTTCACCCTTTGGAGGGTTCATCCAGATCGAGCCGAAGCCCGGAGAGGAAGCCACCGAGAAGACCGAGATCTGGGTGACCTTCGATCGCACCCGCGTCTACGTGTCCGGCCGGATGTGGGACAGCGATCCTGAGCACATCATCGCCACCGAGCTCCGGCGTGACAACACGACCATCTACCAGGGGAACGACATCCTCGCCTTCGCGTTGGACCCCTTCTACGATCGTCGCAACTCGTTCCTCTTCATCACGACGCCGGCCGGCGCGCGCATGGAAGGGCAGACCTCTAACGAGCGGCAGTACAGCGGCGACTGGAACCCGGTCTGGGAAGTGAAGGCGGGACGGTTCGACAAGGGGTGGACCTTCGAGGCGGCGATTCCGTTCAAGTCGCTGCGCTACCGGCAGGGCGGCCAGCTCTGGGGCTTCAATGCCATGCGCGTCAAGCGGTCGAAGAACGAGATCTCGTTTCTGACGAAACTTCCGCCCGCCCGCGGGCAGCTGGCCATGCAGCAGATGTCGCTGGCCGCAACGCTTGTGGGTCTGGAGCCGCCGTCGAACAGCCGGCCGCTCGACCTGAAGCCGTACGTGACATCGAGCCTCTCGAGCGACGTGAACGCGCGGCCCCGCCCCACGTCGAACAAGGGCGATGCCAACGTCGGCTTGGATGCGAAGTATTCGCTGACCGAGGGGCTGACCGGCGACTTCACGGTGAACACCGACTTCGCGCAGGTGGAGGCCGACGAGCAGCAGGTGAACCTCACGCGCTTCAGTCTGTTCTTTCCGGAGAAGCGCGATTTCTTTCTCGAGAACCAGGGGACCTTTGTCTTCGGCGGGGTATCCGTGGGCGGCCAGGGCAGTGACGCACCGGTCTTGTTCTACAGCCGCCGGGTCGGGTTGAACTCCGGCCGCATCGTGCCGTTGCGTGCGGGAGGCCGCGTGACCGGAAGGGCCGGAAAGTACAGCATCGGCGTGCTCGACATCCAGACGGGCGATGATGTGTTCTCGGGGACCCGTCCAACCAACTTTTCCGTGGTCCGGCTGAAGCGCGACATCCTGCGCCGGAGCGCGGTGGGGCTCCTCGCCACCGGCCGTTCGATCGCGGCGAGCGGGTCGGGCCAGGCCATGACGTACGGCGTGGATGGGACGTTCGGGTTCTTCCAGAACCTGGTGATCAACACCTACTGGGCGCGCACGCGGACGGACGGGATTCGCGGTGACGATAGGAGCTACCTGGGGCAGCTCGACTACACCGCCGATCGCTATACCGTGCAGCTCGAGCGTCTCGCGATCGGGGACAACTTCACTCCAGAGGTCGGTTTCGTCCGGCGCGACGACATGCGGAAGAGCAACGCGCTCTTCAAGTTCACGCCGCGCCTTCAAGGCAGCCGGACCATCCGGAAGCTGTCCTACCAGGGACAAGTGAACTATGTCGAAAACGGGAAGGGGCGACTCGAGTCGCGCGAACAGTCCCTCGAGTTCGGGATCAACTTCCTGAACGGCGACGTCTTGGCCGTTGAAGGGACACGGAGCTACGAGTATCTGCCGCGTCCCTTCGCGATTGCCCCAGGCGTGACACTGCCGGTGGCGGGCTACGGCTTCGAGAACCTGCGAGTGAACTACAACATGAGCCAGCAGCGTCCGCGGGCGGCCAACATCACGCTCGAACACGGCACGTTCTACAACGGTCACAAGACGACGATGACCTTCGCGCGCGGCCGGGCACAGATCACGTCACGGCTTTCCATGGAGCCGACGTATTCCTTCAACAAGGTGTCGCTGGTTCAGGGCCGCTTCACCACGCACCTGACGGGCTCGCGCCTCACCTACGCGATGACGCCGCTGATGTTCGCCAGCGCTCTCGTCCAGTACAGCTCCAGCGCCGACACCGTGTCGGTCAACGCCCGGCTGCGCTGGGAGTATCAGCCGGGCAGCGAGCTGTTCGTCGTGTACAACGAAGAGCGGGATACGTTGAGGCCGAGTGTTCCCGGCATGCTGAACCGGGCGCTCATCGTCAAGGTCAACCGTCTGTTCCGGTTCTGATCGCAGGGCTGAATAGGAGGCCCCGAGACCCCGTCCCTCCGGCCCCGCCGGGCTCCTTTGCACGAATGTCTGCGTCGCCTACTGCACGCGGGACAGTTGATCGAGCAGTTTTCCCCTCGGGCTGTCGGAGGGCACGAATCGTTGCACGCGCTGGCCGGCGAACACCTCACCTGTGTAGATGTAGCCTCGTGAGTCGCTGGCGATCATGTGAAGCCCGAAGAACTGGCCGCCGCTTTCGCCCATGCTGCCCAGCCTTCCGAGAACCTTGCCGTCCTCGCGGTTCAGGAACCAGATCGTGTTGTTCTTGATGTCGGAGATGTACAAGTACTTTTGCGCCTTGTCCGGCGAGAAGGCCACGCCCCCGGCAGCCCCGCGGTCCGAGCCTTCGGCATGCTTCGTCCCCGGTGGTGAGAGCATGAACTCCCTCACGAACTTGCCGGCCTTCGTCGTCACGTGGATGCGTTCAGCGGCTCGATCGGCCGCGTACACCAGCCCGTCGCTCGAAAAGTTCAGCGTCAGGTGTGCCTTGAACTCCTTCGGCGGCGCACCGCCCACGAAGTCGCGGTCCGATTCCAGGATCGAGATTTCCGACAGCGTGTGCCCGTACGCGCCCCACCCCCGTTTGAACGCGAACGTGTTCATGTCGAACACCATCACGCGTCCACCGAGGTAGTTGTCGGCGACGTACATCTCGTTGGCGGGCTCGTCGAGCCGGATTTCCTCGATGCCACCGACGATCATGGGCGTCGTGGGCGGGTACTTCTTACGGAACTCCTGGCGTGCCGCCGCCTGCGCATTGGGATTGGCGGCGTTGCCGCCGCGGCCGCGTGCCGCTCCTGGAGGCTGGGGCAGGAAGCCGGCGACCGGTCCTTGGCCGCCGACGCCAGGCGTTCGCGTGGGAATCGTTTGAGGACCGAAGCTCGCTCCGCTCTCAAGCTCCGGGGTGTGCGGGACCTCGCCGACCAGCATGCCGGTTCTCGTGTCGTACTTGCGGACCGTGCTCTGCCCGAGATACGCGAACCCCTTGCTGTCGATCGCCATCCCGTGCCCCTGCGGCGCGTCGAACGACCCGATGACGGTGCCGCTCTTGTCGATATGGATCATCGATGGCGGCCGGGCGCAGCAATCCGAAATCTGAAGCTCGGCTTCGAGCTCGAGATTCGTCAGATCGTTCGGGCGGTTGTACACCCAGACGTTGTCGTCCTTGTCCACGGCCAGCCCCGTGACGCCGCCGATCTTCCACTTGTTCGGTATCGGTTTGGGCCAGTCCGGATCGTACTTGTAGCGCGGTGCGGCCTGGCCCTGCGCCCCCAAGCCGACATACAGGGCCATCCCGCAGAGGCCGATGGCGAGGGCGGCTTTCACCCAGACGTTTCGATCGACGTGCTTTTCCATGACTCTCCTCGGATGCCAATGACGCCGCGCTCTGGAATGAGTCGAAGACAGTGGGAGACGGACTCAGGGCCGTGCGGGTCTTTCGCGGCTGAGATCGGACCCGCGGCCGAAATGCCGAGGAGCGCCGGAGACCGAGAGGTCTCCGGCGCCCGTGTGTGTCAGTTCGCCAGCGGATTCGGCCGTATCTGGATGTGGCTGATGTGTCCCAGGCGTGTTTCCGAATACTTGGGCAAGTACGAGTTATAAGAGGCCCAGAGACCCCGGCCCTTCCAGCCCGCGCGGGCGTCGTCGATCCGTCCGTCCAGACCCCGTGTATAGAAGGGCATCGGATACGGTAGCCGGAAGGTCACAAACTTCTCCGTCTTCGGGTCGAAGATCAGCATGGAGTCCGACGTCGTGCCGGTGACGATGACCATGTCCTTGCCCATGCCGAGCGTATCGAACTGATCCACCCACAGGAAGTACGGGTACTCGGTGCTGCCCGTCTCCTTGGCTGTTCCAGCGAACTTCACGCCGGGCAGTTCCCAGAGCGTGAATTTCCCGGTCTTCGAATCGACACGCCCGAGGTGGCCGCTGCCAGCCGAGAACCACACGTTCCCGTCGGTGGTGAAGTCGATGCCGTGCGAGAGGCGTCCCGGAAGTGGCAGCGGGTAGTCCGTGTACTGACGCGTCTTCGGATCGAGCTTCCACAGCTTGTTCTGTGGTCCGTTGACCGTCGAGACGGGAACCCACACAGTGCCGTCAACCGGGCTGATCGCCACCGCGTAGCCAGAGGTGGGCATGACCTTCTTGGCATTCATGTCCACGCGCATCCATGCCTTTTGAGCGGCGCCCTCGGTGCCAGGCACGTTGTTGAGATCGAGCTTGGTCGTATCCAGCATGCCCAGCACGTCCCCGTCCGACCAGACCCGTCCCTGCCAGTCCAGTTGCAGGTGATGCGTGTTGTAGGAGGTGTCCACGGGCACGAACTTGCCCGTCTTCGTGTCGTAGTACCCGAGCTGCATGCCATGGCTGCGCGACAGCAGCGCCTCGATGGCGATCTGCCGGGCTTCCCGATTGTCGGTGTCCAGCGTGACGGTGTCCGCGGACCACTTGGGGTTGTTCTCCAGGCCCGGCGGACGCACGGGCTGCGTCAACCAGACGCGGCCCTGCTCATCGAGCATGGGATTGTGCGGGCTGGCCATCCACCCTCCCGCCTCGCGGTCGTGGTAGTAGTCAATCTTCGGATCGAAACCGGTGGTCACACGAGGTTGAACCTGGAACATCTCCACCGTGTTCTTCAAAGGGTCCAGGGCCCAGAGTCGGCCGCCGCCCGTCCGGTCCGCCCCGAACACCTTTCCGTTGGCGTACAGCGTGGGATTGCGCTTGTCGGTTGCGACGTTGTCATGGACGAATGAGTCGGAGGCGGCCCAGTCCCACTGCGTCACGACGAAGTTGCGCTCAATCCCGGTCGGACGCGGCGGCGCCTGCGGCACTTCGCCGTTCTTGATGCGGGTCGTCCAATCGACAAGCACCTTGACCAGGACGTCTCGGCCGAGCCGGTCGGCTGCCGCGTTCATGCCATTGTTCAGGCGAAGGTAGTTGTTCCAGGTTCTCGCGTCCGCAAAGCCACGCATGGCTCTCATGCCGATCTGATGGCACTGGTTGCACCCGCCCCGGAATGCCGCAAGCCAGTGCTCCTGGCTGACGTAGTCCGCCGGGAGCTGTTCCTTGGGAGGCGCCTGAATCAGGGAAGTCCAGTAGCTGGCGGGATAGATCCTCGCCGCCTCCTGCGGGGTTGCGGCGTTGGCCACCTGCAGCTTCACCTGCTCACCGAGCGCACCCTTGAAGCGCTCGGAGTCCTTCAGTCCATAGCCCCTGACCCACAGTTCATAGTCGGCCTTCGGCAAGTCGGGAACGAGGAACCGTCCGGCATCATCGGTCACCACGATTTTGCGGAGCGGCGTCTGGAAGGCCTTCGTCTCGGCAATGACCCACACGCCGGCTTCCGGCTTGCCATCAGCGGCGTTCACCACGGTCCCGCCAATGCTGGTCGCGTTAACCTGCGATGCAGATCCGCCTTGGGCGGCCACGGCCTGGGGAATTCCGGCCGCTCGCAGTGTCATGACGCCAATAAAACCCACCAGGAGCCAGAGCATCGTGCGCGTTACGTTTCGCATGAGTAGTCCTCCGCACAAGCGATCAAAGTCACCCGAGAAGTGTAAAAGTGCCGCGTATTCTACAGCACTTCAGTCGAGTCCGCACACATGCCCCCGCCCCTCCAAAATAATCACATCGATTTCCACATTGCCGACAGGAAGAGAAGCCTTTCCGCGGGGGGGCGCGTGCCCGTCCTGGTCCTTGACGCCCCCGACCATTGGCGCGTATAAGCCCTTGAGCGTCTCTTCTTCAAGGAGCCAACATGGCGACGGCGACCACGATGCGGAATGGCAGTGACACGGATTGGCGTTCGGATGCTTCGATCGCCTACGCGCTTCTCAGGCTGACCTTTGGCGTCAATATCGGTATGCGCGGTCTGATGCGTGTTGTCCGTGGGACCGACGGATTTACGGCGTTCCTGCTCAAACAGTTCGAGGTTACCTACCTTCCGCCGGCGATGATCACGCCGTTCGGCCACGTTCTACCCTGGGTCGAGCTCGCGCTTGGTGTCCTGCTGATTGTCGGTTTATGGACCAGGCCTGCGCTGATTCTCGGCGCGCTCATGATGACCAGCCTGACGTTCGGCACGATGCTGATCGGGACGGATTTCTACCTGGCCTTACTGCAGCTCACCTATGCAGGCTTCTGGTTCCTGCTCCTCGTCCTGCGGTCGTGGAATGGGCTCTCGCTCGACGCGATGATGGCGGGGAAGCGGTCTACTTAGCCTGGATGTGAATCCCGCACTCCAGCTTCTGGCCCTGCCAGCGTCCTGATCGCGGGTTGTTCGGGTCGAACGGAATTGAGGTGCACGGCTCGCAGCCGATGCTCGTGTAGCCCTGCTCATAGAGCGGCAGCAGCGACAAGCCGTGGGCCTTGGCGTAGGCCCAGACATCCTTGGTCGTCCACGCCGCCAACGGGCTGATTCGGCGAATCATCTGCCCGCTCGGGAGCCTGAAGGGCTCGACTTCCTGCAGGTTCGCGCGCGATGCCGACTGCTCGCGGCGCAGCGCGGTGAACCAGGTGTCGTAGCTCTCCAGCGCGGCAAAGAGCGGCCCCACCTTGTGCCGCGCGCAGCACGCGTCGGTGCTCTCACGCTCCCACAGTCCAGGCTGCGGCTCGGCGGCCCGAAGCGTGATCAGGTTCAGCTTCTGCGACCGCGCCTGCTCGTCCTTGTAGGCGTAGGTCTCGGCGAAATGGTGCACCGTGTCGAGGAAGAGCACCGGGATATCGGGCCGCGCCTCCTGCAGGAGGTGAGTCAGGACGACGCATTCGGCCTGAAAGCTCGAGGTGATGCAGGGATTCTTGGCGTCCGCGAAGGCGCGCTCGATAACGGCTCGCGCGTCATCGGCCATGCCTGGGATTGGGGATCCGGGATCCGGGATCTGGGATTTCATGTCGATCACGTCAACATCTCCTCGAGGGCCTTTCGGACCAGCTCCGCGGCCTCCTCGTCCGATTGTGCCCCGCGTGCGATCTGCGCGAGGCGCTCGGCCCAGGTCATCGTGTGCGTGACGGGTGCCGATCCCTCACGAACCGGGTTCACGATCATGCCGGCGCCCGCGGTGAAGTGCGTAGACGGGTCGATGATGATGAAGCTGCCGGTAAAGCGGTTGGTCTCGTAGCGATCGAAGACCAACGGACGCGCCGTGGAAACCATCACCGTGCCAATCTGGTTCAGCACGAGGCCGTGATTGATCTCCGCCGTCACGGATCGGGTTCCGTGTTTGAGCAGATAGGTGCGCCCAGGGTCGAGCGGCCGCTCGTCCATCCACACGACTTCCGCTTCGAAGCGCTGCCCGACCATCGGCGGCTCGGCCGTGAGCGTATCGCCGCGGCTGATGTCGATCTCGGCGTCCAGGGTCAGGGTGACCGACATCGGGGCGAACGCCATGTCGAGGTCGCCGTCGTAGGTCACGATGCGCTTCACGTTGGCCGATCGTCCGGAGGGCCAGGTAAAAATCCGGTCGCCCACGCGCACGGTGCCCCCAGCGATCTGGCCGGCGTAGCCGCGGAAGTCGGAGTCGGGCCGGACCACGAGCTGCACCGGGAAGCGGAAGGGGAGCGCCGCCAGGTTGCGATGGACGTGCACGTTCTCGAGGAACTCGAGCAGGCTCGGGCCCGTGAACCACGGCGTGCGCTCGCTCTTCGTGATCACGTTGTCGCCGAGGAGCGCGCTCATCGGGATCGCGTGCACGTTGGCGCCGGCAAGGAGATCCTCGAAGTCGTCGTTGATCTTCTCGAAGACCTCACGATCGAAGTCCATCAAGTCCATCTTGTTCACGGCCAGCACGAAGTCCGAGATACCAAGCAGCCGCGCGATCTTCGCGTGGCGCCGGGATTGCGCCAGCATGCCATTGCGGGCGTCCACCAGCAGGATCGCGACGTCGGCCGTGGAGGCGCCCGTCGCCATGTTGCGTGTGTACTGCTCGTGCCCCGGGGTGTCGGCGAGGATGAACTTGCGGCGCGCGGTCGCGAAGTAGCGGTAGGCGACGTCGATGGTGATCCCCTGCTCACGTTCTGCCTTCAGGCCGTCGGTGAAGAGCGAGAAGTCGATCGGCCCGGCCGTGCGGTTCTTCGACGCCTTTTCGACGGAGGAAATCTGATCGTCGTACACCGACTGTGAGTCGTAGAGCAGTCGCCCGATCAGCGTGCTCTTGCCGTCATCCACGCTCCCGGCCGTGCAGATCCGCAGCAGGCCACTCGTCGTGGACGAGGTAGACGAGGCCATCAGAAGTAGCCCTCTCGCTTCTTCAGCTCCATCGACCCATCCTGATCGTGGTCGATGATACGGAGCTGGCGCTCGGACTGCCGCGTGGCCACGAGCTCCGCGATGATCTTCGGGACAGTGTCGGCCTCGGAGCGGATGGCGCCCGTGCAGGGCGAGCAGCCGAGCGATCGCATCCGGCACATCAGCTTCTGCGGCTTCTCGCCGGGCATCGTGACGACGAAGGGCTGCTCCTGGACGATAAGGGAATTGCCGCGAACGATGACCTCGCGCTCCTTGGCAAAGTAGAGCGGGACGATGGGGATGTTCTCGACGTGGATGTACTGCCAGACATCAATCTCCGTCCAGTTCGAGAGCGGAAAGACGCGGATGCTCTCGCCGGTGCGGATCTTGGCGTTCAACAGGTTCCAGAGTTCCGGCCGCTGGCGTTTCGGGTCCCATTGGCCGCCGGCGTCGCGCACCGAGAAGACGCGCTCCTTGGCGCGCGAGCGCTCCTCGTCGCGTCGCGCCCCGCCGAGCGCCGCGTCGAAGTTTCCGGCCGAGAGCGCGTCGAGCAGCGACTTGGTCTTGAGCAGGCCGCAGCAGCGCTGCGTGCCGACCTTGAAGGGCTGCGTACCGTCGGCGATCGCCTCCTCGTTGGTGTGGACGATCAGCCGCGCGCCGACCGACTTGGCGAACTCGTCGCGGAAGGTGATCATCTCCTGAAATTTGTAGGTCGTATCGACGTGCAGCAGTGGGAATGGGATCGGACCGGGGTGGAACGCCTTCTGCGCCAGGCGCAGCATCACCGATGAGTCCTTGCCGATCGAATAGAGCATCACCGGGTTTTCGAACTCGGCCACGACCTCGCGGAGGATGTGGATGCTCTCGGCCTCCAAGGCCTGGAGGTGGTCGAGGAGTGGAGTGACGGGGGCGTTTGGTTCCACTGAGGCTATCGACATTCTTAATCTATGACCCGACCGGCGGTCCTGTGGGTCCACTACAAAGAAAAAGCCCGGGGCGCTTGTCCCCGGGCTTCGATCTTGTTACGTGTTGCGGAAGGTTGCTGTCCGTTATCCCAACCGTAAAACCGAGAGCGCGGGGACCTCGTGGGTCTTCTTACAACAACAGGCGCACAGGCAACGGCAATTGTCGGGCACGGAACCAAAATTGTCCCCTTTGAATGGGGACAAAGTCAAATAGGATGGTGCGCGAGCCTGAGCCGGTGACGATCCCGTTCACAATCGCCGCAAGGGCGCACTGACCATGCTGACGAAGAAGTCCAAGTACGGTTTGAAGGCCGTGCTCGTGCTCGCCGAAGAGGCGGGCCGCGGACCGGTCCTCGTATCGGATCTGGCCGACCGTCACCGCATCCCGAAGAAGTTCCTCGAAGCCATCCTGCTCGAGCTCAAGCGCCATGGCCTTCTCCAGAGCAAGAAGGGAAAGGGCGGCGGCTATTTCCTCAGCCGCAAGCCGAGCGAGATCACCGTCGGGCAGGTCATTCGCGTGCTGGACGGTCCGCTGGCGCTGATTCCCTGCGTCAGTCAGACCGCGTACATGAAGTGCGAGGAGTGCGGGGACGAGAAGACGTGCGGGATCCGCTTGGCGATGAAGGAAGTCCGGGACGCCACGGCGAAGATTCTCGACAACACCACCCTGGCCGGCCTCAACGCCAAGGTCCACCCACCAAGGAAGGGACGCCGCCGCATCTAACCCTTGCAGATGCGTACAGCGCGCATTTACTTATTTAGTCTATAGAATTTATAGACTAAATGGGTTATGCTGGTCGCCGTTTCGATGACGCCCTTCGTGCACCCCCATCGTTGTTGTCGCCGCTGTCACACGCCGGCAACGTGTCGCCGCGCGTGTATCGGGCCGACGATGGGCAGGTGAGCGGGCAGTCCGGATCATCCATTCAGTTTCGCCTCCCCCCAATCGATCGGCCGCGTCAATCCTCACAACAGATTGGTATGGCGTTGCGGTCGTCCGCACGCGGGGAGCAGGTTCATGTCATTCAAAGCACTCATCGGATACATCATCGCGGCGCTCATTGCCGTATTCCTGCCAGCGCTCGTTCCGGTTATCGCCTTTGCGCAAGCGGGCGCTGAGCCGAGCGGCACCGGCGCGATCGGTGGCCTCGTGCGGGACTCGAGCGGTGGCGCGATTCCCGGCGCGGCGGTCAAGGTCGTCAACGAAGCCACGGGAGCGGCCGTGGACCTGACCAGCAACGAGCAGGGACGCTATCGCGCGAGCGCACTCGCTCCCGGCGCCTATCGGATTGAAGTCGCGCTCGATGGGTTCGAGACTGCCGTGAGCCGGATTGTGCTCGCGGCCGGCCAGACGGCGGCGGTCGATGCCACGTTGTCCCCGTCGCGATTCAGTCAGTCGGTGGTCGTAACCGCCCGGCGCGTCGAGGAGGTTGCCCAGGAGGTGCCGATTCCCGTGTCGGTGGTGAGGGGCGATCTGGTCGCTGACGCGGGTGCCTTCAACGTCAACCGCTTGAAGGAGATGCTCCCCACGGTGCAGTTCTATTCGACCAATCCGCGCAACTCGGCAATCAACATCCGTGGTTTGGGCGCACCCTTCGGGCTCACCAACGACGGCCTCGAGCCGGGTGTCGGTCTCTATATCGACGGCGTCTTCTATGCTCGTCCCGCGTCGGCGACGCTCGATTTCCTGGACGTGGATCAGGTGGAGGTGTTGCGAGGGCCGCAGGGTACGCTCTTTGGCAAGAACACAACGGCCGGTGCCATCAACGTCACCACACGCAAACCCAGCTTCACGCCAGGGACGGAGGTTGAGCTCAACTACGGGAACATCGGCTTCGTGCAAGCCAAGGCGTCGATTACGGGCCCGATCGTGAAGAAGGTAGCCGGGCGGCTGTCCTTCTCGGGCACCCAGCGCGACGGTGTCCTCCTCAATACGCGTACGGAAGACGACGTCAACGATCTCAACAATCTCGGAGTCAGAGGGCAGCTGCTGTTTGCCCCGTCTGACAGGCTTGCGATCACGGTGGCGACCGATCACACACGCCAGCGCGCCGAGGGCAACACGCAGGTGCCTGCGGGCGTCGCGCCCACGCTACGCGCCGCGAACCGGCAGTACTCGCAGATCGCGGCCAGTGTCGGGTACACCCCTCCGAGCTTCAACGCTTTCGATCGCGTGACTGACATCGACACGCCAATGCGGTCCTATCAGGATCTTGGCGGCACCTCGCTGAACATCGATTGGAGGGTTGGTCAGGGCCGACTGACCTCTACCACCGCCTGGCGCTTCTGGGACTGGAAGCCCTCGAACGATCGAGACTTCATCGGTCTGCCCGTAACCTCGATTTCTGCTGCTCCCTCGCATCAAGCGCAATGGACGCAGGAGGTCCGCTACGCCGGGGACATCTCTCCCGGTCTGGGCTTTGTCGTCGGAGCCTTCTTCTTCGGGCAGTCGCTCGACTCGGATCCCTCATTCAAGCAGGAGCAGGGCTCGGCCGCCGCGGCCTTCCTCCTGGCGCCAAGCGCGAACGCGTCAACCCCGGGCCTTCTCGACGGGTACGGCTACAACCAGACCGTCAAGTATCGGAACACCAGCTCGGCCGTTTTTGGCCAGTTCGAGTGGTCGATCACCGATCGTCTGCGCCTGCTTCCCGGCCTCCGGTTCAACTACGACCGGAAGGACGTGGACTTCGACCAGCAGATCTACGGCGGCCTGCAGACCACCAACGCGGCACTTATTTCCCTGCAGCGCTCGGTTCTCGCACCGCAGACGTACACAGCGGACGTTGACGACACGAACCTGTCGGGCCAGATGACCGCAGCCTACAAGGTTGCCGGGAGCGTTAATACCTACGCCACCTATGCCACCAGCTTCAAGTCGGTCGGTCTCAATTTGAACGGCGTGCCCACCGACACTCAGGACCGGCCCGTGCTCTCCGCCGCGACCGTGAAGCCCGAAGACGTGCGCCACTTCGAAGTAGGCGTGAAGACGGAGCCCCTTCGGGGTGTGACGGCCAACGTCGCTGTCTACGACACCGAGGTGAAAGATTTCCAGGCGCAGGTCACCAATGCGGGCGTGGGCGTGCTTCGCGGCTATCTCGCCAACGCCGAGAAGGTGCGTGTACGTGGCGTGGAGTTCGACGGCAGCGCAAGCGTGAACAACCATCTCTCGTTCTACGTCAACGTCGCTTTCACCGATGGGAAGTACGTGTCATTCCCGGACGCGCCGCCGCCGTTCGAGGAAACCGGCGGGCCTCAGTCCAAGGACATCTCGGGCTCCCTCTTGCCTGGCATCTCCAAGGAGGGCGTGTCCTTCGGCGGCGAGTACGTCACTGACGGCGCCCTTCTCGGGAGCACTGGCGACTTCTTTGGCGCGTTCGACACCAGCTATCGCTCGTCGTTCTCCTCGAGTTCGACCGCTTCCAGATATCTGGTCGTTGACGGCTATTCGCTCGTCAACGCGCGTGTGGGTTTCCGGGCGGCAGATGGGTGGACGCTCTCCGTGTGGTCCCGAAACCTGCTGAACAAGGACTACCTCGATCTGCTCACGGCCGCGCCCGGCAATACCGGTCTCTACGTGGGGCAGCCCGGAGATCCTCGAACCTTCGGCGTGACTTTACGGATGAGACTTGGCGGTCAGCCGTGAGACCGGCAGCTGCGTTCCTGACACCGGCCGGTGTAATCTGAACGGCCCGCATGGATCCTCAAACAGTCGCCCTCGTCGGAATCACGCTCGTTGCCGCAACGGTCAACGGCGCGCTGGGCTACGGATTCTCGTCCATCACCGTTCCCGTCGCGCTGCTGTTCCTCACCAACCGCGTGTTGAACCCCGCGCTGGTGCCGATCGAGGTCGTGCTCAACACCTATGTCCTCTGGGTGAATCGCGCCTCGCTACCGAACGTCTGGCGCCGCATGCTCCCGATCGTCATCGCGCTCTGTCCGGGCGTCATTGTCGGCACGGTGCTGGTTTCCCAGGTTCACCCGGGCTGGCTCAAGTTCATCACGTACGTCACGTTGCTGCCATTGATCCTCCTGCAGGCCGCGGGTTTCCGGCGCCCGATCCGCTCCGAGCGTTCGGCTGGCATCGCGTTCGGTGCCGGACTCGGCGTGCTCTACTCGGTGACGACTATTTCCGGTCCACCGCTGGCCGTGGCGCTCAGCAACCAGGGCCTTGCCAAGCAGGAGTTCCGCGCGGCGCTGGGGTTCATCCGTCTGGCCGAATCGAGCATGACGGCCATCGCGTATGCGTATGTCGGCCTCTACTCGCAAGAGAGCATGGCGCTCATCCCGTACATCCTGCCGAGCCTGGCGATTGGAGTTCCGCTCGGCGCCCAGCTCATTCGCCGCATCCGGCCGGAGACGTTCCGCCGCGTGTGTATGAGCTTCGACGCCTGGGTGGTCGCCTTCGGCCTGTCGGGCCTCTTGCGTGACTTGAAGCTGGTTGAAAGCGCCGCCGCGTACCTGTTGCTCGTTGCCGTCGGCCTCCTCGACGTCTGGCTTTTATATCGCTTCTTCGCGAGGCAGGATACTCACGACGCCGTGCCGTACAGTCCGCCAGGCACCGCCACGCAGCCGGACTGAATCCGTCCCGCGCCTTCGTAACTCTTCCTCGTCCGCGCAATCGCCGCCGGTAGTATCATGGCGGCCGTTCGAGAGGATGAAACTTATGTCACGAAGCCTGTTGCGTAACGTCTTCGCCTTCATGGCGCTTGGAGCTGTACTCATCTGGACATCGGCGGGGGTGGAGGGCCAGTCTGGCGCGGGCCCTGGCGAATGGCGCCATTACGGAGGCGACACCGGCCACACGCGATACTCGCCGCTCGACCAGATCAACGCCGCGAACTTCAACAACCTGGACGTCGCCTGGCGGTTCAAGACCGACGCTCTTGGCCCGCGACCCGAGTACAACCTCGAGTCCACTCCCCTGATGGTCAACGGCCGCCTCTTCTCGACCGCTGGCACGCGCAAAGCGGTCGTGGCCCTCGACGCCGCCACCGGCGAGATGCTGTGGATGCACAGCGAGAACGAGGGCGCGCGTGGCGCCGCGGCACCACGTCAACTGTCCGGGCGAGGCCTCGCGTACTGGAGCGACGGCAATGATGAGCGGATTCTGTACGTGACACCGGGCTACCGCATGCTGGCGCTCGACGCCAAGACCGGACAGCCGGTGGCCAGCTTCGGCCGTAACGGTGTCGTCGATCTGAAACAGGACTTCGACCAGGAGCTCGACCTGACGAAGGCGCCAGTCGGTCTGCATGCCACGCCAATGGTGGCCAACAACGTGGTCATCGTGGGCGCCGCGTTCGAGACCGGCGCGAACCCCAAGAGCAAAGCCAACGTAAAAGGGTACGTGCGCGGCTTCGACGTGCGGACCGGCAAGCGCCTCTGGATCTTCCACACGATCCCGCAGCGCGGCGAGTTTGGCAACGACACCTGGCTGTACGAGTCGGCGACGTACTCAGGTAACACCGGCGTCTGGGGCCAGATCTCGATCGACGAACAGCTCGGGCTCGCATACCTGCCGGTCGAATTGCCGACGCATGACTACTATGGGGGAGAGCGCCACGGGAACAATCTCTACAGTGAGAGCATCGTCGCCGTCGAGCTGCAGACCGGAAAGCGGAGGTGGCACTACCAGTTGGTGCACCACGGCCTATGGGACATGGACATCCCATGCGCGCCGATTCTGGTCGATATCACCGTCAACGGACGGACCATCAAAGCCGTTGCGCAGCCGACCAAGCAGGCGCTGCTGTACGTCTTCAACCGGGAGACCGGCGAACCCATCTGGCCGATCGAGGAACGGCCAGTCCCGAAGGGCGATACGCCCGGAGAGTGGTACTCGCCGACGCAGCCGATTCCGACCAAGCCACGTGCGTACGATGGCACTGGTCTCACGATTGACGACCTGATCGACTTCACCCCCGAGTTGCGTGCCGAAGCCACGAAGATTGTGTCGCGCTACAGGATCGGGCCGATGTTCACGCCGCCATCCGTGAGCAAGATGGAGGGGCCGATCGCCACGCTCACCATGGGCGCGCAGGCCGCGGCTACGAACTGGCCCGGTGGCTCATATGATCCGGAAACCCACACGCTGTACGTCGCATCGCAGACCTCGGTGGCCACGCTCGGGCTCGTACCGGCTCCTGCCGGCGCTTCCGACCTGCCCTATTTCCAGGGGACGGTTCTTGCCGGCGCGCGGCTGACAGGCGGTTCAGGATCCACCGCCGGAGCCACGCCGCCCGCGGGAGGAGAAGGCGCGGCGCCCCCGATCACCGTGCAGGGGCTGCCGCTCATCAAGCCGCCGTACAGCCGTATTACGGCGATCAATCTCGACACCGGCGATTTCCGCTGGCAGGTGCCGTTCGGCGCCACGCCCGACAGCATTCGCAATCACGCCGCACTGAAGGGACTGAACTTGCCGCCGGTGATGGGCCGGCCGGGAAACAACCCCGGTACGCTCGTGACGAAGACGCTCGTGATTGCGGGGGAGCACAACTTCGGCCCCACGCCGTCGGGCCAGCGCGGTGCGATGCTGCGCGCGCTCGACAAGGCGACAGGGCAAGAGGTCGGCGCCATCTACATGCCGGCGCCGCAGACTGGATCGCCAATGACCTATCTGCTGAACGGCCGGCAGTATCTCGTCGTCGCGATCAGCGGCGGGACCTACACCGGCGAGCTGGTCGCCTACCGGCTGCCGGCTCGATGATTCCACCGTGTGTCCGTCCTCGCGGCGCCGGTCGCTGACGTGCTCAACCTGACGAGACGATCTCCTTCAGGTGAAGTGAAGGCATAGGGAGACCTCATGTATCAGCGAAGACTGGTCGTAGTTGCATGCGCGTTCGCCGCGGTGGCGTCGCTCGTACCCTCGGCAGCGCAAACACCACCGACATCGAGCCGCGCGACGCTGTTCGAGGGAGCACGTCTCATCACGGGTGACGGCAGCGCGCCGATCGAGAATTCCGCATTCCTCATGGAGGGGACGAGATTCTCCCGCGTCGGGCGCAAGGGCGAGTTGCAGGCTCCGGCTGGATCCGCCCGTGTCGATCTCACCGGCAAGACGGTCATCCCGGCACTCATCGACGCGCATTCACACATCGGGTACATGAGGAACCTGAGCAGCGGGCCTCAGAACTACACGCGCGAGAACATCCTCGATCACATGTACCGGTTCGCGTACTTCGGCGTAGCCGCCAGCCAGGCGATGGGCAGCGACTTCGGCGAGATGCCGTTCGCGTTGCGGGACGAGATTCTTGCCGGGAAGATCCCGGATGCCGCGCGGTTTCTTACGGCGGGCCGCGGCCTGGCTCCAATCGAGGAGATCAGCCCGACCAACATGCGACATGCGGCCTATGTCGTGACCACGGTGGAGGGTGCGCGCGCGTCGGTTCAGGAACTGGTGCCACGAAAGCTCCAGATCATCAAGACGTGGGTTGACGATCGGGGTGGCACGATCAAGAAGCTGACGCCAGAGCTATACGGAGCCATCCTCGACGAGGCGCACAAGAACCGCCTTCGTGTCGCGGTTCACGCCACGGGCCTCGAGGATGCGAAGGCTCTGCTTCGCGCTGGGATCGACGTGTTCGCGCACATGATCAGCGACGTCGATGACGAGCTCGTCGCCTTGTTCAAGCAGCATCCCAACACGGTCGTGCTGTCGGCTTTGGGCGGACCGCGGCGGACGATCTACGCACCCTGGCTCAACCCGCCGCATCCGCTCGTGACGGAAACGGTCTTACCCGAGCAGATCAAGCGTCTGCAGGGCCGGCTCGCGGAGACGACTCCCGAGGCCCTGGTGAGAGGACGCGACGCCTGGGATCGGCTCGTTCGTGGCATGACGAAGCTCAATGCGGCGGGGGTCACGATTGGCGTCGGGACCGACGGTGGCGGACAGACAGGCGATCAGTTCGTCGGTTGGACGATGCACACGGAGGTGGAGAACCTGGTTGCGGCCGGCATGACGCCGGCTCAGGTGATCGTGGCGGCCACGCGGACGTCCGCGCAGATTCTCGGGCGCGACGATCTTGGCATGGTGGCGGCGGGCAAGAGCGCCGACTTCGTCGTGCTCGACGCCAACCCACTGGACGACATCACCAACACACGGCGGATCGACAGGGTTTTTCTGCGCGGCAAGCAGGTCGATCGGGCAGCCTTGCGGGAGAGATTCAAGAACATCAAATAGCGACGCGGGAAAGGATGTCCTGCGCCGCTCCGATCTCGTCGTCGTTGACGAGATGTCCCATGCTCGGGTAGATGCGCTTCGTCACCACAGCGCCCATTCGGGAGAAGACCTCCGCGCTCTCATCGACCCTCGTCTTCGGCACGTGGCTGTCCACGTCGCTGCAGCCGAGGAACACCGGCGTGCCATCGAACGCCGCGACCTCAGACGCGACGTCGTTCCAGGTCGTGCCTGGCGGTCCGATCAGCCCGCCGCTGAAGACGACCACCCCGCCGTACCGCCGGGCGTGGCGCATGGTGAACTCGGCGGTCAGGCATGCGCCCTGCGAGAAGCCCAGTAGCGCGATCCGCTCGGCGGGAACGCCGGCCGCGATAGAACGCTCCACGAGTCCAGCCAGCACGTCGAGAGCGGACGAGAGCCCCGGTTCGTTCTTCTCGCGCTCGGACATGAAGCTGAACGGGTACCAGCTCTTGCCGGCAGCCGACGGTGCGAGGTACGTCAAGCCCGGCAGCGCGAGGCGCGGGACGAGGTCGAGGATGTTGGCCGGCCCGGCACCGCGGCCGTGGACCATGATCACGACAGGCGCCGTGCCAAGCGGCGCGCCGGCGGTGGCGAGCGGTTGATCGTTGTGTGGATGCATTTGGGCAATCTACCCGTACGTAATCGCCGGCAGCTTCGTTTCTATCTCCGCACGGTGCGGCTCCTCCCACGGCGGGAGCTTGAGGCCCAGACCAAGATTCCTCACATCCTCATCCACGGTGAAGCCCGGCTTCATCGTGGCCACCTCGAAGAGCACGCCCCCGGGCTCCCGGAAGTAGATGGACTTGAAGTACTGCCGGTCACGCACTTCCGTGACTTTGAGCCCCAGGACGAGCAGCGCTTCGCGGAGCTCCAGCTGCTGGTCATCGTCGGCAATCGCCATGGCGACGTGGTGAACCGTGCCGAGGCCGTTTCTTGCCGGCGTGGCGTCCGGGTCGTACAGGATGTCGATCAGCCGTCCCGATCCGCCGCCGTTGACACCCATACGGACTCGGCCGTCCATGTCGTCCACGATCTCGTACCCGAGCAGCCCGGTCATCAGGCTGAGCGTCGGTTTCGGGTCACGTACGACCATGGTGACACTGTGGAGTCCGCGAATCGCCGAGGCGCGATCCACCGTGCCATTCCATGCCTCGCGGTTGTCGTCGCCGGCGACGAGCTCGAAGACAAGACCGGAACGATCGCGGAATGCAATGACTTCGTCGTGGAACCGGGCGCGCCCTTCGGCCACCTGGACTCCCTGCGCTGTGAGACGCGACCGCCAGAATGCCAGCGTTCCAGTCGGAACAGAGAACGACGTCGTCACGACCTGGCCGGCGCCCTTGTCGCCCACCGCCACGCCCCAGCCCTTATACGGAAAGGTCGTCCACAGCGTTCCCGGCGCCCCGCGTTCGTCACCGTAGTAGAAGTGGTAGACGTTGTGGTTGTCGAAGTTGACCGTCTTCTTGACGAGTCGCAGACCGAGAAGGTCGAGACAGAAGTCGAGATCCTCCTGCGCATCGGCAACGGTGGCGGTGACGTGGTGCAGGCCCAGGATGGGGTGGCTCACACGAGCGATATTAATAGGGATCTGGGGTTTGGGATTTGACAATCCCGGTCCGCCGGTCAGAATACGCCCAGCGCTGCGACCGAGGCTTGCTCGCCAACGCCTTGGGCCTGCGCGGACATTTCAGGAGGACTCATGCGACTGTGGTTCGGACTAGTGGGACTTGTTGCGGGGCTTGGCGTCGCGGTAGCCGCTGACACGATACCGGCGGCCGGCGGCGACATCGAGCTGACGCCGATGACGCACGCCAACGTCCAGATCGAGTATGCGGGGAAGGTCATCCAGATCGATCCCACGGCGCAGACCAATCTGGCCACGGCGAAAGCGGCGGACGTCATCATCGTCACAGATATCCATGGCGATCATTTCGATCCGGCAGCCATTGACCGGCTGAAGAAGCCGACCACCGTGTATGTGGCGCCCGGAGCGCTGGCCGATCGGTTTCCCGGCGAGACCGTCGTGATCAAGAACGGCGAGAAGAAGGACGTGCAGGGCATCACGATTGAAGCCGTCGGCGCCTATAACCTGACGCGCGGTCCGATGCCGGGGCAGTTCTACCATACGAAGGGTCGCGGCAACGCGTACGTCCTGACGATGGGCGGGAAGCGAGTCTTCTTCTCTGGCGACACCGAGTGCACGCCGGAGATCAAGGCTGTCACCGGCATCGACGTCGCCTTCGTGGCGATGAATCTTCCGTTCACGATGACGCCGAAGGAGGCTGCCGACTGCGTGAGGGCGTTCAAGCCGAAGCAGGTCTACGCGTATCACTACCGCCAGCAGGGGCTCGACCCGGCTGACAAGAACGCCACCGAGTTTGCCGCCGCGCTCAAGGGCGTGGCGGGCATCGAGGTGAAGACGGCCAATTTCTATCCGGCCGCCCCAGCCGCCCCGGCGGGTCGCGGCGGGGCGTAGAGTGCCGCGAATCCGGTAACATCTACTTCGTGCTGGTGTCCCGGCTCACTGGTGTCGTCGTGCTCACCGCGGCGATTGGAGTCGTTCCGATCGCTCCGCCTGAGCATGTCCACGAGACGCGGGAAGAGGGCCATCACCACCAGCTCGTTGTCCATCGCCATTCACAGGCACATGGCGCGTCGCACCACTCCGCGGAGCATGAGGGCCTGCTCGAGGATGACGATGGCCCTGTCCTGGTGCTGCCGGCGACCTACACCGTTCCTCCCGCGCCCAATGGCGCTATCGCTGCACCGTCCTCCGTTGTTCGTCTCATCGAGCCGCCATCTGTCCAGGGCCTGTACCGGCCGGCGGACTTCGTTGAACAGCTGATTCACGGGCCACCTCGAGCGCCCGCCTCTCCCCGCGCTCCGCCTCTCTCGCCCACCTGCTAGCGCGGTCTGTTCCAGACCGCGTTCCGATACCTCTCTGCCTTGAAGGAGTCGTATGCGAATACGCACGTGGTGCGTGGGTGTGGCGCTGCTGTCGTTCAGCGTTCCAACAGCGGGTCAAACCCCGCTTTCTGAAGCGGATGCGCTGGCGCGATTGTCGGCCGAGAGTCCGCGCGTTCGCGCGATTCGGGCTGCCGTCGAGCTCACGCGCGCGGACGCGCTTGCTTCCGGCCGCTGGCCGAATCCACGAGCAACGTTCAATCGTGAATCCGTGGCTGGTGTGACCGAGAACATGGTCACTGTCACGCAGGCGCTGCCCATTACCGGTCGGCGCGGCCTCGAAATGAGCGCGGCCTCGGCCCTCGTTTCGGCCAGCTCTAGCCGGGCAGACGAGGAGATTCGGCGCGCGCGGGCAGAACTTCGCGCGGCGTATGCCGACCTTGTGTCCGCGCAGACACGCGAGGCTGAGTTGGCCGGATGGCGGGATCGTCTGCGCGCGTTCGCGGATGTCCTCGCCAGACGCGAAGCCGCTGGGGACGCCGCTGGGTACGACAGGCTCCGCACCGAGCGCGAGGCGATGGACATCGAAGGGGAATGGTCGGCCGCTCGAGTGGACCGTATCAGGGCGCAGGGGGCGCTGGCGGCCTTCTTTGCGGATGCCGGCGATGCCTCCGGAATCGTGGCGGCTCCTCCGGCGCCGACCAGCGCCCCTATTCCACCCGTCGAGGAGCTGGTGGTGCGCGCCGGAATGGTCAGGGGCGAGCCGGCGGCGTTACGTCAGGAGGTTGAGGCAGCCCGCTTTGCCGAGCGCGCCGCCGCGCGCCGGTTGGTACCCGAGCCGGAGTTGGTTGCCGGGACGAAGTCCTCGAGCATGGGAGGCGGTGATGTCGGAAGCGTCGTCAGCGTGCATGCGAGCGTGGCGCTGTTCGACCGTGCGCAGCCAGAGCGGGCGATGGCGCGCGCGCGGCTGGCGCAGGCCGAGGCTCGCGCGGAGATGTTTCGTGTGGTGCTGCAGGCGCAAGTCGCCGCTTGGCGAGCTGTCGTGATCGAGCGTCGCGACGCGGCCGGCCGCTATCGCGTCACGGCGACGGAGAGCGCGGACCGGCTCGAGCGGATCGCACAGGTGAGCTACGACGCCGGGGAGCGGGGGATTCTCGAGCTTCTGGATGCGTACCGGAGCGGATCTTCCTCGCGGACTCGTCAGGCCGCGCTCGATGCGGCCGTGCGTCAAGCGGAGATTGAGCTGGAATTCGTGAGCGGCTGGGAGATTCAGTGATGACGCCGATGATGACGCCGGTGATAACTCTGCGACATGTGACGACAGTGACGCAGACCAGGACGATGCTGGCCACAACTCTCCTGGCAGCGGTTCTGCTGGCTGGCTGCAATCGCGCGACCGCGCCGGCCGCTCAGGGGGAGTCTGAGGTGCCGACGCTCGACGTGACGAGCTGGACCGACATGACAGAGCTTTTCATGGAGCACCCGCCGCTCGTGGCGGGTCAGGTAGTCCGGTTTGCCGTGCACCTCACGCGGATGGCCGACTTTAGTGCGCTGAACGCGGGGCGTCCCGCGATCGAGATGACGCCTGTGTCGGGAGGGTCGGCGGTTACGCTGCCCGGCTCCGATCCGTTGCGGCCGGGTGCCTTCCGCGTGGAGGGGACGCTGCCTGCGGCAGGTCAGTATCGGTGGGTGTTGCTCGTCAGCGCGCCCGGCTTGGCTGACCGCCACGATCTTGGCGTGACCACCGTGTTCGGGGACGAAGCGTCGGCGGTTGCGGACGCCGAGAGTCGCCCCGAGGGGGACGCGGCTGCCATCGCCTACCTCAAGGAGCAGCAGTGGACGAATCCGTTCGCGACCATTCAGGTACGCGAGGCGGACGTGCGTATAGCCATCCGCGTGCCTGCGGCCATCGAGCCGGTGACCGGCGGCGATACCATCGTGGGGGCTCCCGCCGATGGGCGTTATGCGTCCACGACGCTGCCATCGGTTGGTGACCGCGTATCAGCCGGCCAGGTGCTCGGACGGCTGGAGCCCCGGCTATCCGAGGGCGGTGATGACCGTGCGACGCTGGCGGCGGCCGTCACGGAAGCGCAGGCAGTGCTGGACGCTGCAACCGCGGACCTTGCACGCGCCGAGCGACTTCTCGCGGAGCGTGCTGTCCCTGGGCGGCGTGTCGAAGACGCGCGACGCGCGTCCTCGATTGCCGACGCGCGTCTGAATGCCGCGCGGGCCCGACTGGCGCAGCGCGACCAGGTTCTCGGCAGCGGCGGCAGCGGCGCCTCCGGGAACGCGTTCGTGCTTCGCGCGCCGATCGCCGGCCGCGTCGCGGAGGTGTTCGCATCCCTCGGCGCGTCGTACGACGAGGGCGCCCCGCTCTTCCGCATCGTACGGACCGACGAGGTCGAGTTGCAGGCACAGATGCCGCCTGGCGATGCGCCGCTCTCACGGGCAATCTCGGGGCTCGAGCTAGAGATACCGGGTCGGCCGGATCCGATCGTGCTCAAGCCGGAGCACGTGCATGACGCGGGCATCCTCGATCCCAGGACCCGCGCGCTGCCGGTGCAGATCGAGGTGGACAACCGCGACGGGCAACTCCTGATCGGGCAGACCGGTACGGCGGTCATCTATACCGGTGGCACACAGCGCGTCCCGGTCGTTCCTCGCGAAGCGGTTCTCATGGAGTCCGGCCGGCCGTACGTGTTCGTTCAGATCGGAGGCGAGAGCTTCGGGCGCCGATCTGTCGAAATCACCGCACGCGATGGCGACCTCGTGGGCATCCGCGCCGGCGTCATGCCAGGCGATCGCGTGGTCACGCGAGGCGCCTACGACATTCAGCTCGCGTCGGCAGCCAAGGGGCTGCCGGCCGAGGGGCACGTTCACTAAGGGGCCGTCATGAAACGCATCATTCAGTGGTCGATTGACCACCATTGGATCGTCATCGGCCTCTCCGTGCTGCTCCTCGCCGCCGGCGCATGGACCGCGCGGCAGATGCCGATCGACGTGTTCCCAGACCTGACGGCGCCGACGGTCACGATTCTGGCGGAGGGGCACGGGATGGCCCCCGAGGAGATGGAATCGCTCGTGACGTTCCCGATCGAAAGCGCGATCAACGGGGCGTCAGGCGTGCGGCGGGTCCGCTCGGCCACGGCGGTGGGCATTGCCGTCGTCTGGGTCGAGTTCGATTGGGGGACGGACATCTTTCAGGCGCGCCAGCTCGTCTCGGAAAAGCTGTCGCTCGTCAGCGGTACGCTGCCGCCGCAGGTGGAGCGGCCGGTGCTCGCGCCGGTGTCGTCCATCATGGGTGAGATCCTCTTCTTCGCGATTTCATCCGAGGCAGATGATCCATTGACGCTCCGGACGATTGCGGACACGACCGTGCGGCGACGCCTGCTGGCCGTGCCGGGCGTGTCTCAGGTGACGCCTATCGGCGGAGCCGAGCGTCAGTTCCAGGTGATTGCCCATCCCGCCGGCCTTCGCGCGAACGGCGTGTCGCTGACGGAACTGCTGTCGGCGGTCAGAGGCGCCAGTCAGAACGCGTCCGCCGGCATCTATACCGAGGGCGCGCAGGAGTACGTGCTCGAGGCGATCGGCCGCGTCCGTACTCCTGAAGAGATCGGTGACACGGTCGTGGCGCTGCGCGGCAGCCGCTCCGTGCTCGTGCGCGACGTCGCCGATGTCCGCGAAGGAGGGGCCTTCAAGCGCGGCGAAGGATCCAGAAGCGGCAAACCCGCGGTCATCGTCGGCGTGCAGAAGCAGCCAGGCGCCAACACCATCGAGGTCACTGAGCGGCTCGACCGCGCGCTCGACACCCTCCAGCAGGAACTGCCGCGCGGGATGACGATCGACCGGCGAATCTTCCGGCAGTCGGACTTCATCGAGGTGGCGGTGGACAACGTCGTTCGCGCCCTGCGAGACGGTGGCATCCTCGTGGTCGCGATTGTCTTTCTGTTTCTGGCGAACATGCGGGCGGGAGCGATCACGTTGACCGCCATGCCGCTCTCACTCGCCGCGGCCGTGCTCGTCCTCCGCGCATTCGGCGGCAGCATCAACACCATGACGCTCGGCGGGATGGCCATCGCGATCGGGGCGCTGGTGGACGATGCCATCATCGACGTCGAGAACGTCGTCCGACGGCTGCGGGAGAACCGGGCGCGACCCGAAGCAGAGCGGCGTCCGTCGGCGGTCGTCGTACGCGACGCGACACTGGAAATCCGGTCGTCGATCGTGTTCGCCACGATCATCATCGCCATGGTCTTCCTGCCGATCTTCGGTCTGGCGGGTATCGAAGGCCGGTTGCTGAGCCCGCTGGCGGTCTCCTACATCGTGGCGCTGATGGCCTCGCTCGCTGTCGCGATCGTCGTGACGCCGGCGCTCTGCTTTGCGTTTCTTCCCAATGCGCCGTCGATCCAGCGCGGGCACGATGGCTGGTTGACGCGCACACTGAAGTCCGCGTTTGCTCGCCTTCTTCCGCCCGTGATGAACCATCCGGTGCCCGTGGTCGCATTGGCGCTTGTGCTGCTCGGAGGCGCGGCATTCGCGCTCACCACAGCAGGCACGGCTTTTCTGCCTGAGTTTCACGAGGGGAGTCTGACCGTGCAGGCGAACACGCTGCCAGGCACTTCGCTCGCCAAGTCCGATGAGATCGGCAACCGCGTGGAGCGCATTCTGCTCTCGCAGCCCGAAGTGGTGGCCACCGCGCGGCGGACCGGACGCGCCGAGTACGACGAACACGTGCAGGGAGTCGAAGCGGCGGAGATCGACGTGGGTCTACGGGAAACGGGACGGCCGCGCGAGGAGCTGCTCGCCGAGCTGCGACGCCAGTTCTCCACGCTGCCGGGGACCAACGTGACGATTGGGCAGCCGATCTCGCACCGGATCGACCACATGCTGTCTGGCACGCGGGCGAACATCGCCGTGAAGGTGTTCGGCGACGACCTGAGCACGCTGCGGCGCCTGGGCGAGAGCGTTCGTGCTGCCATGGCGGCCGTGCCCGGCGTGGCCGACCTCTCGCTCGAGCAGCAGATGGACGTGCCATTCGTCAGGTTCATCCTGAACCGTCCGATGATCGCCCGATACGGGCTGCGGCCTGGAGATGTCACGGAGGCGATTGAGACCAGCTTCGCGGGCGCCACCGTCGGCCGCGTGTTCGACCGGGGGACCGCGTTCGATCTAATCGTCAAGTTCGACCCGGCTGCCGGCGCCGACTTCGAGCAGGTGGCGGACCTGCCGATCGACACGCCGATCGGTGCGGTGGTGCCAGTGCGGTTGCTCGCGGACGTGCGACGGGAGCAAGGGCCGAACATGGTGCTCCGCGAGAACGTTCAGCGCCGCATCGTCATCTCCTGCAATGTCGCGGGGCGAGACCTCGGCAGCGTGGTCGCGGACATTCAGCGTGCCGTGGCGCGGGGTGTCCCCATGCCGGCGGGCTACCGCGTCGAGTACGGGGGACAGTTCGAGAGCGAACAGAGTGCGTCGCAGCGGCTCCTTGGGCTTGGCGTGCTGGTGATCGCGGGCTTGTTCATGCTGCTGGTGGTTGCTTTCGGCCGGGCGCGTGATGCGCTCATCGTGATGGTGAACCTCCCACTCGCGCTCATCGGCGGCGTGGCCGGAGTATTCCTCGCTGGCGGGGTGCTGAACGTCGCGACGATGATCGGGTTCATCACGCTGTTCGGCATCGCGACGCGCAATGGGATCATGCTGGTGTCGCACATCCAGCACCTGATGCGGGAGGAGGGTGTCACCGACTTCCGTCGGGCGGTGGAACGCGGGGCTGGGGAGCGCCTGGTGCCCATCCTGATGACGGCGATGGCGGCCGGCCTTGCGTTGATACCGCTGGCGCTCGGCGGGGGACAATCGGGCAGCGAGATTCAGACGCCGATGGCGATTGTCATCCTGTGCGGCCTGACAACCTCGACGTTGCTCAATATGTTCGTGGTGCCGGCGCTCTATCTGCGCTTCGGGCGGCCCGCGGGTGGGAATGCCGGCGAGGTTGCGGCGTGAGGATGAGCTGGATGAGCCAGGGTATCGGCGCCACGATCCCTACTAAAAGTTCAGGAACTCTTCAGGTGCGGGCCTCGTCGCCTCGGGTACTAGTACCTCATCTGTTGTATTTGAGAGGAATTACGAGGATGTCAATGAGAGCAGACGGACGACTCATTCGGCTGCTGGTCGCTGCCGTCATCAGCGTGTCGGGTACGGCCGCGGCACAGACGCAGATGCCGGGGATGCCCAACATGCCCGGGATGCGGATGCCGGCGCCAGATCAGGGCAGCGTGGCCGGCACCGTTTCCAAGACCGGCGGAGGCGTGGTCGCCGGTGCAACGGTGGCGGCCACCAACAGCACGAACGGCACGCAGTTCAGCGCGTCAACCGACGACCAGGGACGCTACTTGCTGCCAAGCCTGCCGCCCGGTACCTACGACGTCACCGTACAACTTGGCGGGTTCAAGATGTTCAGGCAGGCGGGCGTCTCGGTAGCGGCCAACGCCGCACTGCAGGTTGACGCCACGCTCGAAGCCGGCGACGCGGACAGCGAGCGGCAAACGCTGCTCGACC
This sequence comes from Acidobacteriota bacterium, assembly GCA_021731165.1. Lineage (GTDB taxonomy): Bacteria > Acidobacteriota > Vicinamibacteria > Vicinamibacterales > UBA2999 > JAKFXY01. The sequence goes on along the minus strand of JAKFXY010000095.1, from coordinate 5,568 downwards.
GCATCGAACAGCTCGAGAAGCGGCTGGGCGATCTCGAGTCGAGCGCCGTGCTGTCGGAGCCCGAAACACGGGTCAAGCGCGTTGAGGTGTACGTGGATCCCAATGGCATTGAGACCGACCAGCCGGTTCCCGGCGCCGAGAGGACGGTCACCTATCAGCGTGAGCGGGTCTACCGTCGCCAGACGATCAACGAGAAGATCGAGGAAGCGATGGCGGACGCCGACGAGCGGAGTGTGCGCCTCGGCATCGATGCGACGACCGTGGCGCAGGCGGCGGGCCGGACAAAGGGGGAGGCCCCACGCCCGGACAAGCGGGCCTATGCGCTGGCGTCGGCCGACCTCTTCTTCACCGCCAAGCTGGCGCAGTACACCACGTTCTTTGCCGACGTGGTGGCGCTGAGTGGGGCCCCGCCGGATCGTGAGATTCCCTCCCTGACGCTGCTCAACGGCTACACGGCACGCCTTGTGAACCAGAACGAGCTGAACCTGCGGGAAGCCTGGCTCCGCACCGAGTTCTTCGGTCAGCGTCTGGGAGTGACGGCCGGCAGACTCGATCTCACGAACTACTTCGACCGCAACGCCGCCGCCAACGACGAGACCACGCAATTCCTGAGCGACGCCCTGGTCAACAATCAGATGCTCGGACTCGCGGTCAACGGCACGGGACTTGTCGCCGACTTCGATCCCAAGAACGGGCTGAGCTTCCGTTTCGGCGTGCAGCAGAGCAATCCGGACGCGACCAGCCTGTCGGATTCGATTTATTCGCTGGCCGAGGTGGGGTATGTGGCGACGCCGTTCTCGTTGCCTGAAGGACACTACCGGCTTTGGTTTCGCACCGACAACAGCGCGGCCACCCAACGGCACGCCGTGGGCGTCAGCCTCGATCAGAAGCTCTCGCCCGTGGTCACCGCGTTTGGCCGCTACGGTACCCAGGAAGTGGATGGGGGACGTGATCACTACGCCAGCGGCGGCCTCTCCTTTGGCGGCGGCCTCGTGTTCAATCCTCTCGACACCTGGGGGGTGGGATACGCCCAGATGAAGCTGTTGTCGGGGAACCAGGAGAAGCTGACGGAAGGGTTCTACAATTTTCAGTTGACCGAACGGCTGCGTCTCTCGTTCACCCTCCAGCACGTTCTCGATTCACCCGAAGAAGAGGGCCGGTTCGGGTACCTGTTGCCGGGCGTGCGGCTGCAGGCCTCGTTCTGATAGTTCATCGCGGGTCAGGAGTAGACATCATGTTTGATACAGCACGGCGCCTGGTTCTCGGCGGGGTTGTCGCATTCGTCAGTGCCGCCGCCGCCACGGTCGGTCTCGATGCGCAAGCCCCGGCCGTGAAGATCACGGATCCGACATCTGTCGTCATCATCGTGAACCGTGATTCAAACGACATCGGGTTCATGGACATCAAGACGAAGACGATGATCGGAAGGACCTTTCTCGGCAACAACGTGAATCCGCACATGGCCATGATGTCGCCGGACGGCCGCTACGTCGTCACCGGCGGCACACGCGCCAACAAGGCCTATGTCATCGACACGAGGACCCTTCAACTGGTGAAGGTCATTCCAGTGGACATCGCGCCCGAGCACCTGTCGTTCTCGCCGGATAGCCGGTGGTACTACCAGGGCAACCCCGATGGAGACTCGGTCGCGGTGATCGACATGGTGTCGCTGTCGAAGATCAAGACGATCCCCGGCTTTGCCGA
>JAKFXY010000095.1:0-3302 GCA_021731165.1 Acidobacteriota bacterium | reverse complement strand
ACGGCCACGACCGACACCGCCGACGAGAAGCTGTATCTGGCGGATTCCACGGAGAATGCCGTGGTCATCATCGATGCGAAGACGAACAAGTTCGAGAAGGTGATGAACGTCGGTTTGTACCCGTGGGGTACGCATATCATGGATAGCAAGGATAATTACTGTCACTGAAACCTGCACCGACGCTCGCGCTGTTTCTCATACTGTCCTGCGCCGCCGGTGGCGCCGGCGCGCAGGACAATCGAGCCCGCATACGGACGAGCCCGCGCGGCACCACTGTTTCCCAAGCCCAAGCCGTTGACCTCACCCTGACGCTGACCGAGGTCGCGATACGCCCGGTGCAGGTGTGGGTGCGCGCAGCCGGGCCCCTGAATACCGCCGGCAAGGTCGTCACGGCGTACGTCTCCCCCGTCGAGGCTGCATCGCTCAAGGTCGGCCAGCGCGCGCGTACCTTCCCGGTCGAATCCCGTTCTTCGATGTTCCAGGCACGTGTCTCCGCGGTTGCGGCCGAGGGTCGTCGTGTGCGCGTGGAGGTCACACTCACGGCGACGGGCCGCAAGAACACCACGCTGTACCTCGTGGAGATCATCGCCGACCACGGCGAGTTCCTGTCGGTCCCCAACGAGGCCATCATCGAGGAGGGGGGCTCCCAGGTGGTTTACGTACAGCGGGAGGCTGGGCGGTACGAGCCACAGGTGGTCACGACCGGCATCCAGGGCGAGCTGTATACACAGGTGCTGGAGGGAGTGCGTGAAGGCGAGCAGGTCGTCACCTTCGGCAGCTTCTTCATCGACTCCGAGTACAAGCTCAAGGGCGCCGCGCGGAGCGCGCCATGATCGTCGGCCTGCTGCGGATCGTCATTCGCTTCAGGGCGCTTGTCTGGATCCTGCTGCTGGCGGGCGTGATCGCGAGCGTGTACGTGGCGATGCGGGCCCCTCTCGACGCGATTCCCGATATCTCCGATCCGCAGGTGGTCGTCTACGTCAAGTGGGCGCGAAGCCCACAGCTCATCGAGTCGAACGTCACCGAGCCGCTGATCAGGGCGCTGGCCGGTTCGCCGGACATCCAGGCCATACGCGGCGCCTCCCACATGGGCTACTCGTTCATCTACGTCATCCTGGCGGATGGCGCCGAGCGCGGACGCGTACAGCAGCTCGTGACCGATCGCATCAACGCCATTCGGCCGCAGCTGCCGCCCGATGCCGTGGTGACGCTCGGGCCGAATGCGAGCAGCATGGGCTGGATCTATCAGTACGCGCTGGTGGATCGCGAAAAGCTGAGGGACCTCCGCGAGCTCAGGTTGTTGAACGAGAGCCAGATCAAGCCGGCGCTGCAGAGCGTGCCTGGCGTGGCGGAAGTGGCGTCGGTCGGGGGGCTGGAGAAGCAGTACCAGGTGAAGCTGTTTCCTCCGCTGCTCGCGGCCAACGGGTTGTCCATCCGCCAGGTGATCGATGCCCTACAGGCGGTCTTCCAGGAGGTCGGCGGTCGCACGATCGAGGTGACGAACCGGGAGTACCAGTTGCGAGGCGTGATCGAGAGCGAGAACGCCGACGGGCTCGCATACCTGGTGCTCGGCCGACGGGCGGACGGCTCCTCCATTCAGCTCAAGGACGTCGGGTACGTGCAGGTCGGCTACGACCTGCGGCGCAGCACCGCCGACCTGGACGGTACCGGCGAGGTGGTGGGCGGTATCACCATCATGGAGCAGGACCAGAACGTGCTCTCGGTGACCCGTGCCATCGAGCAGAAGCTCGCGACCGTGCGCGGCGGGCTCCCGAAAGGCATCGAGATCGTCACGACCTACGATCGCTCGACCTGGATCTGGGCGACGCTGAAGCAGTTCCTCGCCACGCTGGGGTCCGAGCTGGTCGTGCTCATCCTGGTCACGGTGCTCTTCCTCGGCAACGTGCGGTCGGCGGCCGGACCGATAGCGATTCTCCTCCTGAGCACGCTGTTCACGGTGCTGCCGCTCGCTGGATTCAACCAGACGATCAATCTGTTCTCCCTGGCCGGCCTCTGCATCGCCATTGGTGCGATCGAGGACGCCACGATCGTGATCGTGGAGAACTGCGCGGCCGAGCTTGCCACGCATGGCACCATCGGACGCGCCGAGCAGCGCGAGGTCATCCTCCAGTCGATCGCCCGTGTGGCCAGGCCGCTGTTGTTTTCCCTGCTGATCATCGTGGCCTCGTTTCTGCCCGTGTTCTTCCTGGAAGCCCGGGAGGCTCGACTCTTCGATCCACTCGCGTACAGCAAGACGTTTGCGGTGGCACTGTCGACGCTCCTGACAATCCTGCTGCTGCCCATCATCATGGTGTGGGTGTTCGAGCGGGGTGGCGCGCGCGCCCTTGTGGCACCTGGACGGGTGCGGGCATTCGCGGGCGCGCTGGGCCGGCACCGTTATGCGCTGGCCGGCGCCGGGGTTGGGGCGGTTCTGCTCTCCGCGGCGGGGCTGGCGCGTGTCGTGGGGCCGGACTTCAGAGCGGAGCTGTTCGAGCTGACGGCGTTCATTGCGGCCATCGTGCTCGTCTGGGCCCTGATGCGGCGATCCTCGGCACCGCACAGCTACCAGGAGGCCAGGCCCGTCAGGCTCTACGCAGCCTCGCTCCGCTGGGTGATTCGTCACCGCTACGCGTTTACCGCGAGCGGGCTGCTCGTGGTCGTCGCGGCCGTGGTGGTCCTGCGCGGCTTCGAGCGCGACTTCCTGCCGGACGTGGACGAAGGCTCGGTCCTGTACATGCCCACGACCCTGCCGGGCCTTCCCACGCGCGAGGCCGGCTGGATCGTGCAGCAGATGGATCGCAAGTTGAAATCGATTCCCGAAGTCGAGCGGGTGTTCGCCAAGCTCGGCCGTGCTGACACGTCCACCGATCCGGCGCCCGTGTCGATGATCGAGACGACGATCCTCCTCAAGCCGAAAGCCCTGTGGCGGCCGGGCATGACCAAGGCGAGCCTCGTAGCCGAGATGGACGCGGCCATGCAGGTCGTCGGTTACGTCAACAGTTGGGTACAGCCCATCCGCGCGCGCGTGATGATGCAGACGACCGGGATACAGACGCCGGTCGGCATCAAGGTGAAGGGCCCGGACGTGGCCGAGATCGAACGCATCTCGCAGGCGATCGAGGCCATGCTGCGCGATCTGCCAGGCACGAAGTACGTGTTGGCCGAGCGGATCTCCGACGGCTACTACACGGACGTGAGATACGACCTCGCGCGGCTGGCCGAACACGGGATCCCCGCCGACGAGGCCCTGCTCACGGTGCGGTACGGCATTGGCGGCGACAACGTGGTCGGCATGAAACAGG
>JAKFXY010000026.1 GCA_021731165.1 Acidobacteriota bacterium | reverse complement strand
GCACGTAGTCGCGGAAGGTCAGCGCGGTGGTGGGCGCTGACTCGGGCACGGTTCGCCCGTGGTACCGGTCGAAGACTTCCTGGAGCAATCGGTTGTTGCTCTCGCCGTCGAGGAGGAGCGCATCGAGACTGAGGTGCAGCCGCCAGTCTGTCGCCGCGACCCGCGTGACGCGGATGTCGAAGAGCGGCCAGCGATCGTACGGCAGCACTTGATGCGACATCGCGTCGCGGACCGCACCGGCGGCGGCCTCGGCGTCGGCGGCGTCGCGGTGGTCGCTCCACGGAATGACGAAGGGCGGCACCTCCGCGAGGAGGCGCTGGGTGCCGTCGGGCGCCATGACCGCGCGCAACATGGGATGCCGATCGATGACCGCGCGCCACGCGTCCGTGAGGCGGGCGACATCGAGCTGGCGCAGGCGCAGCTCGACATAGACGTGACAGGCCACGTCGCTCAGGGCGACCAGGCGCTGGCGTCCGAGCCAGTAGGCCTCCTGCACAGGCGTCAGGGGAAACGGCGCGAACGCCGCCTCGGGATCGGCGACGAGCGGTGGTGCCTCGTCGACGAGCGGGTTGGAGGCTCGAAGGGCCTGCGCCAGCTCTCCGATCACCGGCGTGTCGAAGATCGTGCGGAGGGGCAGCTCGCGGCCGAGGCGGGCGCGGACCTGCGCGGCCAGACGCGTGGCGAGCAGTGAGTGGCCGCCGAGATGGAAGAAATTGTCGGCGACGCCGACGCGTGCAAGGCCGAGGAGTGCGGCCACCACCTCGCAAAGCACGATCTCCTCGGGCGTGGTCGGCGCCACGTAGCCCGCGGCGAGGCCCGCGCCTTCGGGGGCGGGGAGCGCCGCGCGATCGAGCTTGCCGTGGGGCGTCAGCGGCAGCGCGTCGAGGACCACGAACGCCGCCGGCACCATGTACGCCGGCAGCTGCGCGGTGAGGCGTGTGCGGATGGCCTGGAGATCGAGCGCCGGGGTCGCGTCCGGTGGGTGCGTGCCCGGCCCTGCGTGCTCGGCCTGACGGGCACGGGTCACCCTGGCCGCTGCCTCTGCTGAGGCGTCCGCGGCGCGCGCCGCCGCGTGCGGCACGAGGTACGCGACGAGGCGCGGGTCGCCGGCGTGGTCCACGCGGGCGAGCACCGCCGCTTGCGCGATGGCGGGCTCGCGGAGGAGCGCGGCTTCGATTTCGCCGGGCTCGATCCGGAAGCCGCGGATCTTGACCTGTTGGTCGCCGCGGCCATGGAAGAGGAGCGTGCCGTCGGCGCGCCACGCGGCGCGGTCACCGCTGCGATAGAGACGCTCGCCCGACCCCAGCGCGAACGGATGGGCGACGAAGCGATCGGCCGTCAGCGCCGGCCGGTTCCAGTAGCCACGGGCCAGGCCCACGCCCGCGAGGTACAACTCGCCCGTCACGCCCACCGGACACGGCTGCAGCGCCGCGTCGAGCACATACACGCGCGTGTTGGGATAGGGCCGCCCGATGTGGAGATCCTCCGTGGTGACCGCGCCAGCCGTGGCCCCGACGGTGGTCTCCGTCGGGCCGTACTCGTTGACGATGCGAATCGCGGGGCAGTGCGCGACGAGCGTCGCCACCTGGGCACTGGTGAGTGCTTCGCCGCCGACAATGGCGATGGCGATGGCGGAGGGGGTGACAGGCTGCGTCGCCAGGAGCGCCAGGTGCGAGGGCGTGAGCTTGACGGCGGTCGCCGTCGCGCCAGGTCCAAAGACTGCGGCGAGGGCCTCGGCGGGATGGGTGGTGGCGACGATCTCGATCTGGCCCCCGCTGCAGAGCGGCGCGAAGAGCGTTGTCAGCGTCAGGTCGAAGGCCATCGACGTGAAGAGCGGCATACGCGCCGCGTGGGGCCCGAGGCGGTCGCCGACGAGCGCGATGTAGTGGGCGAGGCTCTGCTGCGCGATCGCGACGCCCTTCGGCTGCCCCGTGCTGCCCGAGGTGTAGAGGACGTACGCCGGATGCTGCGGTCGCAGCGGCGTGACGCGATCGGCGTCGGTCGGGGACACGACCGGGAAGCCCGCGAGATCCGTCATGACCGCCGGCGCATCGAGGCAGATGGCGAGGCCGGACGCGACGTCGGGGAGCCGCGCGGCGAGGCCGCTGGTCGTCAGGAGCCGCGCGGGCGTGGCATCCGCGAGCAAGAACGCGAGGCGGGCGACAGGCGCGTCGGGATCGAGCGGCACAAACGCCGCGCCGGCCTTGAGTGTCGCCAGGACGGCCACGATCAGCGCGGGCGAGCGCTCGAGACAGATGGCGACGCGGTCTTCGGGCCCGATGCCGTCGGCGAGCAGCCGCCACGCGAGCTGGTTGGCGCGTGCGTTCAGCGCGGCGTAGGTGAGCCGTCCGCCATCGGCCGCGACGAGCGCGGGCTGGTCCGGCGTTTGTGCGACCTGGCGCTCGAACCGATCGATCAGCGTCGCGGTGGGGAGCGGCGCGGCCGTGGCGTTGAAGTCGTGCACGACCTGGCGGCGCTCGTCGGGGGTGAGGAGGTCGAGCCGATGCAGCGGCATCGACGGGTCGGCGGCAATCTGGTCCAGCAGGCGCGTCAGGCGTGCGGCGAGGCGCGCGGCGGAGGCGCGATCGAAGAGATCGGCGCTGTACTCGAGCGCGCCCGTGAGGCCGGCAGGCTGGCCGGGTGACGCCACCCCCTCGGCGAAGGTGAACGACAGGTCGAACTTGGTGGTGCGGAGGATGGGCGCGAGCGGACGCGCGGTGACCTCCGGGAGCCGCAGTTCCGGCAGCGCCGTCGGCTGCAGGACGAGCATGGTCTGGAAGAGCGGCTGGCGGCCAACCGCGCGCGGCGGGTCGAGCAGCTCGACCAGGCGCTCGAACGGCAGATCCTGGCGCGCATAGGCCTCGAGACAAGTGGCGCGGGCGCGCGCGAGCAGCTCGAGAAACGTCGGGTCGCCGCTGGTGTCGGTGCGCAGCACGAGCGTATTGACGAAGAAGCCGACGAGCGAATCGAGTGCGGCTTCGGTCCGGCCGGCAATGGGGGCGCCAATGGGAATGTCCGTGCCCGCGCCGTGCTTGGCGAGCAACGTCGCAACCGCCGCCTGCAGCAGCATGAAGAGCGTGGCGCCGTGCGCGCGGGCCAGTTCCCGCAGCTGCGTCTGCAACGCGGGCGGCAGTGCAATCTGGACGACGCCGCCCGCATAGCTCGGCGTCCGCGGCCGCGGCCGATCCGTGGGCAGCGCCAGCTCCACGGGCAGCGCGGCGAGCTGCGTGGTCCAGTAGGCGATCTGCGTGGCGATCGGACTGGCCGGGTCCTCTTCGCGGCCGAGCAAGGCACGCTGCCAGAGGGTGTAGTCGGCGTACTGAACCGGCAGCGGCGGGAAGGCCGGCGCCGTCCCCGTCACCCGCGCGGCATAGGCGGTCGCGAGGTCGTCGAGCAGCGGCGCGATCGACCAGCCATCCGCGGCGCTGTGATGGAGGAGCAGCAGCAGCGCGTACTCGTCGGGCCCAAGCTGGAACAACGTGGCGCGAAATGGGACTTCCTTCGCGAGATCGAAGCCGCGCGCGGCTGCCACTTCGAGCTCGTCGTCCACGGCACCGGCAGTACTCGTCACAATCTGCAGCAGCGTGGGGAGCGAGTCGGCTGGCAGCACGCGCTGCTCCGGCTCATCGTCGTCGTCGACGAGCAGCGTGCGCAAACTCTCGTGGCGCGCCCGCACATCGTCCAGCGCTCGGGCCAGCGCCGGGACGTCGAGCGCGCCGGTCAGTTGGACCGCGACCGGGACTTGGTACAGCGAGCTCGCGCCTTCGAGCTGGTGGAGAAACCACAATCGTGCTTGCGCGAAGGACAGCGGCAGCACCGCGGGCCTGGGTTGCGGCCCCAGCGGCTGGCCGGCCTTCGGGAGCGTGCGGAGCGCGCGCGCCAGATCCCCCAGCACCGGCGTGTCGAAGATCGCGCGGATCGGCAGCTCACGCCCGAGTCGATGCCGGATCTGCGCGGCCAGGCGGGTGGCCAACAATGAGTGGCCGCCGACATGGAAGAAGTGATCGGCGAGCCCGACTCGCGCCACGCCGAGCAGCGAGGCAACCAGCTCGCAGAGCACGATCTCGTCTGGCGTCGCCGGTGCCACATAGCCGGTGGCCAGGCCGGACCCTTCAGGTGCGGGCAACGCCGCGCGATCCAGCTTCCCGTTGGGCGTCAGCGGCAGCGCGTCCAGGACGACGAACGCCGCCGGCACCATGTAGTCCGGTAATACCGCGGCGAGGCGCGCGCGCAGGGCCAGGAGATCGATGGCTCCAGCCTCTCCTGATGGATCCGTCCGGGGCACGAGGTAGGCAACGAGGCTCTGGTCGCCAGTCAGATCCTCGCGGGCGACGACTGCCGTCTGGGCGATGGCGGGCTCGCGCAGCAAGACGGTTTCGATCTCGCCGGGTTCGATCCGGAAGCCGCGGATTTTGACCTGCTGGTCGGCGCGGCCACGAAAGGTTAGAGAGCCATCGTGCCGCCACGCGGCAAGATCGCCCGAGCGATAAAGCCGCTCGCCCGGCTCGTTCGCAAAAGGATTGGCGACAAACCGTTCGGCGGTCAGCCCGGGCCGGTCCCAGTAACCGCGCGCGAGACCGGCGCCGGCCACATACACCTCTCCGAAGACGCCAACCGGGCACGGCTGCAACCCCGCGTCGAGCACGTACACACGCAGGTCGGACAGCCCGACGCCGATCGGGCTGCCGGCGCTCGAGGCCGAAAGCTCGCGGTCGAGCGGCATGTAGGTGACGTGGACGGTGGTCTCCGTAATGCCATACATGTTCACGAGCCGTGGACGACTCTCGGCATGACGCGTGTACCAGCGATCCAATCGGCGAAGATCGAGTGCCTCACCGCCGAAGACGACCGTGCGGAGCGCAAGACTCTCCGCCGCTTCGCCCGCCTCCTCGTCTGCCTGTGTCAAACGGTAGAAGGCCGAAGGTGTTTGGTTGAGCACCGTTACGGCGTGGCGGACGAGAAGGGCTCGAAACGCTTCGGCGGACCTGGCGACGTCCTTGGGCACGATGACCAGACGCCCACCGTGGAGCAATGCGCCCCAGAGCTCCCACACCGAGAAGTCGAAACCGTACGAGTGAAACATCGTCCAGGTGTCGTTCTCGTCGAAGCGGAACGAACGCCTCGTCACGTCGAACAGCCGGACGACATTTCGCTGAGTGATCACGACACCTTTGGGACGGCCCGTGCTGCCCGAGGTGTAGATCAGGTACGCGGGGTGTGCCGGTTGCAGGGCCGTGGGGCGATCGGCGTCGCCCGGTGCGGCGACAGGGAGGCGGGCGAGATCCGACACGACCGCCGGGTCGTCGAGGCGGAGGGCTGGTGTCGCGACCGGAAACCGCGCGGCGAGCCTGGTTGTCGTCAGGAGCCGCCGGGGTCGAGCGTCGGCCAGCATGAACGCGAGACGCGCGGCAGGTGTGTCTGGGTCGAGCGGGACATAGGCGGCGCCGGTTTTGAGAGTCGCCAGAATAGCGACGACCATCTCGAACGAGCGCTCCAGGCAGATTGCGACGAAGTCCTCGGGTCCGATGCCCTCGGCGAGGAGCCGCCAGGCGAGCTGATTGGCACGCGCGTCGAGCACGGCGTAGGTCAGCGCCGCGTCTTCGACGATCAAGGCTTCGCGGTTCGGCGCCTGTGCGACCTGCCGCTCGAATCGGTCGGCGAGTGTCGCCTCGGGGCCGCGCTGGGCGGTGGCGCCAGAATCGTGGACGAGTCGTTGGCGCTCGAGGGGGGCCAGGATCTCGAGTCGATGCACGGGCACGGAGGGATCAGCCGCAACCTGTTCCAGCAGACGGGTGAGCCGCTCGGCGAGGCGCGAGGCGGAACGGCGATCGAAGAGGTCGATGCTGTACTCGAGCTCACCAAGCAGTCCGGCGGTCCGGCCGGCCGCGTCCTGCGTCTCCGTGAAGGTGAACACCAGATCGAACTTGGTGGTGCGGTCGCGAGGCGGGAGCGCGACTGCCCGCAGACCCGGCAGCGCCAGTTGCGGCTGGGTCGTGGGCTGAAGGACGAGCATGGTCTGGAACAACGGCTGCCGGCCAACCACGCGAGGCGGGTCGAGCAGCTCGACCACGCGTTCGAAAGGGAGATCCTGATGAGAGTACGCCTCCAGGCAGGTGGCGCGGGCGCGTGCGAGCAACTCGAGAAACGTCGGGTTGCCGCTGGTGTCGGTGCGCAGCACCAACGTGTTCACGAAGAAGCCGACGAGGCGATCGAGCGCGGTGTCGGTCCGGCCGGCGATAGGGGAGCCAATCGCGATGTCCGTGCCGGCGCCAAGCCTGGTCAGCAGCGCTGCAAGCGCCGCCTGCAGGAGCATGAAGAGTGTGGCGCCGTGGGCACGAGCCATGTCCTGGAGCTGCGCGTGCAACGCCGGCTGCAACGCGATCTCGACGACACCACCGGCGAAGCTTGGGGTCTGGGGTCGAGACCGGTCCGTGGGCAGCGGCAATTCGACGGGCACGCCGGCAAGCTGCCTCGTCCAGTACGCGATCTGACGGGCGAGTGGACTGGCCCCGTCGTCCTCGCGGCCGAGCAGCGCGCGCTGCCAGAGGGTGTAGTCGGCGTATTGAATCGGCAGCGCGGGGAAAGCGGGCGCGGCGCCCATCACTCTCGCGGCATAGGCGCTGGCCAGATCGTCGAGGAGCGGCGCGATCGACCAGCCGTCCGCGGCGCTGTGATGAAGGAGCAGCAGGAGCGCGTGATCGTCAGGGCCGAGTCGGAACAGCGTGGCGCGCAACGGGGGTTCAGTGGTGAGGTCAAATCCGCGCGCTGACGCCGCCGCGAGGTCGTCCTCGATGGTGTGGATGCTGCTTGTGACCGTTGGCAGTGGCTCGGAGACCGCGGACGGCGGGAGGATGCGCTGCTCCGGTCCCATGTCGCCTTCAACCAGCAGGGTGCGGAGGCTCTCATGGCGGCGGCACACATCCTCGATCGCCAGGGCGAGGGCCGCCCTGTCAAGTGGGCCGGCCAGGCGAACGGCCACGGGGATGTGATACGCCGGGCTCGCGCCCTCGAGCTTGTGCAGGAACCAAAGCCGTGTCTGCGCGAATGACATCGGCAGCACGGCGGGCCGTGGCTGCGGCACCAACAGTGGACCAGCCTTGGGGAGCGCGTCCAGTGCCTTGGCAAGGTCGCCGAGCACGGGTCGATCGAAGATCGTGCGGATCGGCAGCTCGCGGCCGAACCGGACGCGGATCCGCGCGGCCAGGCGCGTGGCCAGCAACGAGTGGCCGCCCAGATGAAAGAAGTGATCGGCGAGGCCTGCCCGCGTAATCCCGAGCAATGCCGCGACAAGCTCACACAGCACGATCTCGTCGGGCGTGCCCGGCGCGACATAGTCGGCAGCCAGGCCCGAACCTTGAGGCGCGGGCAGCGCCTGGCGATCGAGCTTGCCGTTGGAGGTGAGCGGCAACGCGTCGAGCACGACGAAGGCCGCCGGCACCATGTAGTCCGGCAGAGACGCGGCGAGGCGCTGGCGCAGAGAGTGGAGACCGAGCGGTGCAGACGCATGCGTCGCGTCCCTGTGAGGGACGAGATAGGCCACGAGGCGCGGATCGTCGGCGACGTCGTCGCGCGCGACGACCGCCGCCTGGGCGAGCGCGGGTTCGCGGAGCAGGGCCGTCTCGATTTCGCCGGGCTCGATACGGAAGCCGCGGATCTTGACTTGCTGATCGACGCGGCCATGGAAGATCAGCGCGCCATCTTCACGAGTGGCCCCCAGGTCGCCCGTACGATAGAGCCGCTCACCCGGCTCGCACCCGAAGGGACTGGCGACGAATCGCTCAGCCGTCAGCCCCGGCCTGGCCCAGTAGCCGCGCGCGAGACCAGCGCCGCCGATGTACAACTCGCCCACGACTCCCACGGGACACGGCCGCAGCGACGCGTCGAGCACGTAGACGCGCGTGTTCGCGATTGGCGCGCCAATCGGCGAGGTGTCGCCGTCAGAGCCGGCGCCGCACCGCCAGACCGTGCTCCAGATGGACGCCTCCGTCACGCCATATTCGTTGAACAGGCTGACGTCTCCGAAGATGTCACCATGCTGTCTGACCGTCTGCGCCTGCAGCGCATTCCCTCCGACAACGACCGCGCGCAGTGCGTGCGCGTCGCGCCCGTGCCGCGCCGCCAGGAGATGGGCGTAGAGCGCTGCCGGCAGCATCAGATGCGTGATGCCCTGCTGCAGTTCCCGCTCGAACCGGGCGTCGGGAGTGTCTTCCGCGCGAGCCGGGGGAAGAACCAACGCCGCCCCACATGACCAGGCCCAGAAGATCTGCGCGACGGCGATATCGAACGATATGGATGACCAAAGACCGAGCGCCTTGATCTCCTCGCCGTAGAACGCGACACGTGCATGAATGGCGTTGCTGACTCCGGCGTTCGTGACGGCGACACCCTTGGGCGTTCCGGTGCTGCCCGACGTGCACATGACGTATGCGAGGTGTTGGGGCCGCAGCGGCATGACGCGATCGGCGTCGGTCGGAGCGGATGCCGTGAAGCCGGCGAGCTCCGTGGCAACGTCCGGGGCGTCAAGGACGAGCTCGAGGCGGCGCGCGACATTCGGAAGACGCGCGCTGAGGTCGATGCTCGTCAGGATCCGCCTGGGCGTGGTGTCGTCGAGTATGAAGGCCACGCGCTGGACCGGATGCCTCGTGTCCAGCGGCACGTACGCGGCGCCGGCCTTGAGAGCGGCGAGGAGCGCGACGAGCATGTCCGGCGAAGGGTCCAGATAGATCGCGACGAGATCCTCCGGTCCGATACCGTCGGCAATGAGCCTCCAGGCGAGTTGGTTCGCGCGTGCGTCGAGCGCGGCGTAAGTCAGTGCTTCGTGGTCAGTGACGAGCGCGAGGCTCGTTGGCGTTCGCGCGACCTGTCGCTCGAAGAAGCCGACGAGCGTCGTCTCGGGAACGCGTGCGGCTGTGAGGTCGAAGTCGTGCCCGAACTGGCGGCGCTCCTGTGACGGCTGAACCCGAGATGAGTGCGGCGGCACGGAGCGAGCGCGCACCGCGTCGCTCGGGACGTCGGCGCCTCTGCCTGTCGGCTCGTCCGTAGCCGGTGCCGCAAGGAGCGGCTCGCTCTCGTCCATCTCCGTCCCCCGCCCAAAGGCCCGTCACGGTAGTATTTCATGCCTCCCACAATGCGGAGGAGCATGACAAGGCGAATCCTGGAGACGACGATTACGTACCTCGGGCCCTGCCAGGGCAAGCCGATCTACCACGGTCGCAGGAAGGACCTGGACAATCTACCTCTCGAGGCGCGCGCCGTGCGGGTCGAGGATGTACGGTCGGCCTCGGACTCGTTTTCGCTCGACCGCGAGGGCTTTGCCCTCGTGCCGCACCGGAGCGCGGTGGGGGATTTCTTCGATCCCGCGCTGGTGCGCGACATCTATCTCCGCGAGCTCGAGGAGCTGGTGAGAAGGCTGACCGGAGCGGCGAAGGTGGTGGCGTTTACCGGCGGTGTCATCCGCCGCAGCGAACGCTCGCCCGGCTTCGGCAAGGACGGAACGACGGTTCCAGGGCGGTTCGCCCACTGCGACTTCAGCCCCAACCCGGCCGGGTCCAGCTTCTGGGTCGAGCGGATGTTGCCGCGTGAGGAGGCGAAGGAGCGCCTCGGCCGGCGCTTTGCCATCTATACGTTGTGGCGGGTCCTGTCGGATCCACCGCAGGACACGCCGCTCGCCGTGTGCGACGCGCGCAGCGTTGGACCGCACGACCAGGTGTGCTCCGATTGCGTGGTCGATCCGGAGGGCGAGCAGGCGTTCAGTTTCGAGAACAGCATGTTCCGCTACGACCCGAGTCACCGCTGGTGCTATTTCTCGAACATGACCCGCGACGAATTGCTGGTGTTCAAGGGCTTTGATTCCGATCGAGGCCGCGCGACCAGCGTGCCCCACGCGGCCTTCGACGACCCGGGTTGCCCGCCCGACGCCCCGCCGCGCGAAAGCATGGACCAACGCGCGATTGCCTTCTTTGACGGATAGGCGGCTCACTTCAACAAGGAGGGCCGGCTCATCGTCGGTTCACGACGGAATCCGCACCAGCACCTGGTCAAAGCCGGCGGAGAAGTTTGACGCCTTGCGCCTCGGCTCGGCCGCCAATTCGACGAGCGTGAAGCGCTTGAGGATCTCTTCCAGCAGGACGCGAAGCTGCATCTCGGCGACATGGCTGCCCAAGCAGCGATGGATGCCGCCGCCGAACGCCACATGCCGGCGCGCGTTCGGACGCGCGATCCGCAAGGCATCGCCGTCCTCGAAATAGGCCTCATCGCGATTGCCTGAGCAGTACCACATCACCACACGGTCGCCTCTGCGGATCAGTCGGCCCCGGAACTCGACGTCCTCCACCGCGGTCCGCCGCATGTGGGAAATTGGTGTCTGCCAGCGGACAATCTCGGCAGCGGCATTCGAGGCGAGAGAAGGGTCGGCCCGCAATCTCTCCCACTCTCCAGGGAACTGATTGAACGCGACGATGCTTCCGGACAGGGCGCCCCGCGACGCTTCATTGGCACCTGCCACGAGCGAGACCGTTCCGATGAGATGCGACGGGTCCTCGATCATTCCCGCGGTGTCCGGGTTGTGAGCGAGGGCCGAGATGATGTCGTCGCCCGGCGACTCGCCGGCGCGCGCGCGCCACATCTCCAGAATCCTGGAGCGATACTCGTTGACGATCGCGTCGCGCTCCACCGCTGTCGTCGTGATCGCACCGACCTGCGGCGTTGTCACCAGTACCTCTGACCAGTAGGGCAGCAGCCTCCGCTCCTCCCAGGGAAAGTCGAAGAGCATCGCCACCATCTGGGTGGTGAGCTCAACCGACACACGCTCCACCCAATCGAAGGTCTCGTCCAGTGGCAATCCGTCGAGCACCGCGCCGATATTGGCTCTGGTCCGTGCCTCGAGGGTCGCCACTCGCTGTGGCGACATCGCGGGCGTGACGGCCTTGCGCTCGCGCGTGTGCTCCGGCGGGTCGGCCGTCGCAAATGCACGCGTCGCGTCGAAGGTGGCGGGGACGTCTCCGATGATCACGTTCCGTTCCGATGAGAACTGGCGATGGTTCGTCTCCACGGCGAGGATGTCGTCAAGGCGGGTGACGGACCAATACGCCCCATGCACACTCTCGGGGCAGAAGTGCACCGGCTCTTCCCGGCGCAGCCGGGTGAAGCATGGCCAATGGGTGTTGGCTTGAAAACGATCGACTCGGCTTACGTCCAGAGCGGCAATGGGAGTGTCTTCCGCTTCGCGGGTCGCGCGTGTCTGGAGGTGTGAATCTGGCACTCAGGTTCCCTACGCTGTCGAGCGAGGGGAGTGTGCCGCCATGGGCTCCCACCGCAGCTCGAGTGTGAGGAGCGCGCCAAGGACGCCGCCCTTCATCGTCGGCGGTCGAACCGGATCGATCTCGAACTCGGGAATCCGCGCGAGCCACTCGTCGAGCGTGATCTCCAGCTCCGCCTGGGAGAGAAGCGCGCCTGGACAGCGATGCACACCATTGCCGAAGGTCGAATTCGGTGCCGGCGGCCGATCGAAGTCGACCGTCAGAGGGTCGTCGAACTCGTGGTCGTCCAGGCCGTGCAGCGGCGGCAACACGATCATCTCGCCGGCCTTTACCGTCACACCCTCGATGTCCTGGTCTCGGGTCACGAGCCGCGCCTTGGTCATGATGGGAAACCGGCGCAGCATCTCGGCAACGGCCGGCCGGATCGTCGCCGGTTCGGCGATCAGGCGGCGGCGGTGCGCGGGGTTGCGAGCGAGGAAGGCCATCATCAGGCCAAGGGAGGACACGATCGTGTCGAGGCCGCCGGTCAGCACGGCCGTGGAGATCTCCACCGCCTCGTCTTCGGTGAGCTCGCGATCGTCCATCGCGCCGGCGACCAATCGACTGATCAGGTCATCGCCGGGATGCCGCTGCCGCTCGATGACATGGGGGCGCAGATAGCCGGCAAACCTGTCCATGATCGGGACGTCCGTCGTCGAGCCGTCGGCCCGGATTGGATCCTCCGCATAGCCAGGAAGCCCGGTCGCGCCATCCACGGGAAGATCGGCAAGATGCAGGAAGACGCCAAGCGGGAGCTGCTCGGCAAACTCGGAGACGAATTCACATCGACCGCGCATTCGTATCCGCTCGATCGCCTCGATGGCGAGCTTCCGGATCCGTGGCTGCGCGGAGCGGACCACCGCCGGGGAGAGGGCGGCATTGAGCCGTCGCCGGAACGGGCGATGCTCGGGAGGATCGAGCGTCGTGGGCCGCAGCGGGAACCGCTCGCCCCATTGCCGCGGCACGATGGTGATGTGCGAGGAAAAGTTTTCGTGGTCGGCGTAGATGCGCGCGATGTCTCGTCCCCGGGTGACGATCCAGTGGCCGCCGTTATGCGGCGTCCAGACGAGACCTCGGGGCGAGGAATCCTGCAGTTGCTTCCATGGAAAATGGAGGTCCTGTTCGGCGCCAGGCATCCGGTAGAGATCGACATCGACCACGCACTCGGGAGGAACATGCGACGGGACGGCCGCGGAACGCGTCATGGAGTTTCGCAACATTGTGGATCCGACCACGCGCTCTGGCGAAATCCGGGCCGGCGCGCGAACAACGATATAGTTTTCTGGACCCACCCGCATGAGTCCCTCGTCATGACGGCAGAAGGACAGTTCATGAACGACATCACACCGGCCGATAGCGCCGAACGGCGCCGGCGAGTCGCGCGGGCCATCCAACGCCGAATGGTGGCGCATGTCGCGGCAGGCGGGACGACCGATTTCGCGTCGGGCCCCCTCGAGAACGATCCGGCCGCCTACACGGATCCCGCGCGAGCGGAGCTGGAGAGACGCGAGATCTTCCTCAAGGTCCCCCTGGTTGCCGGCCTGTCACGGGCTGTCCCGAGGCCGGGCGACAGCTTGCTGTTCGAGGAGTTCGGACAGTCCATCGTCATTGTGCGGGGTAGGGACGGCGTCCTTCGTGCCTTCCTCAACATGTGCACGCATCGCGGCACGAAGCTCGTCCGCGCCGGCGCGGATGGGACCTGCGAGCGTCGTGGCCGGATGACGTGCCCGTTCCACGCCTGGACCTTCGAGCTCGATGGCTCTCTTGTCGGGGTGCCGGGCCGGCAGGGCTTCGAGGGCATCGATATGAGCCGGCGCAATCTCATTCAGGTGCCCGTGGCGGAGTGGAACGGCATCGTCTTCGTGCGGGCGGCGGCGGGGTCGGACGAACTCGACATTCCGGCGTACCTTGGCGCATTCGCTCCCGAGCTGGCGCAGCTCGAGCTGGCTGACGCGGCGCCGATCAGATCGAGCTCGCTCGCCGCTGACTGCAACTGGAAATGTGCCCTCGACACATACGGCGAGGGCTACCACTTCGCCACATTGCATGCCTCCACGATCGGTGTCAGCCACTATGGCAATGTCGCCGTGTTCGATGATTTCGGGCCGCACTGGCGGATCAATTTTCCGGACAGACGCGTCAAGGCACTGGTCGGGTTGCCCGAAAGCGAATGGCCGGAAGCCGACTATGGCGGGGTCCACTTTCTCTTCCCCAATACCGTTGTTGTCGTCGGATCGGGCGGGCCCGGTGGTGCCTTCGTGCGGATGTTCAGAATCTTTCCAGGCCAGACGCCAGGCACGATGTCCTGCCGCATTGAGGTCTACGCCTTGCGCGGCGTTCGTGCGGATGGAGACCGTGCCGGCGAGTTTGCCCAGGACGACGCGGAGAGTGACGTTACGCGGGAAGACTACCGCGTCGCCGTCGATGGCTATGCGAACCTCGTCAGTGCGCCCGCGGGCTTCACGGTTGTCTACGGTCGCAACGAGCTTGCGCTCCAGTCCCTGCACCGCCACATCGCCAGGGCGATTGGCGTTCCCCTCTAGCGATCGGCCTGCTCAGCGATCCCGCGTCCGGACGAAGGCGATGGATTCGCCAGTATCGGGATGTGGAAAGACGCCCATGTTGACGTCGTAGATCTCTTCGAGCCGCCTGGCCGTCATGAACTCGTCGGGTGGGCCATGAGCGACGAGCCGCCCGCTCTTGAGGGCGACGATCTCGTCGCAGAAGCGCGCCGCCAGGTTGATCTCGTGGATGACGACCACGACGGCGATGCCCTTGTCCTGGCTGAGACGGCGCACGAGCGCCAAGACCTCGAGTTGGTGGGCGACGTCGAGGGCCGAGATCGGTTCGTCGAGCAGCAGCAGCCTGGCGTCCTGCGCGATGAGCATGGCGAGCCAGACGCGTTGCCGCTCACCGCCGGAGAGCGTGTCAACGAGGCGGTCGGCGAAGACGTCGGTTGACGTGAGCGTCAGGGCCTCGTCCACCTTCTCCCGATCGACACTCCGGAAGAGGCCGAGCGCGCCGTGCCACGGATAGCGGCCAAGTGCGACGAGCTCACGGACCTTCAGGCCGGCGGCCAGCGGGGTGTGTTGCGGCAGGTAGGCAACCTTGCGGGCGAAGTCGCGCTCACCCCAGGACTTCAGTGGCTTGCCACCGAACCGGATCGTGCCGTGCGTCGGCGCCAGTTGGCGCGAAAGCACTCTCAGCAGCGTGGATTTCCCGGACCCGTTCTGGCCGACCAGCCCCACGATCCCGCTGTCAGGAAACGCCATGGTCAATGGCTCGAGCAGAATATTGCCGGACACCTCGACGGTGACACCCTCGAGCGCCATGACGTGACCTTCTGATTCAGCAATCATGGGAATGTGCTCCGGCGATTGAGGAGCACCATCAGAAAGGGCGCTCCAACCATCGCGGCGACGAGGCCGGTTGGCAACTGAAGAGGGAAGGCCGCCGTGCGCGCGAGCCAGTCTGCCACCGCCATCACGCCGGCGCCGGCGGCCGCCGCGCCCAGGAGCGCAGGCAATGGCTGTCTGACTCCCATGGCGAGCACGATGTGCGGAGCCATGAGGCCGACGAACGTCAAGGGGCCGATCACGGGTGTCGCGGCCGCCGTCAATACCGCGGCCAGGAGCAGCAGCAGGAAGCGCGAGCGCGCGAGCGGGACGCCAAGTGCCCGTGCCTGCGGCCCGCCGAGAGGCAGGACGGCGAGCCAGCGGACGGCGAGGAGGCTCACCGCGACGAGGACCGCGGCCGCCATGCCCGCCTGCGCCGCATCGCCCGCTGTCGTGCCGCCTGTCGATCCACTCATCCAGCCAAGAAGGAGAATCGCACGCGGGTCTCCGGTCGCCGACATGATGCCGACGACGGCGTCAATGAGCGCGTTGAGTGCGATGCCCGCCAGCAACACCCGCTCGGGTGCGAAGCTGGAGCGGCTGCCGAAGGCAAGGATGGCCGCGAGGACGACGACACCGCCGACCGCGGCCACGACACTCTCGCTCACGGGCGCGAGGCTCCCGAACATGAAGAGGGACACCGCGACCGCAAGGATCGCACCCGCGCTTACGCCGAGTACCTCCGGGCTCGCCATTTCGTTGTTGGTCAACCGCTGGAGGATGAGGCCGGCCACGCCCAGCAGCGCGCCGGCCGCCGCGGCTGCCACGATTCGTGGCAATCGCCAGATCATCACCTGGTCCCATTGATCGATCGAGACGATCTGCCACGCTCCGGTTGGACTACGGCCCACGAGGACGGTGAGAGTGACCAGCAGCACAAAGACCGCCACCGCGGCCAGCGCAGGCACGCGCGGCAGGGTCGTCGCCGTCCCACGTCCCGCAGGTGCGAACGACGTCGGCGGCGCGGCGGTGTTCAGCCTCGGCAGGAGGAGGAGGAGGAGCGGAGATCCGAGCACGGCCGTGACGGCGCCGGTGGGCACGAACTCGGAAGACACACCGGCGAGAATCTGCAGCGTCGCGTCGGTCAGGAGGAGCAACAGCGCACCGATGATCGTTGACCACAAGAGGCGCTCGCCGAACCGCCGCGCGCCCGAGAGTCGCGCGATGATCGGCGCGACGAGCCCGATGAAGCCGATGACGCCGACGGCACTCGTGACGAATGCGGAGAGTGCGGCGGCGATGGCGATGGCTGTCAGGCGCAGCCGGGTGACGGATAGGCCGAGGGAGCGGACGCTGTCGTCGCCGAGATCGAGGAGCGACAGCGGACGCAGGAGGAAGAGGAGCGGCAACGCCACGATCCCCAGCCGCCAGGCCAGGGCCGTACTCGGCTCCCAGCTCTGCTGACTGAGTGAGCCGCTGCCCCAGATGAACAGGCTCGCGAGCACGCGGTCCTTGACGAGCACGAGGAGGGCCGACAGTGCGCCACAGTAGAGGCTGACGACGAGGCCGGCCAGGATGATCGAGAGCGCCGAGAATCCACGGCGCCGAACGAGTATGAACACGAGCAGCGTCGAGGCGGCGCTGCCCAGCAGCGCCACCATGTCACGGCCGAGTCCAAGCAGCGACGGCGTGAAGAGTGTCGCCATCGTGATGGCGAGCCGTGCGCCGGCGTCGATGCCGAGCGTCGTTGGCGAGGCGAGGGGATTCCTGAGGACCTGCTGGAGAATGGCTCCTGAGGCGGCGAGTCCGGCACCGCACAGGAGAGCGATCGCAAGGCGCGGCAAGGTTGCGTATACCAGGATCATCCGTTCGACGTCGTATCCAGCGGGCGCGGCCGGACCGGACAGCACGTGCGACACGGGACGCGCGAGCAGGAGGGTCACCGCCGCCAACGCAAGGATGCCTAGCCCGAGGGACAGGACGGGCGGACCATGACGCGCGTGGACGACGTTCACCGTGGCAGGCGTTCGAGGTGCTCGACGAGGAGCCGCGCGAACCGCAGCGCGGACGGCATGGCGCCGAACATCAGGACGGACGGCAGGACGGAGACGTGTCCCGCCCGGACGAAGGGCAGCCGAGACCACAGCGGGCTTCGCTGAAGCGTCGGGCGCGTGTCAGCCGGAATCGGCTCGAAGGCGATCAACCGCAGATCTCTGTCGGTGGCGAGTGTCTCGATGCCAACGGTGGAGTATCCCCAATAGTTGGTCGTGCCGGCCCACGCGTTCACCAGACCGATGCGATCGAGGACGTTTTGGTAGAGTCCAGCCCCTCCGTAGACCCGGACATGCCTGGCGTCGATGAAGTTGACGAGGACGACGGGTGGAGGAGCGATCGCCGTGATGCGCTCGCGGTACATGTCGAACGTGTGCTCGGCGGTGACGAGAAGACTTCGAGCCGCCTCGGCGTGGCCGAGGCGTTCGCCCAGTACTCTGGCCAAGGCACGCGGTCGCGCAAGGGGAACGGTCCCTTTCTCGAAGATCGACAGCCGCAGGGTCTCGGCAATCCGTTGGACCACTGGCTCCAGGTCCTGAACAAATGGAGAGGTGAGGATCAGGTCGGGCTTGAGAGAGGCGAGCAGTTCGAAGTTGATCTCGGGTTGCAGCCCGAGATCGGCGATGCCGGATGGCAAGCGCGGCTCGACCACGAATCGGTTCCAGTCGCTCGCGGCGACGATCGCGATGGGCGTGTGTCCGAGCGCCATCATCGTTTCCGCCAGCGCCCAGTCCAAAGCCGCAACGCGCAAGCCGGTGGATGCCGCCGCGGGCCGTGGAAGACACGGCAGCATGGCGAGACCTGCGACGAACTGGCGACGATCGAGCATGGGACTCACGGAGAATCGTCGGCGGGCGTGTCGTGGACGCTTCTAGCGGTCCCGCTGAGATTTTCGAACGCGTGCATCCTCTTCCATCTGGCGGACGAGGCTGAGCGGACGCATGTCGGTCCAGTTCTCGTCAATCCACGCGAGGCAGATCTTGCGATCGCCCCGTGGGCCGGTGGCCTTCCAGCCGAGCGGGATGTCGAGAAATGCGGGCCATAACGAGTACTGACCCTCCTCGTTGACCAGCACGAGGTAGTCACCATTCTCATCCTCGAACGGGTTCGTCATTGCAGCAGGCTCCAGTCTGGCGACGTCGTCTTGGCAACGGCGTCACCCGCACGGTTATAGAGCATACATGGCCCATCGCCTGGATCGATAGGACGCGTGGATTGCCCGAGCGTAGCGTGGCGCATGGCACGCGGACGCGGCGGGCAGGATCGTGCCCGAGCGTGTCGTCAAAGCTGTCGGCCTTCGACGCAGGCCTCATAATGGAAGCCCAACCCGGGTGTTCGTTCGGCCCGACGGGGCAACCGCAAGGAGGTGGCGCATGGCGGTCTTCGATGCTCAGCTGTTGAGCCGGAGCCTGATCGGCGGGATGACTATCGAGGCGTTCAACAGCGAGGTCCGGGAGAGGAAGGCGGCACGATTCGAGGCCGCGCTCGACCTGGAACAGCTCGACGCGCTCCATAGCCTCTCCAGGCTCGAGTCGTTGTTCAAATGGGAAGGGATTCCCATGGGCAACGTCGATGTCTTTGACGATGGCCAATTGAGAAGGCTTGTTGACCTGCAGAGAAAGAGCGGCAAGTCGGGCCTCGCCGTGATCGCCGACAGTTTTCGACGCGGGTCCACCATACGCGTTCGCGATCTGGACAAGTTCGACGCGCGGCTCCATCGCTTCGTGGAAGCGGTGCGGCGGGATTTCACGGCGCAAGCCCAGATCAATCTGTACCTGACACCGCCAACCAAGACCGGCTTCCCCCCGCACTTCGACATCACCGATGTGTTCATCGTCCAGTGCATCGGGAGGAAGGAGTGGCGGATCTTCAACGAGTACTCGGGCAAGACGGAGCTGCCCCTGATGGAAACCGATTGGGATCCGGATCGCTTCGTGCCGACCGCACCAGCCGAGGCCATGGCGTTGTCCCCGGGGGACGTGCTCTACCTGCCGCGTGGAGCGATGCATCAGGCGTTCTGCACCGAACGTGAATCGATGCATCTGACCATCAGTGTCGTCCCGTTGACGTTTTCCGAGCTCCTCGCCAAGGCGCTCAAGCGAGTCGCCGAGGAGGACATCGAGTTCCGGCGACGTGTTCCGTGGTCGCTGGAGAGCGGGAGCGGTGGCTTGGAGGCGATCGTCATCCAGGTCAAAGAGCGCATTGCCGCGCTCTCGGCCAATTTGGACCTGGATGCATTGCTCAGGGCCGAGCGTCGTGTGTTTCAAGAGGAGCCCGAGGCCGTTCAGACCGGGGAATTGGAATCTGCCATAGCGAGCCTGCTTGACGGTGCTGGGCAGCCGGCGAGGATGTGACGACGGCCGTGGCGGACGTGAATACAGAGGTGCACATCGCCTATTGGCTGACTCGAGAACTCGATGAGCGCGCGCTCGAGCGCACGTTGGGCCTGCTGTCGGAAGACGAGCGGGCACGGCACGCCCGGTTGGCGTTCGCTCATGACCGGCGCGATTTCGCGGCGGCGCATCTGCTGCTTCGGCGGCGGCTCTCGGTGCACGGGCAGCGCCAGGCTCGAGACTGGCGGTTCGTCCCTGGACGAAACGGCAAGCCAGCTCTGGCCGACCACGATGACGACCGGCGGCGCCTGTCGTTCAATCTCAGTCATGCCAGGGGGCTGGTCGCGTGTGTCGTGGCACACGATGTGGACGTGGGCATCGACGTCGAGCGTGTCAGTGGCGGCGTGGACAATCTGGACATCGCGCGTCGTCACTTCAGGCCGTCGGAGGTGGCGGATGTCGAACGCTGCGGCGGTGCCGAGCGGGGGGCGCGATTTGTCGAGCTCTGGACACTGAAGGAGGCGTACGCCAAGGCGACTGGAGACGGGGTGCTGGCTGGCCTCGACGAGTGCGCATTCGAGTTCGAGGGCCCGACGTCTTTGCGGTGTGAACTGGCGGATCGCGCGCCGGCAAGCGCATGGAAGTTCGCGCTGTTCATGGTGAACGACTATCGATTGGCCGTTGCCGTGCGGGATGTCACGCAACGAGTCAACGCCTTCCGCATTGGCAATCATGACGGTGATGACGACGAGGGGGGCCGGGCCCGGCTGCTTCGAGCGTCCGGGGAATTCACCGGCTCCAGGTGATCGTCCGCCGTGCGCGAGCGGTTGGGGTGCCTTCGATCTCGCATTCCGTTCAGGATGTAACTTCAGGGCACACGCGCGCAGCCGTGGTTACGTTGCGACTGGTGACGGCCGCGCAGTCCCTCCCATGCAGTGGCCGCGCACTGACGTCACCCGGGGTTGTCGCATCCAGGGGGCCGCGTTGGTTCGCCGAAGTCGCTTCCACCGATAAGTTCTGACGCTCGAGGTAGTTGCGAGAACGGTTGTGTCCCCGCCGCGCTGGTCGCGCGCTTGCTCTGGTGTTGTGCGCCCTGGTGGGTTCGCGGTCACCGAGTCCCGACCTCACCGACCAAAGAATCTGCCGGGGTATCGCACACAGGCAAACATGACCAGAGGAGGAGAGGATGACCCGCATGATGACAGTGGCGCTGTTGACGCTCGTGCTCGGCGCAGGGGCGCTTGGCGCGCAGGAGCCGGAGCGCCAGACGGCGTCGAAGACCGAGGTGACCTCGGCCGCGACCGTGAATCTCAATACCGCGACGATCGTGCAACTCGAGTCGCTACCAGGCATCGGTACAAGGACAGCCGAGCGGATCGTCGAGTACCGGCAGAAGAACGGCGGATTCAAGAAGGTCGAGGACCTGATGAACGTCCGGGGGGTGGGCGAGAAGAGCTTCCTCAAGATGAAGCCGCTCATCACCGTGACGACGGCGCGGAGCGAACGGGCCGCGCAGTAGGCCGCTCCGCATCGGGGCGTCGCCGGCGGGTCGCAGGGGGCGGCACGACGGTGCGCCTTCGGGTGGGAGGCGGGGTTGGCCGCGGGTGCGGAATGCATCCGCGGCCGCTCCGTTCCAATGGAGGCTACTCGCTGGTCGAGCTCATCTTCGTCACCGCCTTGATCGCGATCGTCTCAGCGATTGCGGTGCCGCAGACACTTGTCACGGTGCACCAGTTCAGGGCGCTGGCCGCGGCACGGTATCTGGCCGGGCAGATGGCGCTCGCCCGTGGACGGGCCGTGGCCAGGTCGGCGAACGTGGCGCTACGGTTCGAGGCCGCCGGGGCCGATTACACCGTTGCCCTCTTCGCAGACGGCAACGGCAACGGTGTAAGGGCGGTAGACATCGGGCAGGGGATCGACGTGGCGCTGGAAGCCCCGGCGCGTTTGTCCCAACTCTTCCCACACGTAGCCATTGCCCTCTCTGACGGAGGATCCGGTCCGGACCCGGTCAAGATTGGCAACACCACGCTGATGTCTTTTACGCCTGCGGGGACAGCGACGTCCGGGACAATCTACCTGCGTGGGTTCGACGGCTCTCAGTTCGCCGTACGGGTGTTGGGCGTCACCGGCCGCACCCGCCTTCTGCGGCGACTGTCCAACGGCACGTGGATCGATCAGAAGTAAGGCCTCTCTTCGTCTGCACTCCGTGTCCCGTGCGCCATTGATCAAGTCTTCTGACGACCGCGACGGCGGCCGAGGGCCGCGCGGCGCACGTCGGGTATTCGGTTCCCTTGCGCGCGGCGTGAAGTGGCCAGGCTGAGGGGACGACTTACCCGGCGTGAAGTGCCTGCGTCGCGTCCGTGGACCTGAACCCCTGCAGACGTGAGTACTTACGAGAGCCGCTGGGGTAGTGGCACATGGATTGGTTCAGTTACCCGCAGCACGTCAACTGGAGGCCATGATGTCCAGCGTCGTCGATATGGGAATTCAGCCGCTTCTGGCAGCGCTCGGCGAGGCGCTTGCCCGGAGAACCGCGGAACGCGACCTGCCTGCTGTCTTTGAGCACGAGGTGCGCCGGCTGCTGTCGATGCGCAGCGTGCGCCTGCGGGAGATTCCGGCGCGGTACCAGGCCAGGCTGGTGACGCCAACCCGCACCGCCGATTCGATTGTCCTGGGTGTGCCGAGCGCGGATCCCTCGGTGCAGGCCGTGCTCGAGGCATCCTTCGAGCCTGGCCGGGCGCCCGGCGATGCCGAGGTGGAGATACTTGGGGCCATCGCCCAGCTCGGCGGACTGGTTCTCGAGGCGAACCGCGCCCGCACGAGCGCTCCGGCCCGCAACAAGCCAAGCGGTCCTGGACCGCTTGTCGGTTCGTCGGCGGTCATGCAGCGGCTGCGCGCGCAAGTCGAGCGTGTGGCGCTCACGGAGTTCACGGTGTTGATCGAGGGAGAGTCAGGCACTGGCAAGGAGCTCGTGGCGCGGCAGCTCCATGAGCTGAGCCGCCGGCGCACCGGCCCGTTCGTGGCAGTCAATTGTGCCGCGCTGGTGGAAACCCTTCTCGAGGCGGAATTGTTCGGCATCGAGGACCGCACGGCCACCGGTGTCCGCGGGAGAAGGGGCAAGTTCGAGCATGCGGAAGGGGGCACGCTGTTTCTCGACGAGGTGTCGGACCTGTCGCTCGTGGCTCAGGCGAAGCTGCTGCGTGTTATCCAGGAGGTCGCGGTGGAACGCGTGGGCGGCTCGGGCACCCGCCGCGTGAACACTCGCATCGTGGCGGCGACCAACAGGCCGCTCGGGGACATGGTGACGCGGGGACTGTTTCGCGCCGACCTGTCGTACCGGCTTGGCGGCGTCGAGATTCGTGTGCCGTCGCTCCGGTCGCGCCGCGACGACATTCCCGAACTGGCGGCCCACTTTCTTGCCGGTCATCGGTCGTCGCGGGACCTCGGGTTGTCGGATGCGGCAATCGACGCCCTGTTGCTGTACGGCTGGCCAGGCAACGTGCGGGAGCTCGAGCGGTTGATCGAACGGGCCGTGGCGCTCACCGAGTCGGACCGCATCGAGCTGGATGACCTGCCACCCCCACTCCGCAGCGACTACGGTCCTGTCGTCGGTGCCTCACTCGCCTCGGGAGAATCGATGCGGGCCTGGGGCAGCAGGTACGCACGGCTGGTGTTCGAGCGCTGCGGCAGGAACAAGCGGCGCACCTGTCAGGTCCTCGACATCAGCTATCACACCTTGCAGGCCTATCTCAGGCACACCCGCCGAGCGCATCGTCCGTCAATGGCGATCTTGCCGGCCTGGGTCGAGTCGGTCAGCGAGCCAACAGACGGACAGCAGGAGAGTTAGGGCGCGGTAGAGAGTCTGCAGCCATATAGTTGTTAGCTACTGGCTCAGTTGTATGATCGGCCCGGTCATTGCGCTCCCCGTCAAGACCTAATACGGAAAATGCCAAATGAACCGACGACTCGCTCTCATGTGCGCGATAGGTGCCATTCTTGTGATTGCCCAGGGACTTGGTACTGCCCAACGGTCAACCGGCGTCGCTATCCAGGCGATGTCGGTTGACGATCTCAGAACGTGGGATAGATACGTAATGCAGCGAGAGCGCGACGGCAATCTGCGTCGTAGTCGCCTGGAACGCGACCCCATGCTGCCGTCGCGGACGCTTGAGCGGCTTCAGCAGTATCACCAAGGTGTCCCCATCTGGGGCGCGGAGGTCGTTCGCGACTCCGAGGCTGGACTACCGATCTCGATCTTTGGAGAGATCTCACCAGACCTGCAACTATCGATCAACCACGCCCTGTCCGCTGAGGATGCGCGCGCCGCACTCCTGGGCCTTGGCGGGCCGGCCGCGATGCTCCTCGTACCGCCCGATCTCGTCATCGTCCGGCTCGACGACGGTGACTACCAGCTTGCCTACACCGCCGTCGTGACCGGAAACGGAGATGTGTTTCGTGCCTTCGTCGACGCGCAGAGCGGCGCGGAACGGATGCGCTACAGCGAGATCCAGTCGCAGGCGGCGGTTGGCACTGGCACTGGTGTCTTGGGAGACCGGAAGAAGTTGAGCGTAGAGAGTACGGCGGGAACCTATGTCGCGTTCGACCGCCATCGGCCGCCGGTCATCCAGACCTTCGACCTGCGGGGCAATCTTACGCGCACCAAGCTCCTGTTCAATGGTGTTCTTCCGTATGCCGTGAGCGACCTAGCCAGCGACTCGGATAACGTCTGGTCGGATGTATCAGTCGTGGATGCGCATGCGCACGTGAGCTGGACCTACGACTACTACTACAAGCGATTCGGTCGCAGCGGCTTGGACAATCGGAACGGTCCGATCAATATCGCCGTGAACGCCGTGTCGCAGCAGGGCGCGTTGTCCCTATCGAATCTTGATTTCTACCAGTTTGCCCTGAATGCCTTCTGGTGTGGAGTTTGCGGTCCGGGTGGACAGGGCGTGATGAATTTTGGGAGCGGGATTCCGTCCGGATTCTCTGTCTCGGGCCGCAACTATACATACTTCAGCGGCGCCTTGGATATCGCGGCGCACGAACTGACCCACGCCGTGACGGAAGCCACCTCGAACCTGGTCTACCGAAACGAGTCTGGCGCGCTTAATGAAGCCTTTTCCGACATGATGGGCAAGAGCGTCGAGTTCTTCTATCGCCCCCAAGGGAGTGGCGTTGGACAGGCGGACTACGTGATGGGAAAGGACATCTCGCGTGCCGTACGGCCGGGTGTACTACACGGGGACCGGTCTATGGCGAACCCTGGCCTCTATGGCGATCCGGATCACTACTCGCAGCGCTACCGGGGTGCCGATGATAACGGTGGCGTCCACACGAATTCAGGGATTGCGAACCAGGCGTTCTATCTCGCGATCGAAGGTGGGACAAACCGCACCTCCGGCATCACTGTCCAGGGTGTAGGCGCCGTGAACCGGGAACAGATCGAGAAGGTCTACTACCGGGCTTTCACCTCGCTCATGCCGCCGAACGCGACATTCTCGACAGCACGAGCGGCCACGCTGCGTGCTGCTCAAGATCTGTATGGAGTAGGTGGCCCAGTCGAACGAGCCGTGACCCAGGCATGGACTGCGGTGGGGGTGCTCTGATGACCAAGCGAATTGGTGTGGTCCTCACGCTTGTGATCGGGGGGCTTGCGCTGTTCAGTTCCGCCTTCGCGCAGCAGCCATCGCAAGGTCGAGTGTTACGTGACGGCACCGTCATCTGGCGATCTGATTCGGCCGTCGTTGCCACGACGGTGATGGCCGGCGTGACGCTTGATGTGACGGCGCAATCGGACCGTTGGTATGAGGTGATCATTCCAGAAGTACTGGGTGGGCGAGGGGACCGGGGGCTGATTGCTAGAACCCAAGTTCAGCTCCTCCGTGGCCTTCCAGATCCACCAATGAGGACACTGAGAGGTGATGCCCCGGCCGTCCGGCCAGGAACCCCGGCGCGTTCACCGGCAGCACCTCAGTCGTTGCCCCGGCGTTCCACCGCGTCCGTGTCGATGAGGGCTGGACTCCCTCGGGTGTTTCTTTCCGTCAATGGCGCCTACCAGATGACACCGAACACTTTCGCTGAGAGCGTTACTTACCTCGAGAACGCAGAGACCGCTCGCTTCGATACGGCCTACACCGTGGACCGAGGTCTGGGGCTTTCGTTGGCTGGTGGAGGGATGATCTCGCGTCGGATTGGCATTGGTGTCGCAGTCAGTCGATTCTCTCGCGCTACGCCAAGTACTTTGAGTGGCGCTGTCCCGCATCCGTTCTTCTTCAATCAGCTGCGCCAGGTGACCGGCCGGATCGCCGGACTTCAACGTGAGGAATTGGCGTTGCACGCACAGGTTCGAGCCGCGGTATATGTCGGATCGCGCTTTGAGGTCGCGGCGTTTGCGGGGCCGTCGCTGTTCCGCGTTAAGCAGGGAATCGTCACCGCCTTCACGTACACCGACGACTATCCATACGACGATGCGTCGTTTCAATCCGCGCAGGTCGTCGAGGCCAAGAAGTCGAAGCTGGGATTTAATGTTGGAGGCGATGCGGCATTCTTCTTCACACGTCATGTAGGGATTGGTTTCACCGCCATGTTCGCCGAATCGACACTGGATTTGCCGGTCACTGCCTCGCGGTCGGCGCAGACTAAGGCCGGCGGTCTGACGACGTCTGGAGGTGTGCGTCTGCGCTTTTAGCTTGGACCGCCGTAAGGAGGAGCGCCACCCTTTCGAGGAGATTGCAGAGAAGGCGCGGAAAAGTCGATACTGAGCTGAAGTATTTTATCGCGCATCAAGACGAACTCGTCGCCCGACACCGCGCCAAGGTGCTGGTGATCCGCGGAGAGGAAGTTGCCGGCGTGTACGGCTCCACACTTGAGGCGTACCTTGAAGCACAGAAGCAGTTCGCGCCTGGTACCTGCATGATCCAGCCGTGCGAGCCGGGTCCTGAAGCGTACACGGTCACGATCCACGCCTAGGGCCGGCCTCAATTGGTAGGCCCGAACTACCAAGCGCTCACAATCAAGGCCAATGGCAGAGCAGCTCAGCTCATCACAGAGCTGAGCGTCTCAATTCCGTTCGATCCTAAGTCTCCTCCGAACCCACTGCCTCAGCGTGTTTCGACAAAGGCACTGTGGGACACTGGCGCGCGGGATCACGAACTGGTCCGGGCGTACGTTTATGACCTTCCGGACACCTTCGCTTGCCGCGATTGATTTCGTCGACGAGCACAACCGAGAGCGATTCGCCGGCACCGGGCGGAACGATCCCTGCCCGTGCGGCAGCGGCAACAAGTTCAAGAAGTGCCACGGTGCCCGCCTCGGGGGGTGACGCGGGCACCCGGAGCCTGGCAGGCCGAATGCTAGACTTCGGCGCCAGGCTTGCCGACCGTACGCGCGGTTGGCGTCAAAATCACGCGCTGCGCGAGTTCCCTCGGGCGAAGTAAAATCATCGGGTTGTCCACTTCCGCGCTCCTCAAGACCCCGCTGCACGCCGTTCACCTTGCGTCACACGCCCGGATGGTGCCATTCGCCGGCTGGGACATGCCGGTGGAGTATTCCGGAATTACCGCGGAGCACATGGCGGTGCGAACGCGTGCCGGCCTCTTCGACGTCAGCCATATGGGCGAAATCGAAATCGCCGGCAAGGACGCGCTGGCGGCGGTCCAGCGAATCTCCAGCAACGACGCCAGCCGGCTCGCGATAGGCCAGGCGCACTATGCGGGACTGTTGACCCCTGATGGGACGTTCGTGGACGACATGCTCGTCTATCGCATCGGCACCAGCCACTTCATGCTGGTCGTCAACGCGTCGAACGCGACAAAGGACTATGCCTGGATCAGCGAGCACATCAAGCCTGCCGGGGAGGCCGCCTGCGTCGATTCAAGCAGCCGATACGCGCTCATCGGCATCCAGGGGCCCGCGTCGCTCGAAGTCTTGCGGCCGCTCGTGAACGCGCCGCTCGACGAGCTGAAGTACTACTGGTTCACCCATGGCGAGGTCGCCAACGCCCGTGCGCTGATTTCGCGGACGGGTTACACAGGCGAGGACGGCTTCGAGATCTTCGTCCCGCCGAACATGGCCGTGCGCGTCTGGCAGGCGCTGCTGCAGTCGGGCCGCGCGGCTGATGTCATCCCCTGCGGCCTGGGCGCCAGGGACACGCTGCGTCTCGAGGCGTCGATGCGGCTCCATGGGCAGGACATCGACGCGTCCACGAGCGCGCTCGAAGCGGATCTGGAGTGGATCGTTGGCTGGAAGAAGGGCGACTTCATCGGCCGTGCGCGCCTGGCCGAGCAGAAGGCCACGGGCGTGACCCGGAAGCTCGTCGGCTTCGAGATGGTGGATCGGGGCATTGCGCGGCACGGGTATCCGGTTGTGCGCGGTGGGACGCAAATTGGCGTGGTGACGAGCGGGACGCAGACGCCATTTCTGAAAAAGGCCATCGGGATGGCCTACGTGCCTGTCGACCTGGCCCCACCGGGCACGGAACTGACAATTGACGTTCGCGGCCGCAGTACGACCGCGCGCGTCGTCTCCATGCCGTTTTACAAACGAGCGACACGTGCATAGGTGTCCGGCCTCGTCAGAGCGAAATGCCTGGCGAACCGGGCCATGAACACGAACCAGACCGAACGAGGAGCGAATGGCGTATCCGTCCGATGTGAAGTACACCAAGGACCACGAATGGGTCCGCGTGTCAGGCGATGCGGCTGAGATTGGCATCACCGACTTTGCCCAGCAGCAGCTCGGCGACGTGGTCTACGTGGAGCTGCCGGAAGTCGGTCGGACCGTGACGGCCGGTGAGGCTTTCGGATCGATTGAGTCCGTGAAAGCCGTGTCCGAGCTCTTCGCGCCGATGAGCGGCGAAGTCACGGCGGTGAACGAGCTGCTCAAGACGAAGCCGGAGACGGTCAACGCGGACCCGCACGGAACCTGGATGATCACCGTCCGGCTGACGAATCCCGCTGAGGCGGCCTCGCTTCTCGACGTCGGTCAGTACGAAGGCCTGCTTGGATGAGTCGATCCGATCTGAAGACATCAGCCAGCGCGGACGCCTCTGACCGGTTCGAGCGGAGACACATCGGCCCGTCGCCGGCCGACGTGGACCTGATGGTGAAGGCTACCGGGGCCGCATCGCTCGAGGCGCTGATCGATGAAGCGATCCCGCAATCCATTCGCCTGAAGCACGCGCTCGAGCTCCCTCCGGCCGAAAGCGAGCATCAGTATCTTCGGCGCCTCCGCGTACTCTCGCGCCGCAACAGGATCTTCCGGTCGTATGTGGGTCTTGGCTACTACGACACGATCACGCCGAGTGTGATCCTGCGGATGGTGATGGAGAACCCGGGTTGGTACACGCCCTACACGCCCTACCAGGCGGAGATTGCCCAGGGCCGTCTCGAGTCGCTGCTCAATTTCCAGACGATGGTGACGGATCTGACGGGGATGGAGGTGGCCAACGCCTCGCTCCTGGACGAGGCGACGGCGGCCGCGGAGGCGATGACGTTGCTGCACCGTGCCGTGTCGGGCGCGGCGTCCGGGCCGGGCAGGCCGGGAACCGGGTCGCGAGACGTGTGCCTGGTCAGCGACCGCTGTCTGCCGCAGACGCTCGACGTGCTGCGGTCACGCGCGGAGCCGCTCGGCATCGAGCTGCGGGTGCGGCACGTGGGCGAGATGACGTTCGACGAGACCGTCTTCGGCGCGCTCCTCCAGTATCCAGACGAGTCAGGGTCCGCGCGGGATCTTGCCCCGACGATTGCCAGGGCGCACGAGGCTGGCGCGCGTGTCGGCGTCGGAACCGATCTGCTTGCGCTGACGCTGCTCATGCCGCCGGGTGAGATGGGCGCCGATGTCGTCTTCGGGAACTCGCAACGATTCGGAGTGCCGCTCGGGTTCGGCGGTCCGCATGCGGCGTTCTTCGCGACGCGGAACGCCTTCGTGCGCCAGGCGCCAGGGCGGATCATCGGCGTCTCGCAGGACGCGCACGGCCACGTGGCGTACCGGATGGCCCTGGCGACGCGCGAGCAGCACATTCGCCGCGAGCGGGCGACCTCGAACATCTGTACCGCGCAGGCGCTGCTCGCCAACATGGCGGCCATGTACGCCGTCTATCACGGACCAGAGGGGCTCACGACGATTGCTTCTCGCGTGCATGCCCTGACGCGTCTCCTCGAGACGGAGCTGCGGGCACTGGGGTTCCGACAGGCGAACGACCACTACTTCGACACGCTTCGCGTCGAGGTGCGGGCCGGCGTGTCGGGCCTTCGGGACCGGGCCGTGGCGGCTGGCATCAACTTCCGCTACATCGACGACCGGACGGTGGGCATTGCCCTCGACGAGACCACGACGCCGTCGGATGTGCGGGACATCCGGCAGGTATTCGCCGAGTCAGTGGGGAAGGCGATTCCGCCGGACGCCGTGCCGGCGTTGGCGCCAGGCGCCGGCGCGGACTACCCGGCACGGCTGCGTCGTACGAGCGCCTTCCTGACACACCCGGTCTTCAACATCCATCACTCCGAGACGCAGATGATGCGCTACATCCGGAGTCTGGAGCGGAAGGACATCGGCCTCGACAGATCGATGATCGCGCTGGGGTCGTGCACCATGAAGCTGAACGCGGCGAGCGAGATGCTCCCGGTCACGTGGGAGGAGTTTTCGCGTCTCCACCCGTTCGCCCCCGTCGAACAGGCGGCCGGATACCTGCAGATCTTTCGCGAGCTCGAGGCGGCGCTCTGCGAGATTACCGGCCTTGCCGCCGTGTCGCTCCAGCCCAACTCCGGGGCTCAGGGAGAGTTCGCCGGCCTCATGGTGATTCGCGCCTACCATCGCGGCCGCGGAGACACCGATCGCGATGTCGTGCTCATCCCGTCATCCGCGCATGGCACCAATCCCGCCAGCGGCGCGATGGCTGGCATGCGGGTGGTGGTCGTGGGCACGGCGGCTGACGGCAACGTGGACATCGCCGATCTGAAGCGGAAGGCGGCCGAGCATCGAGATCGCCTGTCATGTCTGATGATCACCTACCCGTCGACGCACGGCGTGTTCGACGATGGGATCAGGGAGATCTGCGACGTCGTGCACGAGCATGGCGGGCAGGTGTACATGGACGGCGCGAACATGAACGCGCAGGTGGGTCTGACGAGTCCGGCCTCGATCGGCGCCGACGTCTGCCATCTGAACCTGCACAAGACGTTCGCCATCCCGCACGGTGGCGGTGGTCCCGGCATGGGCCCAATCGGCGTGGCGGCGCATCTCGCGCCCTATCTGCCGGGGCACTCCATCGTGAGGATGGGTGGGCGCACGTCCGCTGGAGGTGAAGGGGGCCTGCCCGCGCGCGCCATTCCCGCCGTGTCGGCGGCGCCTTGGGGGAGCGCGAGCATCCTGCTGATTTCGTACGCGTACATACGAATGCTGGGCGCGGAGGGCATGACCAACGCCACGCGTCACGCCATCCTCAATGCGAATTACGTCAAGGCGCGGCTCGAACCGCACTTTCCGGTCCTGTACGCCAGGTCCAACGGGCGGGTGGCGCACGAGATGATTTTCGATCTCCGCGCCTTCAAGGCGGCTGGAGTCGAGGAGATGGATGTCGCCAAGCGCCTGATGGACTACGGCTTCCACGCACCCACGGTGTCCTTCCCTGTCGCCGGCACGCTGATGGTGGAGCCGACGGAGAGCGAGGACAAGGCGGAGCTGGATCGCTTCTGCGACGCGATGATTCAGATCCGGAAAGAGATCGAGGACGTGGTGACTGGGAAGGCCGACCGGACAGACAATCCGCTCAAGAACGCCCCGCACACGGCGGCAGCCGTGTCCGCCACGGCCTGGACGCATCCGTACTCACGCGAGGACGCGGCCTTTCCGCTGCCGTTCGTCCGGGCGAACAAGTTCTGGCCAAGCGTCGGGAGGATCGACAATCCCTACGGCGACCGCAACCTGTTCTGCTCCTGCCCGCCCATCGAGTCGTTCACCTAGATTCAGGCCGACCGAACGGTCGGCCTCTACACCCGTACGTCTACAACCGTACGTCTACGAGACGACGTAGAGGCGGACCTTCAGGTCCGCCTACCTCTAGACCCGCGCCTCCTCGGCGGCCCTTCGAAATGCGGCGAGCAGCTTGGCTGTCACCGGTCCCGGCGTCCCGCTGCCGATCCTTCGATCGTTGACCGTGACAATCGGTATCGCCTCGCGGGTGGTACTGGTCAGAAACGCCTCGTCCGCTCCGAACAGGTCGGCGTCCTTCAGCGTCCGCTCGCGGACGGCGATCCCGATCTCGCTTCCGATCTCGAAGAGGAACTCGCGCGTGATGCCAGGGAGCAGGCCCGCCGCAAGCGGCGGCGTCACCGCCACGCCGTCCTTGACGATGAAGAGGTTCGAGGTGGTGCACTCAGTCAACTCACCGAGGTAGTTCCGCATCACGCCCTCGAACCCGCCGCGCCTGATCGCCTCCTGTGCGGCGAGGGCGCAGTTCAAGAGGTTGTTGCTCTTGATCATCGGATTCACGGTGCCCGGATGGTTGCGGACGACGTCCACGATGACGACGGCGACACCGTGCTCGTAGGCCGAGCGCGGCGGATCGACGTGCGGCTTGACGATGATCACGACGGAGGGGGTCGGCGTGGCGTGCGGGTCGTAGGTGAGCTCGCCGATTCCGCGCGTGACCAGCACGCGGATGTACGCCTCGTCGGGGAGGGTCGCCGCATCGGTGGTCTCGCGAATCCGCGCGGCCAGCTCGTCATCCGAGAAGGGAAGCTCGAGCGAGATCAGCTCGGCCGACCGTCGCATCCGGCGCATGTGGCGCTCGTAGAGAAACGGGCGCGACTGGTACGTGCGCATCGTTTCGTAGATGCCTTCGCCGTAGAGAAATCCGTGATCGAAGACCGAGATCACCGCGTCGCGCTCGCCGGTGATTCGTCCGTTGACGCTGATGGTGGCTGACATAAGTAGGCGGTAGGCAGAGGGCAGTAGGCAGTAGACAGATCGGGCAGCGCGTGTCGGAGCGGTTGCGCGAGTCTAGCACACAGGATACGCTCACTGACTCATGCGCATCCTGAACGCCGCGCAGATGCGCGAGGCCGATCGCGTCACCGTCGAGGACATCGGCATTCCGTCGCTCGTGCTCATGGAGAACGCCGGCCGCCAGGTGGTCGCGGCGATGGAGGCCGCGTACGAGTCCAGGCTCGACGGGCGGGTGGCGGTGTTGTGCGGGCGTGGCAACAACGGCGGCGACGGCTTTGTCGTGGCCCGGACGCTCTTGCAGCGCGGCATCGACGCGGTGGTGTTCGTGATCGGCGCGGTGGCCGACGTCCGCGGGGATGCTCGCACGAACCTGGACATCCTGGGTCGTCTCGGCGTCACGGTCGTGGAAATCAACGACGAGCAGACGTGGGAGCTGCACTTCTCCGAGATCTCCCAGTGCACGCTCATCGTCGATGCGATCTTCGGCACCGGCGTGACGAGGGGACTGACCGGCATGATGGAAACGGTCGTGGCCGACGTCAATGCCTCGTCAATTCCCATCGTGTCGGTGGACCTGCCGAGCGGCCTGTCGGCGGACACGCCGCATCTCATCGGCGACTGCATCGATGCGTCGATGACGGTGACGCTTGGCGCTCCCAAACTGCCGTTGGTGCTGCCGCCGGGTGAGGCGCACGCGGGGGATGTGGTCATCGCCGACATCGGCGTTCCCCTCGACGTGATTCAACGCGTTGATGGGCGGCGGATCGAGCTCCTGACGCCGGAGCAGCTCAGGGACCTCGTCGAGCCGCGGGCGGCCGACTCGCACAAGGGCGACTTCGGGCGCGTCACGCTGGTCGCTGGCTCGCGTGGGAAGACGGGCGCGGCCCACCTCGCGGCCATGGGGGCGCTGAAGTCCGGTGCGGGTCTCGTGACGGTCGCGACGCCCGCATCCTGCCTGCCGATCGTCGCCTCGATGGGTCCGGAGTTCATGACCGAGCCCATGGAGGAAGACACGGGCGGCACCGTGGCGCCGGCGGCCATCGAGCGACTTCTCGCGCTGCGTCACGATGTGATCGCCTGCGGCCCGGGGCTCG
The DNA here is from genome assembly GCA_021731165.1 of Acidobacteriota bacterium. Lineage (GTDB taxonomy): Bacteria > Acidobacteriota > Vicinamibacteria > Vicinamibacterales > UBA2999 > JAKFXY01. The sequence goes on along the minus strand of JAKFXY010000026.1, from coordinate 2,591 downwards.
GTCGGTCGCGCGGCGCGACCGAGTTCGTGCGGCTTCTGCTCGAGCGCGCCACGGCGCCGCTCGTACTGGACGCGGACGCGCTCATGGCAGTTGCCGACGACCCGGCGCGACTCGTGGGACGCGAGGATCGCGACGTGATCATCACGCCGCACCCGGGTGAGATGGCGAGCCTTGTTGGATCGAGCGTGGAGGAGGTTCAGGCGAACCGCATCGACACCGCGGCGGACTTCGCCACGACCCGGCACGTGTACGTCGTGCTGAAGGGTCACCGCACCATCATCGCAACGCCGGATGGCCGCGTATTCATCAACCCCACGGGAAACGCCGGGATGGCCACGGGCGGGACGGGTGATGTCCTCACGGGGATGATCGCGGCCTGGCTGGCTCAGCTGCTCGACGCGGAAGTGGCATGCCGCCTCGCGGTCTTCCTCCATGGCGCGGCGGGTGACCTCGCGGAGGCGAGCGAAGGGCAAGTGGCGATGACGGCCATGGATGTCCTGGCGCATCTCGGCGATGCGCTCAGCCGCCTGACGAATCCCGTCAAGGATGCGTAGGGGCGGACCTGTAGGGGCGGACCTTAAGGTCCGCCCCTACAGGTCTACGACACAGGTCGGCCCACAGATCCATCCTCATCAGATGCCAACATTTCTCACCCACTCCGCGGAAGAAACCCAGGCCGTCGCCCGTGACCTGGCCGAAGACCTGAAGGCCGGGGACGTCCTGCTCCTGTCGGGCAACCTCGGTGCCGGCAAGACCGTCTTCGTGCGCGGGCTGGCCGAGGGACTGGGCCTCGATCCAGGCGAGGTCAGCAGCCCGACGTTCACGCTGGTCCACGAGTACCGCGGCGGACGACTCACGCTCTACCACGCCGACCTCTATCGAGTGGAGCAGGCCGCGGCTGGCGACCTTGGGCTCGAGGAGATGGGCGTGGAAGACGGCGTACTGGCGATTGAATGGCCCGATCGGCTGGCGTACGGCATATCCGGAGCGATGCGCGTGGTCATCGATGCTGTCGATGACCACGCGCGGCGGATCGTCGTCGGCGCATAGTCGTTGCCGCGCGCCGAGAGAACTCCGAGCCGTTCAGGAGCGGCGTGCGTGCAGGTCAGCGGCAATGCCAGAGAGCAGCGCCCGTTCCTCGGCGGAGACACGGCCGATGCCGAGGATGCCGCCCGATGCGGAGGCGATATCCTCACAATACTTCACCAGATCGTTGGCGCTGAGATTGGCCGTGTCGATCGAGCCGGAATCGAGCATCGCGCGAATGAGCCGCCCGGCGCGGGCGAACACGGCGTCCGCGGGACGGGTGGTCATCCACTCCGCCAACTGCCGATCGGCGGCGCTTCCCGCCTCCACGCCACGGCTCCTCGCGAGGCTGAGAATCATCGAGCGCTCCGCCGCCGTGATGCCTCCCTCGGCCCATGCCACTTGCAGCACCGGAACGAGCGGAAGCAGACCGACGGTATCGGGGGTGAAGCCGAGGTCGTGCAGCGCCTTGAGGCTCTCGGGGTCGTCAAGACCGGTCTTGTGGCCAAGATCCTTGCGGGCTTGCTCCTCGGCCGCGGCCCGCCGCATTTTCTCGACGAGCTCGCGATCCTTCCTTCGAAAGTACTCGTCCTCGAGCGCGCGTCCCCGCTCGGCAAATGCATCATGTTCGGGCATTCAAACCTCCGACGAACCGGTCCGCTAATACCATCCCCACTACCTACGACCCACCACCCACTATTCCATGCGGTAGTTCGGCGCTTCCTTCGTAATCTGCACGTCGTGGACGTGACTCTCGCGAACGCCAGCCGGGGTGATGCGGATCACCTTGGCCTTGCGCTGCAGATCCGGGATCGTGGCGCTGCCGCAGTAGCCCATGCCGGCGCGCAGGCCGCCCATGAGCTGATGAATCATCCCGGCGACGCTGCCCTTGTGGGCGACTCGTCCCTCGATCCCCTCGGGCACGAGCTTGTCCACGGCGCGGCCACCTTCGAGGTCGAACTCGTCCTGGAAGTAACGGTCGCGGCTCCCGCGGCGCATGGCCCCGATGGAGCCCATGCCGCGGTACTCCTTGTAGCTGCGCCCCTGGAAGAGGATTAGTTCACCTGGACTCTCGTCGGTGCCGGCGAAGAGGTTGCCGATCATGGCGCAATTCGCCCCCATGGCCAGGGCTTTGACGATGTCGCCGGAGTAGCGGATGCCGCCGTCGGCGATGATCGGCACGCCGCGCTTCGCCGCGATCTGCGCGCAATCGATGATGGAGGAGATCATCGGCACGCCGATGCCGGCCACGATTCGCGTGGTGCAGATGGAGCCGGCGCCGATGCCGACCTTCACTGCGTCTACGCCGGCGTCGATCAGCGCTTCCGTGGCGGCGGCCGTGGCGACGTTGCCGGCCATGAGGTCGGTTGCCGGAAATTCACGACGGATGCGGGCCACCATGTCCAGGACGCCCTGCGAATGGCCGTGTGCGGTGTCTACGACGAGGACGTCCACGCCAGCCGTGACCAACGCGAGCGCCCGCTCCATGGAGTCCTTCGCCACGCCGATTGCCGCGCCGCAGCGGAGCCGCCCGAGCGCGTCCTTGCACGCGTTGGGGTACTTCA
>JAKFXY010000046.1 GCA_021731165.1 Acidobacteriota bacterium | reverse complement strand
TGCCGTTTCCAGAACCGCTCTGGATTCGTGGCGCTCGATCAACTGCGTACGGTCGATAGCGAACGCCTTGTCAAGCGGTTGGGACGCCTGTCCGGTGCGACGACCACGGAAGTCCTAGATACGCTACAGGAGATGTTCGCCGAGTGAGGCAAGTCTGCAGGGTTGGGCGACATGTGCCGTTACCAAAAGCACGGCTACGAGCCGCTACTCCGCGGCTCGGTCCATCCGCGAGGCGTGACCGTCGATCGCGTTCCCACACCGCCAGCCGCCCCGCGGGTGTTATTCAATCCATCGGGCTTATGGACACGACCGTCTGCATGATTTCCACTTCCATCAGGGCGCAAGAGTCGCCGATCCCCCGTAACAATAGGGCCGCCTCACGTGGCCAGCGCAGCCTCCGTCGATCGTTTCGGACCATTTGAGCTCGATTCGAGCCATCGCCGCCTCGTTCGGGACGGTCAGCTTCTGCCCGTGCGCGAGCGGCAGATGGATGTGCTCATCGTCCTCGTGAAATACGCGGGGAAGACCGTGACGAAGGACGCCATCACCGAGGACACCCCCCCGGCTTCGACGATCCTTTCCATCTGCCAAGCCCCGGCACGGATCAGGGATGGGTCGCGGCGGGGCGGGTGTTTGCCCGCGAGGCGCACGGCGCGGCGCGATTGCGTCGAGCTCGTGACGCATGGCCGTGAGGTTCTCCAGGGACTCCGCGGCTTCTTTTCGTAACTGAGGGGACAGTCGTGATTGAATTGGTGGAACCGCATGAGCAAGGCGTTCACAAGGGAATCCGACGCCGGGGGCAACGAGGACGACCGCGCCGCCGAAGAGACCGCACACGCCCAGCCCGTCGGAGTTAAAAACTACATCACACCGAGCGGCTTGCAGCGACTCACCGACGAGCGACGGTTTCTGCTCACCCGGGAACGGCGGGCGGTGACAGCGGTGGTGGCCTGGGCGGCGGGCAACGGCGATCGCAGCGAAAACGCCGACTATCAATACGGCAAACGGCGGCTGCGCGAGATCGATCGGCGGATTCGCTTTCTCACCAAACGAATCGATGCCGCGGAAGTGGTGGACCCGGAAGCCCCGAGAGGTGGACGGGCGGCGGCGCGGGTCTTCTTCGGGGCGACCGTGCGCTACGCCAACGCCGCTGGAACGGAGCGGACAGTGAGCGTCGTCGGCCTCGACGAGGTCGATCTGGACCGCGACCACATCAGCTGGATGTCGCCACTGGCGCGCGCGTTGATGAAGTCCGGACCGGGTGACCGCGTGGTCCTTCACGCGCCGGGCATGACGGAGAAACTGCAGATCCTCGAGGTGCGTTATAAGCGCATCTCCGTGGAGCCCTTCAGCGAACCGCCTGGGGCCGAGGCCGCGCCGAAGACTCGTCCTCGCACCGGCGGCTAGACCGCCGTAGGGTCGGTCTACTATTTGCTCGGCTGCGACGCGACCCACTAACCAAGAATGAAGAAGGAGCCGGATCAATGAGCGATAGCGGCGCACACCCTCGAGCTGAGGTCTGTGACGAGTTTACCGTTGTGGGCACCGAAATCCGGACGACGAACGAGGCCGAGAGCGCCCCGACGACAGCGCGGATCGGGGCGCACTGGCGCCGATTCTACGAGAGCGCGCTCGTGGATCGGATCCCCAATCGCACGAACGCAGCCGTCCTCTACGGCGTGTACACGGGCTACGAGAGCGACCACCAAGGGGCCTACTCGCATCTGATCGCCTGCGAAGTCAGCAACGGCGGCTCAGCGCAGCCGGCCATGACGACGCTCACGATTCCGAAGGCGAAATACCTCGTCTTTACGGGCAACGGCGAGCTCCCCGGCGTTGTGGTGCAGACGTGGGGAGCGGTGTGGCAGTACTTCGAGCGGGAGACGCGAGAGAGGCGGGCGTACACCGTGGACTTCGAGCGGTACGATCAACGAGAGCCGTCGCGCATTGAGATCTACATTGCCGTGAAGTAAGTTCCAGCGCGCAAGGGGCCGCCTGAAAAAACTTCTGCAGAAGCCGAGCGTGTTTGAGCGTCGGCGTAAGTGAACGACGGTCCGCGGATCGAGAAGCTGCGCCGTGAGCACGCTGTCGATCTCTTCGATTGCGGCCAGGAAGCGCTGAATCGCTTCCTGGCACGCTATGCGTTCCAGCACCAACAAGCCGAAGCCTCGCAGACGTATGTGGGCCTCGTGGACGATGACGTCGTGGGGTTCTACACACTCGTCGTGGCGCTGGTCGAGTACGACGACGCGCCGCGGCGCTTCGCGAAGGCGGTATCCCTCGGAAATCCTGAATGGAAAGCGGTTCATGCCCGTGGCTTCTCGCAGCGCAAGCGCGATCAGTAGTGCGTCAGCGAGCGATCAGATGGCAGCTTCGCCAGCGATCCGCACACTGAATCCGCTCTTCCTGCCGGGCAGTGAGCGCGTCAAATGCCGCGGTCACGAGAGGCCGCGTCAGGCGCCTCTGCAGCAGCGCCTTCTCGGAGATAACGCGGTCGGGATGGGGAGCCCGGGTCGCAGTGTCCTGTCCTGGCAGCCTGTGTGAACGTCAGCACTGGAACTGTGAGCAGCCTGCGGCTACACAAGCTCCCGAAGCAGACGCATTGCCGGCGCGACGCGGATGCCCTCCGGCGTGACGTAATCCTTGGTGCCGACCGCCGACACCTGCCACGCCTCGCATTTTGGGAACCGTGCTTTCAGGTACTTCAGGCTGCGATCGACCTCGGTGTCCGCCCACTTGCATTCCACCATCAACTTGGGCGCTCGCCCTTCGACGACGAAGTCCACTTCGCGGCGGTCCGTATCGCGGAAGTAGCGCAGTTCTACGTCCCGTCCCTTGGCATCCTGCTGGTGATGCACCCATTTCAACAGGTGCCCGGCCACCAGATTCTCAAATCGCAGCGATGGCTCCTGAACGACGCTCCAGTCCCAGTGGTAATGCTTCTGTTCCTTCTTGACGGCGCGAATGCGCGGCGCGCCGAACGGCGACAGTCGATGGATCGCATAGAGACGCTCAAGGATCTGGAGCCAATTGGCGACCGTCTTGTGCGTGAGCTGCAGATCTTCCCGCAGGGCATTGATGGACAACGGCGAGCCGACGAGCTCCGGGAGACGGAGTATCAGCAGTTCGAGGTTACCCAAGTCCTGGACGCGTTCGAGCGTGGCGACCTCTTCGCGGACCAGCAGGGTGCGGTGCTCTCGCGACCAGCGTCGTGCCTGTCTATGACTATTTTAACCAGCAGGCAAATTACTCATGAGTAAATTCACCCTACCGGTATTTTGCCTGTGCGGCCCAGGGTCGCCGATCAGACGGCCCGACCACGCCGCTGGAGTTGGCGCGCCGAACACGGTCGCCTCAGACTCAGAAGTCGCCCATTTCCTCAGCCCATTCAACGCCCGAGCATGGGCGGGCCGCGCTTCAGCGTCCTCCGGTGCCGGCTTGTTGAACTCGCCAAGTAGCTCCGCATCGGAACGCTGACCGACAACGTGTATTGCGTGTTTTTCCTCAAGGGCGATACAAGGAGTAGAAAGCTGAAACAGCTATTTCAACTAAGAAATAGCTGAGTTTTGGTGGAGGCGGCGGGAGTCGAACCCGCGTCCGAAAGCACGTCGTCGGGGGACTCTACATGTGTGTCCGCTTCTGATATCTCATGCCTCACGTGAGGAAGCGGCCAAAAACCGCGAAGCACCAGACCCGGTGTGTCTCACCCCTGAACGCCGAGCCGCCGTTCAGAAGCCAGCCTGTTTAATGGCGTCTGGCCCCCAACCACCAGGCGAGGTCAAGGCAGACGTCACTGCTTAATTAAGCAGCGAGAGCGTACTGATTGTCCGCAGTTAACGGATTTTCCATCGGATTTACGAGTCAATGGAGCTCGACATGCATCCCGCGATTCCATACCCCCGTCGAAGCCGTTTCGCCCCCGAGGTGATCGCACCGTCAATTATAGAGCACGCGCACCGCGTATGGCCGAGCCACCAACACGCGGCTGCGCTCATGAGCTGAGCTGTTCGGCTGGGCTTCCCATGTCCCCCCGCCTCGTCTGAAGGACGCCGGCGCCTATCTGTTCAACGGCGCCGGCCGCGACCAAAGCCGCCCCACTGCCATCCGTCGGAGAGCCGCTCGATATGCTTGAGATGGATCTTGTGATCCGCGGAGACCCGGCCCGGGCTCCCGTCAATCCTCACACGGTCGCCCGCCTTCAACGTCTCGGCGGTGATGCCCTGCTGTCCGAGCCGGCCCGCCCCTGCCCACTCGGCCGCGAAGACCACCATCTGCCCCTGTTCGTCCAGGGCCTGCACAAGGAGCACGGCGTGTGGGTTCCGGTAGCGAAACTCGGTGACATCACCCTCGATGTGCACCATCTGCTCCTCGTGGTAATCCACGGCAAAGGAATGATGCGCCCACGCCGCGGGCACCACGGCAAAGAGCGCTACGGAAGCCACGACAAACCAGGTGTGCATCTCGCTCGGTCCTCCCGACGCGTGGATACTGCCAGCCTTGCCTGTTCGTTACAACCAGAATGCGGGCGGGCGGCCACGGCCCGCATCCTCGGGCGAGGGGAACCGTCTATGATCTGAGCGCATGCGCACGGCCGGCTCTGCCCTCGCCATCGCCCTTCTCCTGCTCGTCCCGGCGTCGGGACCACAGGCGCAGGGCACGGCACCGGCCACGACACCGGCCACGCCGCTCACCCTCATCTCCACGCAGGGACGCCGCCCGGTCCCCACCACACTGGTCAACGGCCAGGAGTTCATCGCCCTGGACGATGTCGCGGCCCTGTTTCTGGTCACGGTACGCGAGGACGTACAGGCGGGTGGGATCACGATTACTTACAAAGGGCGCACGGCTGTCGTGTCGCCGGACCAGCCGATGGCGTCGGTCGGCGGACGGGTCGTGACACTGCCGGCGGCCGCGGTGCGCTCCGGCCGGCGCTGGCTCGTGCCGGTCACGTTTCTCCCCCGCGCGCTCGCGCTCATCTACGACTCGCGCATCGAGCTGCGCCCGGCCTCGCGGCTGCTGCTCCTGGGCAACATTCGCGTGCCGCGTGTCACCACCCGCATCGACATGTCAGGTCCGCCGACCAGGGCCACGATCGAAATCTCACCAGCCACGCCGGTCACGATCGCGGTCGAGGCCGACCGCATGGTGCTGCGCCTGGACGCGGACGCCATCGACCTCGCACCGCCGGCCGCGAACGGCGGCCTGATCGCGCAGTTCCGCCTTGGCGATCCACCGGCTGGCCTCACGATCCTGCTCTCGCCCAGGAGTGGAACCGCACGGGCGATTCCGACAACGGCAGACAACGTCACGCGCGTCACCATCGACGTGCCCGCTGCCGGCCAGACCGACGCGACTCCCCCTGCTGCCCTGCCGGGCCCAGCCGCGGCAGCGCCGACCGCAGGGACATCGGCGCTCTCCGGCGCCCGGCGCTCCGCAATCCAGACGATCGTCCTCGACCCGGGCCACGGCGGAGAGGAGGCGGGCGCCAGGGGACCCAATGGCGCGCTCGAAAAGGTGGTGACGCTCGAGGTCGCGCAGCGGCTCAAGATGCTGATCGAGACGCGCCTCGGAATGCGGGTGATCCTGACCCGAGACGACGACCGGGCGGTCACACTCGATACGCGCTCGGCCATGGCCAACAACAGCAAGGCCGATCTGTTTCTCAGCCTCCACATGAACGCGGGCATTGCCGCCTCCACCTCTGGCGCGGAGGTCTACTTCCTGCGCCTCGACAAGGAAGGGGAAGAAGCCCGGCGCATCGCCACCGCCGAGCAGGTCGTACTCCCCGTGCGCGGCGGCGGAAGCCGGGCCATCGAGGCCATCCGATGGGACCTCGCGCAAGCAAGTCACGTGAGCTCGTCCGGAGTCTTTGCCGGCTTGATTGACGCGGAGCTCCGGAAACAGGTGCCGATGGGCATCCGCCCCCTGCAGCAGGCGCCGCTGCGCGTCCTCGCGGGCGTCAACATGCCGGCGGTGCTCGTCGAGATGGGCTATCTCACCAACGGCGAGCAGGAACAGCTCGCGCAATCGGCGGACTTCCAAGCGTCAGTGGCACAATCGCTCTGCGACGCAGTCGCCACCTTCCGCACGTCGCTCGACCAACCGCCGCCACAATGACACGCCGCCGCTACATCCAGGCCGGGCTGGGCCTCCTCCTTCTCTGTGCCTGTGCCTTTCTCGTGGGCCGCGGCCTCGACAGGCTGTTCAGGCCAACGGCCGTTTCCGAGCCGCCGCCGGCCGCAACCCTTCCCCCCGCCGGCGTACCGCACATCACGGCCACGCTCTTCTACGGCACGGAAGACGGCGAGGCGATCACGGGCGTGCGACGCGAGGTGCCGCTGGCCGGAGACATCGTGGCCCAGGGGAAACAGATCCTCACGGCGCAGATGGACGCCGCGCCGCCACCCTATGTGTCGGTCGTCCCCTCAGGCACTGAAGTACGCGCGTTCTACACGACGTCAAAGGGTGACGCGTTCGTGGATCTGAGCCGCACGGTCACCGATGCACATGGCGGCGGCTCGCACGCGGAGCTCCTCACGGTCTACGCCATCGTCAACGCCGTCACCACCAATCTTCCGTCGATCCAGCGCGTGCAGATCCTGATCGACGGCAAGCAAGCCGACACCCTGGCCGGCCATGTCGATCTCCGGCGGCCCCTCGATCGGAACAACGCCTTCGTGCGCAGCGCGCCGATCGAACCCTGACTTGAACTACAGTGACCCATGCGTTCAGATAACCGTCTCGCGGAACAACTCCGCCCTACCCGTATCACTCCTCACTTCGTCATTCACCCCGAAGGATCGGTGCTCGTCGAGGCCGGCAAGACAAAGGTGATCTGCACGGCCAGCGTCGAAGACCGCGTGCCGCCCTTCCGCCGCAACAGCGGAAAAGGGTGGGTGACGGCGGAGTACGGAATGCTGCCGCGCGCGACCACCACGCGCACGCAGCGGGAGGCGTCGGCTGGGAGGGTTGGAGGCCGGACGCAGGAGATTCAACGACTGATCGGCCGCTCGCTCCGGGCGGTCACCAAACTCGAGGAGCTCGGCGAACGGACGATCACCCTCGACTGCGATGTGATTCAGGCCGACGGCGGAACCAGAACGGCGTCAATCACCGGTGCGTTCGTGGCACTCGTGCTCGCACTGCAGAAGCTGCGCGAACGTGAGGTCCTCCGCACGATGCCGGTGCAGGATTACGTCGCGGCCACGAGCGTCGGGATCGTCGAGGGGATGCCGATGCTGGACCTGGCGTACGTCGAGGACTCCAAAGCGGACGTGGACATGAACATCGTCAAGACCGGCGCGGGGATGTACATCGAGGTGCAGGGCACGGCCGAGGCGCTGCCCTTCGGTCGTGAGGCGCTGAACCAGCTCCTGGACCTCGCCGACACAGGCATCCGGCAGTTGGTCGTGCTCCAGCGCGGCATCGTCGGCTCGTTCCTAAGCAAGTAGGAGTGGATCTTCAGGTCCGCCGATCTTCCTTCAGGGCTGCTTGCGATGCCGCTCCTCTTCGTCGCCACGACCAATCGAGACAAGCTGCGCGAGATCAAGACGATCATGGCCGACCGGCCGGTGTCGCTCCGCAGCCTGGCGGATTTCCCCGCCGTCCCCGAGCCTGATGAGCCGGGCGCGACGTTCGAGGAGAACGCCCGCATCAAGGCTCTGTACTACGACGCGCGGCTCGGCCCCGCGGTGCGCGTGCTCGACGCGGGCGCATTGACGGTTGCCGAAGACTCAGGGCTGGTTGTTGACGCGCTCGGCGGGGAACCGGGCGTTCGATCCGCACGCTTCGTGTCGCCGGACGCATCCTACGAGGAGCGGTTCGCGGAAATCTACCGGCGCCTGGCAGTGGAACCGGACGCACCGCGCGACGCGCGATTCGTCTGCGCGCTGGCGGTGGTCCACCAGGGCCAGGTCGTCTTCGAGACGACCCGCACCGTCGAAGGGACGATTGCCGAGGCGCCGAGCGGTACGGCCGGGTTCGGCTACGACCCGATCCTTTTCTACCCGCCGTACAACGCCACTCTCGCCGACGTCAGCCAGGAAGAGAAACTGCGGGTCGCGCACAGAGGCGCGGCGCTCAGAGCGCTCGCGACATGGCTGGAGCGGTCGTCGCGCCCCTCCTAGAGCTTGCGAAGCCGAATCCGCCGCACGGCGTGATCGCGCCCCTTCTCCAGAATCAGGTGGGCCCGCTCCCGCGTCGGGAGCACGTTCTGCCGGAGGTTCGGAAGGTTGATCCGTTGCCAGATGCGGCTGGCGGTCGTCATGGCCTCGGGCACGGTCAGGCTGGCGTACCGGTGGAAGTAGGACGAGGGGTCCTGAAACACCGTGTCCCTGAGCCGCAGGAAACGCTCGACGTACCACTGCTCGATGTCGGTCTCGTTGGCGTCCACGTAGATCGACATGTCGAAGAAGTCGGACACGAACATCGGCAGCGGCTTCCCCGCACGCCCGCTGCCCGTCTGCAGGACGTTGAGCCCTTCCACGATCACGATGTCCGGCTGCCTCACCGTTTGGCACTCGCCAGAAACGACGTCGTACAGGAGGTGCGAGTAGATGGGCGCGGCCACCTCGGGCATCCCCGACTTGACGTCCGACATGAAGCGGACGAGCCGGCGCACGTCGTAGCTCTCGGGAAATCCCTTCCGTTCCGCGAGGCCCCTGGCCTCGAGCACTTTCTGGGGCAGCAGGAACCCATCGGTCGTGACGACATCCACGCGCGGATGGCTGGGCCAGTGCGACAAGAGCGCCTTGAGGATTCGCGAGGTCGTGCTCTTGCCCACGGCAACGCTGCCCGCCACGCCAATCACATACGGGACTCTCAACCCGTCTGCGCCCAGGAAGGTGCCGGTGGCGCGGTGGAGATTCTGCGTGGCCCCGACGTAGAGGTTCAGGAGCCGCGAAAGCGGCAGGTAGATGTCGGTGACCTCGTCGAGGGAGACACGCTCGGTGAGTCCCCCGAGCGGCCGCAGTTGCGCCTCGGAGAGCGGCAGCGGCGTTGACGCCCTGAGCCGAGCCCAGTCGGCGCGACTGAACTCCGCGTAGCGCGAGAGCTGGATCTCCCCGCCCCGGATGGTCGCCACAGGCTCGCATTGTATGCCAGCGCCCGAGCTGACCTTGCCGGCCGGGCTCACAACTGCTTGATTACCATCGCGAACGCCATCGCGAAGCCGATCACCACCACGAGCCGGCGAACCACCGGCCGGCCGAGGCGGCGCGCCACGCGGGCCCCTCCCGCCCCGCCGATGGTGGCCCCGACGGCCATCACCATGACGTCGGGCCAGGAGACCATGCTCATCCAGATGAAGTAGATCGAGGCGATGCCGTTAATGAACAGGGCGAGCAGGTTCTTCAGGCCGTTCATCTGGTGGATGTCGTCCTGGCCCATCAGGCTCAACGCGGCAAGCATGAGGATGCCGATCCCCGCGCCAAAGTAGCCGCCATAGACTCCGACGAGCAATTGAAAGAGCATGCCCCAGGCGAGCCAGCGCGAACGGTCGTGAGATCCTTCGTGAGCACCGCCGCGCAATCCATAGGCGGCCGCCAAGCGGCGCTGGATCGGCTCCTGCGCCATGAACAGGCAGGTGGCGAAGAGAATCAGCAGAGGCACGAGCCGATCGAAGACCGCCGACGGCGTCAGCCCGAGGAGCAGCGCGCCGGTGATGCCTCCAACGAGGCTCGGCGCGATGAGGAGATACATCTTCGGCGCGGTCTGGCCAAGCTCGCGACGGTAGCCCCACATCGAGCCCAGAGCGCCGGGCCAGACGGCCACGGTGTTCGTCGCGTTTGCCGTGATCGACGGGAGCCCGAGCCAGACGAGCGTCGGGAAGGAGATGAGCGAACCGCCTCCCGCCACGGCGTTGATCGCGCCCGCGAGGAAGGCGGCACCACACTCGACGAGCCCGTACGTCAGCGGATCCACGCATGCCGCCGAGCCGTCCCGACTCGTTCCATCACCTGAAGCATACAAGCAGAATTGGTCTGCCGTTCGTCGCTACTGCCTGGCACCTCAAGTGACGAAAGACTCTACGACACTCGGAGTACGCTCCGACGATCCGGCTCCTGACCCTTGCGTCGAAGAGTAGACTCTATGCGGTCCGGGCCTCTGAGAACCTGCACAACACTAAAGGGAGTATTGGATGTCTCTGTGGCGTAACTTATTGATCGGACTGGGGCTGGCGGCCGCCATGCTTGCGTCTGCATCGCTGGTGAATGCGCAGGGCGTTCAAACAGGGACGGTCACCGGAAGCATCAGCTCCACCGATGGGCTCCCGCTGCCTGGGGTCATGGTCGGTGCGACGTCGGCCGCGCTCCAGGGCGCACGTACCGCCGTGACCGACGTGAACGGGGTCTACGCGCTCCGAGGCCTTCCGGCCGGCACCTACACCATCACCCTTGCGCTTTCGAGCTTCCAACCAGCCACTCGAACAGGCGTCGACGTGAGCGTCGGCGGCACCACCGAGGTTGACGCGACGATGTCGCTGGCCACGCGAACGGAAACGATTACCGTGACCGCGGAAACGCCGCCGTCGATGGCCGCCGTCTCCACCAGCCAGACCTACACGAAGCGCCAGGTGGACGCCATGCCGGTGGGACGCAGGCCCGTGGACATCGCGGAGCTTGCGCCAGGGTTGACCAACACCTCGTTCACCGCCGGGCAGCTCATCATCGGGGGCGCCTTCGGGTTCGACAACGTGTTCATGGTCAACGGCGTGGACACCAACGACACGATCTTCGGGAACCAGAGTCCGCGAAACAACCTGTTCATCGAGGACGCCATCCAGGAAACCACCGTGCTGACCAGCGGGATCTCGGCTGCCTACGGCCGGTTCTCGGGCGGTGTCGTCAACGTGGTCACGCGAAGCGGAGGCAATGTCTTCAGCGGGAGCTTTCGCGAGAACCTGAGCAATCCGCAGTGGATTAACGAAACGCCGCGCGAGAGACAAAACGCCATCACGCACATCGACGTCCTGAACAAGACCCACGAAGCCACCTTCGGCGGCCCCATCGCACGTGACCGGCTCTGGTTCTTCAGCGCGGGCCGCTACGAGAGAACGACCGCACAGAACACCTTCGCGCAAACCGGCGGTACGTACCTCAGCAAGAACACCAACAAGCGTGGTGAGCTGAAGTTCACCGGAGCCGTTGCGGCGGGCCAGACGATCCAGGCGAGCTACATCAACAACAGTACCGAGGAGGTCAACGCCTCCGGGCTGGCGGCGGCGAGCCTCGTGGATGCGAGCATGCTCGTGACACGCCAGCTGCCGAACCGGCTCTTCGCCGCGAACTATAACGGCGCCCTTCGATCGACGCTCTTCGCAACGGTTCAGTACTCGGAGAAGAAGCAGCAGTTCCGGAACAATGGCGGGACCAGCACGAACATCGTGAACTCACCGTTCAGAACGCTTGGCGCGGCGGTCGGCGTGCCGGGCAACCTCTTCTATCACGCGCCATACCTGGACGCCACGGACCCGGAGGATCGGAACAATCGCCAGATTACCGGCAGCCTGGCGTCGCTCGTCTCGACCAGCCGTTTCGGCACGCACGACATCAAGGGAGGCGCGGAGTACTTCGTCAGCACGGGGATTGGCGGGAACTCGCAGTCGTCAACCGGCTACGTCTTCGTGGCGGACTACCTCGTCCAGGCCGGCAGGCCGGTGCTCGACGCTCGCGGGTCGCCCGTGCCGGTCTTCGTTCCCGGCGCCACGCAGGTCTGGAACTTCCTGGCGACGCGCGGGGCGTCGATCGACATCAGGACGACCTCGCTCTACGCGCAGGATCGCTGGATGGTCACGCCCCGATTGACCGTGGATCTGGGCGCCCGCTTCGAGGCCGTGCGCGGCGAGGCCACCGGCGACATCACCACCGTCGATGCCACCTCCATCGTGCCCCGCCTGGGTGCCGCATATGACATCACCGGCAGCGGCCAGACCGTCCTCCAGGCCACCTATTCGCACTATGCGGGCAAGTACAACCAGGTTCAGTTCTCCTCGAACACGAACGTGGGCCGCCCGAGCGAGGTGGACTACGTGTATACCGGGCCGGCGGGGCAAGGCAGCGATTTCGCCCCTGGCTTCGATATCGGCAACTACACGCAGGTGGTCTTCGCGAGCTTCCCGACCGCCAATATCCAGATGGCTGACGGGATTCGGTCGCCGATCGTTCGCGAGATCACGCTCGGCATCGGCCGCGAGCTTGGCCAGAACGGATACGCGAAGGCGACCTACGTCCGTCGGACGACGTCGAACTTCGTGGACGACTTCGCCAACCGGTCAACGGGAACGACCACTGTGCCGCTCGTCGGCACGCTGACCAACCGCGTCCTTGACAATACCGACGAACCGACGCGTGAGTACCAGGCGCTGCTCTTCCAGAGCAGCTATCGAATGGGCGATGCGCTCTCGATCGGAGGCAACTACACGGTTCAGCTCCGCAATCGTGGGAACTTCATCGGAGAGGCCGCCAATCAGCCGGCCGCCTCTTCAATCTTCGGCGACTACCCGGAAATCTACGGGCCTGCTCTCGACCGTCTGTTGCCGGAAGGGCGCCTCGACAACTACCAGCAGCACAAGCTTCGCCTGTATGGCACGTACACGCAGATATTCGGACGTTTCGGCTCACTGGACCTGTCGCCTATCTGGCGCGTGAACTCGGCCGCGGTCTACAGCCTGTCGGCGGCCATGACGCTGACGTCGGTGCAGTTGGCGCGAAACCCGGGATACCCGTCCAACGACGTGAATCCATCGGTGCGCCAGACGGTCTTCTTCGGCGAGCGGGGGCAATACGATTTCAAGGGCTACGGCGTCCTCGACCTCGCGGCCACGTACCGTATTCCAGTCTGGAAGTCCGCCGCTCCCTGGCTGAAAGCCGAAATCTACAATCTCCTCGACAACCAGAAGCAGATTGCCTGGGATCGAACGGTGAGCGTCGATCGGAACAGCCCTCTCGACGCGAATGGGATTCCGACGGGGTACACGCAAGGGCCGCGGTTTGGGCAGGCGACCAGCGACAACCAGTTCCCTCAACCGTACCCCGGACAAAACGGTGGCCGGGCTTTCAGGATTGCCCTGGGAGTTCGCTTCTAGGCGCGGCGATCACCGCGCCCAGCGGCCCTTTTGTCAGCGTGCGGAAGGCCACCTCCTGGCTGGGACACTCAAAATGGCGACAACCCGTTGAATTTTGTACTGAACTGCCGGCCTAACTGCCCGGTTTGTCATGGCATGGATCCTGAAAGACAACCATGTCAGAAAGGCTGGGGCCCCCGATGACTGACACGAACGGCATTGCCGTGACTCCGCTGCAGAAGGTGGTCGTCGTCAATGGCGACACGGAACTCTTCGGAATGCTGGACACGGTGCTCGGTGCCGGACGATACGACATGGTGTTCATGGAATCCACCAGCGATGCGTACTCCAAGATCAAGATGGTCGTTCCGAACCTGATCATCCTCTGCACGCGCATTGATGAGCTTGATGGCTTTCAGCTCCTGACGATGCTGAAGCTCGATCCGGAGACACGTGACATCCCAGTGATGACCTACACCACCGAATTCGAGGGACAGCGCTTCGATCCGGCCTACTCGCCGTTTGCCGAGGAAGAAGCGGACCTGCGCATCATGCGACCCGCCCCGCGCATGCACTGAGCGCCGTCGTTCGGACGCGCGCCGGCGAATGGACAGCCTCACGGCTCATTTGTCGCCGGAACTGCATGATTGATATAGTCCGAGCCGATGTCTTTCGACAAGCGCATCGACGAGCGGGTGCCCATCCTCGGCGAACTTCACGGCGAGATCATGGTGTTCCAGCCAATGATGCTCAAGGAGATCAGCCGGGGAGGCCTCACCGTCGAGAGCCGTACGCCGCTGCACCTGAATTCGTCGCACGATCTCCGCCTGACGCTCGCGGAGACATCGGTGGTCGTGAAGGCGAGAGTGGTGCACTCGCGCATCAGCGACGTCCACCAGGACGTCGTCACCTATCGCACGGGGCTGGAATTCCTGGATGTGTCGGAACGCACCGATGCGGCGATTGCCGACTTCCTCGACAAGCTCAAGACGGGCGCCTAACGCGCTTTCAGGTGTTCCAGGTAGTCACCGGACGTGATGCGCTCGGCGCGTCCGAGCGGAGCGTTGTAGAAGTACGCCCAGGCATAGGCCACTCGGCCGTCCTCGAAGGTGAGCGGTGTCTTCAGACGGGTGTAGAGGCTGCTTTCGGGCGTCGCCTGACGGTATCCCTCAATCTCATCCAGAGCCGGCAGCACCACGGCGGGCTGCGCAATCTCGTAGACCTCACCCCAGACGCGAGCATCCGAGGCAGGCACCGCCGCCGGGTAAATACCGAGATCGAAGAGAGCGGCCGAAATACTGCCGCGTCCGCTGTACGTCAGGAACTCATCAATCCGGCTGCGGCCCAGCCGGTTGAACGGTGTCATCAGCGTCCCATAGAAGAAGACGAACTCGGGCATGCTGTGACTACGATTACGCCGGGGGCCGCTTCCGCGTTTACGGCGGATCTATCCAGAATTCATCGCACCGAACGCGGCGCTTCGACCGCGAGCTGGAGGCCGCGGGCGATCACCGCCGTGGCCTTGGGTGTCAGGTCGTAGGGTTCGAGGTCCGCGGGGCTCACCAGCACCGCCGCGTCTACGTCGGATCCGGCGCGGAGGTAGCCGCTGACGGGCCAGCACAGGTAGTCGATGAGGACGAAGTGGTAGCGCACCCGGCGTTCCTCGTCGAGCAGGATGCGATCGAAGACCTCGATCACGGGGCCTACCTCGACCTCGAGACCGGTCTCCTCCCGCAGTTCCCGCGCCACTCCCGCCTCCAGCGTTTCCCCGACTTCGAGCGTCCCCCCAGGCAGGCTCCACCGCCCGGCCAGCGGCTCGTAGCGGCGGCGAATCAAGACGACCTGGCCGGCGTCGAGAATCACCGCACCCACGCCGACGATGGGACGCTCGGGATATTGACGGGTGTCGTTCACGGTTCTCCGATCACTTTCACGATGACGCGCTTGCGGCGCTGCCCGTCGAACTCCGCGTAGAACACCTGCTCCCACGGACCGAGATCCAATTTTCCGGCCGTGATGGGCAGCATCACCTGGTGTCCCATGAGCGTTCGCTTCAGGTGGGCATCGGCGTTGTCCTCGCCGGTCTGGTGGTGCCGGTAGTCGAGCCCGGCCGGCGCCAGCTTCTCGAGCCAGACCTCGAAGTCGTGAATCAACCCGTTCTCCCAGTCGTTCACGTACACCCCGGCGGTGATGTGCATGGCGGACACGAGCACCATTCCCTCGGTGATACCGCTCTTCTTCACCACGGCGGCTACTTCGTCGGTGATGCGGATGAACTCCTGCCGTTTCTTCGTGGTGAACCAGAGGTACTCGGTCGTGATCATCATGCCAGCGCCAGCGACGCATCCGCGTTGAGGTCCCATCCCGCGGTCACTCCAGCGCGATACCGCCGGAGCCCCGCGGCGGCGATCATTGCCGCGTTGTCGGTTGAAAGCGAGAGTCGGGGAATGAACACCGGCAGCGCGCGGGCCTCGCCGCGCGTCGCCGCCTCGGCGCGAAGGCGGCTGTTGGCCGACACGCCGCCGGCAATGCCCACGCTGCGAGCCCCCGACGACCGGGCCGCCTCGAACAGTTGCTCCAGCAGCGTGTCGACGACGACGCGCTGGAAGCTGGCGCAGATGTCGGCCACCTCGCTCGCCGGCAGCAACCCCTGGTCCCCGAGCCCGAGCGCGGCGCGCCGCAATGTCACATGGCGAAGCACCGATGTCTTGAGACCGCTGAAGCTGAAATCTCGCCGGCCTGGCAGATGCGGTGCATTGCGATCGGCGTGCGTCAGCCGCGTGCGTGGGAACGGCACCGCCCGATCGTTCCCCTGCTGCGCGAGCCGATCGACAATCGGCCCACCGGGATATCCGAGGCCGAGGAGCCTGGCCACCTTGTCATACGCCTCCCCCGCCGCATCGTCTCGCGTCCTGCCGAGACGTTGGTAGGATCCAGGCGCCGACACGCTGTACAGACTGGTGTGACCGCCCGAGACGACGAGCACGACGGCCGGAAGCGGCATCTCGCCTCCCTCCAGCACCAGGGATTCGATATGCCCCGCGAGATGGTGCACCGGAATGATGGGCACATTCCGCGCCCAGGCCAGCGACTTGGCAAAGGACACGCCGACGAGGAGCGATCCGATGAGCCCCGGCCCCTGGGTCACGGCAACGGCGTCGAAGTGCCCACTCCGTGTATCGCTCTGCCGACCGGCGAGCGCCTGCTCGACCACTCCGCAGATGTCGCGCACGTGCTGGCGCGCCGAGAGCTCAGGGACGACACCGCCCCACTCGCGGTGAATGTCCACCTGAGAAGCCACGATGCTGGATACGATGCGCCAGGGATGCGCCTGGTCTCCGGTCTCCTCCACGAGCGCCGCGGCCGTCTCGTCGCAGGATGTCTCGATGCCGAGCACGATCATGACAATTGAAAGTAGGCGGTAGACAACGGCTGCCTACTGCCTACCTCCCACCAGCGCAGCCAGCGACTCCTGATACGGCGGCCGGGCGATGCCGCGTTCCGTGATGATCGCCGTGACGAATTTCGCGGGGGTCACGTCGAACGCGGGATTGCGCACGCGCGCCCCCACCGGCGTCAGACGCGAGGACCCCACGTGCGTCACCTCGCGATCGTTGCGCTCCTCGATCGGAATCCCGTCACCGTTGGCCGTTTGAAGATCGATCGTCGAGATGGGCGCGGCGACGTAGAAAGGGACGTCGTGCTCGCGCGCCAGGACCGCCACGCTGTAGGTCCCGACCTTGTTTGCCACGTCACCGTTGGCGGCAATTCGATCGGCGCCGACCACCACGAGATCGACGTCCCCGAGACGCATCATCGAGCCGGCCATGTTGTCGGTGATCACCGTCGTGTCGATCCCGTCCCTGACAAGCTCCCAGGCCGTGAGCCGCGCCCCCTGGAGGAACGGCCGCGTTTCGTCGGCGAGCACGGCAATCGTCTTGCCCTGCGCCGCCGCCGCGCGGATCACGCCGAGGGCCGTGCCGTACCCGGCCGTGGCGAGGGCGCCGGCATTGCAATGCGTCAGAATCCGGGCCGTGTCAGGCACGAGAGTCGCGCCGTGAGCGCCCATCGTGCGACAACTCGCGACGTCTTCATCGTGAATGCGCTGCGACTCCACGACCAGCCGCGCTTTGATCTCGTCCACCGAGCCGCCGCCCTGAGCCGCCTCGGCAAAGGCGCGCTTCATCCGGTCGATGGCCCAGAACAGGTTGACCGCCGTCGGCCGCGTGCCGGCCATCAGGTCGCAGGTCTTCTGGAACTCGGTTGTGAACTGCTTGGTGCCCGTGGCCTTGCTCTTCGAGAGGCCAAGCGCGATGCCCATCGCCGCGGACACCCCGATTGCCGGTGCCCCCCGAATCACCATCGTCTTGATCGCCCTGGCAACGTCTGCCGCGGTGCGGCAGGTCACGTAGATCTCGGTGGACGGCAGCTTCCGCTGATCGATCATGACAACGGAATCGCCGGTCCATTCAACAGTGGGGAGCATTGTTAATAGTATGCAGTAGGCAACAGGTTGATCGAGTCCCGGGCTCGTCCCTCTGCCTACCGCCTACTTCTTCTTCAGCAGTCGTGCATCGAACGGCAGCGGCAGCAAGTCGCTCAGCCGGTGGCGGCCGGTTTCGCGTTTCAGATTGGCCATGACGACCTCGACGTCGCCCGCGTACTCCCAGAGGATCTGCCGGCACGGACCACAAGGTGGCGTCGGCGCCTGCGTGTCGGCAACGACGACGACGCGGCGGAATCGGCGGTGGCCCTCCGACAGCGCCTTGAACATCGCCACGCGCTCGGCGCACATCGTCAGCCCGTAGGTGGCGTTCTCGATGTTGCAGCCGGTGATGATCTGTCCGTCCTCGGTCTCGAGGGCGGCTCCGACCTTGAACTTCGAGAAGTGCGCCTGCGCGGCGCGGCGCGCCTTCCGTGCCGCGGCCACGAGCTCCGCGACGGTGACCTTAGAGGCGCTCAATGACTCCCTCCAGGAGCGCAATGAAGGAGCCGCGCACGCGGGCGGCCGTTTCCATGACCTCCTTGTGGTCGAGCGGGTGCGGCAGGATGCCGGCAGCCATGTTCGTGATGCACGAGATGCCCAGCACTTCCATCCCCATGTGCCGCGCGGCGATCGCCTCGGGCACCGTGGACATGCCCACGGCGTCGGCGCCAATCGTCCGCAGATAGCGAATCTCGGCCGGGGTCTCGTAGCTCGGGCCGAGGAGGCCGGCGTAGATCCCGTGCGACACGGTCACGCCGATCGCCGCCGCGGCGGCGTCGGCCATCCGGCGCAGGCGGGTCGAGTAGACCTCGGTCATGTCGGGAAAACGCGGGCCGAAGCGCTCGTCGTTCATGCCGACGAGCGGATTGCCGCCGGTGAGGTTGATGTGATCGTCGATGATCATCAGCGCGCCCTGGGCAAAGCCGCTGTTCACCCCTCCGGCGGCGTTGGTGAGGATGAGCCGCTTCACGCCGAGGCGACCGAGCACGCGCGTGGCAAACACCACCGTGCCGAAATCGTGTCCCTCGTAGGCGTGCACTCGGCCGGACAGCGCCGCGATGCGCGTCCCCCTGGCCCCGCCAGCCCTACCGTTGGCCGCCGTATCCAACGCCATATCCAACACCGTGTCGGCCGCCCGGCCCACGACGTTTCCCACGACGAGGCGGCCCGCGTGGCCAATCACCCTCGATACCGGCCAGTGCGGCAGGTCCCCGTATGGCGTGTCCACCGCGTCCGCCAGCGTGTCGGCAAAGTCGCCCAGGCCGGAGCCCAGTACGACGGCCGTCTCCGGTGGCGTTCCGCATCTGGAGCGAAGCGCCGCGGCGGCCTCCTCGACCCGCTCGAACATGGACGGTCCCTCGCCCTTCGAGCTGTCGCCGCGGCCAGGCCTCTCGGAAGGCCTCGGCGAAGGCGGGGTCACAGCAGCATCCCGGCGATGGTCGCCGTGAGAAAGTTGGCGAACGTGCCGGCCAGCATCGCCCGCAGGCCAAGTCGTGCCAGATCGTGACGCCGCTCGGGCGCCAGCGCGCCGATTCCGCCGATCTGGATGCCGATTGAGCTGAAGTTCGCGAACCCGCAGAGCGCGAATGTCGCGATCGTGAACGACCGCGGATCGAGCGTGCCCTTGAGCGACCCGAGCTGGGCGTAGGCGACGAACTCGTTCAGGACCATCCGCGTGCCGAGCAGGTTCCCCACCGTCGGCGCATCTTGCCACGGCACGCCGAGGCTCCAGGCGATCGGCGCGAACACCAGGCCGAGGGCGCGCTGCATGCTGAGGTCGACGCCGATGGCCCCGCCGAGCGCACCGAGCCCCGCGTTGAGCAGGGCGACGATGGCCAGGAATGAGATGAGCATCGCCCCGACGTTCAGGGCGAGATGCAGTCCTTCGCCGGTGCCGCGCCCGATCGCATCGATGACATTGACGTCGGTACGCTCCACGTTCAGCCTCACCGACCCCATCGTGTCCGGCACACGGGTCTCCGGCACGAACAGCTTGGCCATCATCAGCGTGCCTGGTGCCGTCATGATGACCGCCGTCAGCAGGTGCTGCGCCTCGATGCCGAACAGGATGTAGGCGGCCATGATTCCGCCGGAGATGTGCGCCATCCCGGCTGTCATGACGGTCATCAACTCCGATTCGGTCATGCGCGGCAGGAACGGCCGAATCGTGAGGGGCGCCTCCGTCTGTCCCATGAAGATGCTGGCGGCGACGTTGAGCGATTCGGCGCCGCTCGCCCGCATGAATCGACGCATCACGACGGCGAAAACACGCACCACGACCTGCATGACGCCGAAGTAGTAGAGCATCGCGAAGAGCGCCGCGATGAAGATGATGGTCGGCAGCACCTGAAACGCGAAGATGACGCCGTACTGCGCGCCCTCGGCCCCCAGCACGCTGGTCATCACCCTTGGCCAGACCTCGCGGCTGCCGAGCGGGCCGAACACGAAGGACGATCCGACGAAGGCGAAGTCGAGCACGCGCGTGATCCCGGCGCCGGCGGCCTGGAACACCTGCTGCCCGGCCGAGGTTTTCAGCACGATGAGGGCGAACAGGCACTGGAGGCCGAGCCCCCATGCCACCGTGCGGTAGTCGATCGCGCGGCGTGCGTTCGAGAGACAGTAGGCCAGGGCCAGGATGAGCGCGAGGCCGGCCACTGGCTGCACGCGGGGCGCCCCGGCGGCGCCGGCGGCAATCGCCACTCCGGCAACGAGGGCCAGGCTGCCAAGGACGATCGCATCCGTCCGCGTCCACGGCTGGCGCGCCGGCTTGGGCACCCCGGCTTGCGCATCCACGATATCCATCAGCGAACCTCCGCGATGACTTTCAGGCGCGCCGGCGGAGGCGCGTCCACGATGGTCACCGCGTCATGACACATCCGCAGTGCCGCTTCGACCCCGCGCCCCCCGCGATGGTGCAATTCCAGCAGCGGCTGATCCTCGCGCACCTCGTCACCCGGTTTGGCGAGCACCATCACGCCCACGGCGTGGTCGATGCTGTCGTTCACCGTCGTGCGGCCGGCACCCAGCAGATTGCTCGCCCGCCCCAGCGCCTCCGCGCGCATCGCACCAATGAAGCCCGACCGCGCGGCCCGGTACACCTCTCGCTCCGCCACGTGGGGCAGCAGGGCCGCATCGTCGAGGACACGGGGGTTGCCACCCTGCGCCTCGACGAGCTTCGCCAATGTCTGGATCGCGCGGCCCGAGGAGAGCGCCGCATCCACCCGGACGTCGGCGGCCTCCCGCTCCCGCTCGAGGCCGGCAAGCACGACCATCCGGGACGCAAACCGACGAGCCACGGCTTCGAGATCGCCGGGGCCGCGCCCGCGCAGCGTGTCGAAGCACTCCACAAGCTCGATCGAGTTGCCGATCGCCCGCCCCAGCGGCACCTCCATGTCGGTGATGAACGCCTCGGTGCGCACCCCCGCGTGCGTGCCGATCGCCACCATCGACGCCGCCAGCGCCCTGGCACTCTCCTGCGTCTTCATGAACGCGCCGTCTCCGCACTTCACGTCGAGCAGGAGCGCGTTGCAGCCTTCCGCCAGCTTCTTGCTCATGATCGAGGCGGAGATGAGCGGAATGCTCTCGATTGTGGCCGTCACGTCACGGAGGGCATACAGCTTCTTGTCCGCCGGCGCGAGCGACGCCGATTGGCCAATGATGGACGTGCCAACCTCCCGTACGACGCGCTTGAATTCGTCGATCCCAAGGTCCACGCGAAAGCCGGGAATCGCCTGCAGCTTGTCGAGCGTGCCGCCGGTATGGCCCAACCCCCGCCCCGACATCTTCGGGAACACGACGCCGCAGGCAGCGGCGAGCGGCGCGAGGACAATCGAGACCTTGTCGCCAACCCCCCCGGTGCTATGCTTGCCAACCTTCACGCCAGGAATGTCCGAGAGGTCCACGCGCTCGCCCGATCGCACCATGGCGTCGGTGAGCCACGCCGTCTCCTCGTCGCTCATGCCACGGATGACAATGGCCATCAGGAGCGCCGACGCCTGGTAGTCGGGCACGGAGCCGTCGGTCACCCCGGCGACAAAACGATCGATCTCCTCCCGCGACAACGCGTGGCCGTCGCGTTTGCGCGCGATGACATCGACAATGCGCATGCGGCGCAAGTATATGTTGCAGGACGGCTCATCGCCGATAATCAACGTCGATGGACCGGCTCCCTCCTCCCTGAACCATGAGCGTGACGCCCACCTTCGATCCGATGTCCGCGGACCAGAGCGGGGTGCTGGCTGACTTCGCCCGTGCGTGCAAGGCCGCGGCTCGATCGGTGTCGCTCTATCCATCGACGCATCCGGCCATCGAGTCCTCCCTCGGCCGCATCGTCGCCACCTCCGCGCGGCTGACGGCGGCAGGCGACGTCACGCTCGTCGTGCATCCAGGCGTCATCGCCATCGAGGGGCGGGCGCCAGCCAGAACCGACCAGGCGATCGGCGAGCTCGCCGATCTGCTGCACGAGCGCCTTGTCGGCGAGCTGACGATCCGGAAGGG
Source organism: Acidobacteriota bacterium (assembly GCA_021731165.1). Classification (GTDB taxonomy): domain Bacteria; phylum Acidobacteriota; class Vicinamibacteria; order Vicinamibacterales; family UBA2999; genus JAKFXY01. The sequence goes on along the minus strand of JAKFXY010000046.1, from coordinate 14,128 downwards.
AGCCGACGAGTTGGATTGGCACGCGCTCCTTCTCTTGCTGGCTCGCGCGCCGGAAGACCTGCGCGGCGAGGGAGGGATCGGCCAGGCGTGGATGAGGGCGGGACGGACGCACTTTGAAATCCGTGAGATCGACTACGCGGAGATGCTTCGCGAGCGGACCGGCGGAGACGCGCTCGCCAGCGACCGGGTCATCGAGTACTGCCTGCAGGGAGGCACCGCCGACGGGTTCGACGAGCGGTCCCTCGCGACGCTCGCCGACGCGGTTGGCGACCCCGCGCGGTTGGGTGACCTGATACACCAGCTGCAGCGCGACCGCCCGGACGGCACCACGATGGGGGCCAGGGCCTCGGCGCTCTTGACGCTCTTTCACGGTCTCGTACACGCGGCCGGCCAGCGGCAGGGCAATCCGGACGGCGTACACCAGGCCGTCGCCGATGCCTTCGCACGACTCACACCCGAGATGTTGATGGCGTTGATGCGTCAGGCCAGAAACGGGTCGCCCGAGGACCGCGCACTGGTTTCACGCGTGACCGCCCGGGTGGACGACGACGCGATCGCGTCATTCGTCGCCAGCTCGGTCATTGCCGGCAAGGGCGCCACGGTGCGCCTGGCTGAGGCTTTCGAAGCGCTCGTCCCGGATGTCGATCGAAAGGGTCGTCTGCTCGATCTCGCGCACCAGGAGGTCCAGGCAAGTCCGCTCGGGAGCGACCCCGGCTTCGAGGATCTGTGGCAAGGGACCGCCGGTTTGCTGATGACCTACTCCGACAGCGGGTTCGTCTCGGAGGAGTACGACCGTGAACTGAGCTCGGCCCGCGTGCAGGCCGTGGACGTCGAGCGGGTCGCCGACGACCCACCGGCCCGTGTCGAAGCGTGGCTGTCCACGATCTCGCCCGCCGCGCTTCACGTGTTGGACCTCGCCCTGTTGCTGGATCTCTTGCGCATCGAAGGCGACCCTTCGGCGTGGCAGCCGATCGCGGCAATCGTCTCCACGAGCATTGAGCGGCGCATGATCGGCGGAGACGTCGAGGGCGCCCGGCGGCTGCTCGACGCCCTCGCCGGCGAGTGTCGGCCTGGCAGCCGGGACGAACTCCGTGAGGCGGCCCGCGCCGCGATGGACACGCTCGCCTCCGGGCGGTTCGGACAGCACATCGTCGCGAACCTGCGACAGGCGGACGAGCCAGACGTCGAGGCGCTCGCGGACCTCTGCCGATCCCTCGGCCCCGGGATCATCACGCCGCTCGCCGAGGCGCTCGCCATCGAGGAGCAGGCACGCGCCATCAGGAGGCTTCGAGAGCTGCTGCTCAGCTTCGGCGCGGCCGGCCGGCACACGATCGAACAACTGAAACAGTCGCCGAATCCGGCCGTGCGCAGGACGGCCATCGACTTGATTCGCGCGTTCGGTGGTCACGACGCACTCGCCGACCTCGCGTCGATGCTCGACGATGCCGACCCGCATGTGCAGCGCGAATCGATCCGCGCCATCGTGCAGATTGGCTCCAGCGAGGCGTACGCCGTCCTGGAGCGGGCATTGCTGGCCGGAAGCGCATCCCGCGAGACGATCGTCCAGCAGCTCACCGCGCTCGGCGACGACAACGCGGTGCCGCTGCTCTGCCACGTGCTCGACACCATCGCTCCCCGCGGACGGCTTGTTGCGCTGCAGCTCCAGATCGTCGACGCGTTGAGCGGCTTCAGCGCCCATCCCGACTCCACGCGCACCCTCCGCCAGCTCCTGTACCACGGCGTGTGGTGGGCGCCGGTGCGGACGGCCAGGCTCCGTCGCGCCGCCGCAGCCGCGTTGCACCGAATCGGGACACCAGACACGACGGCCGTGATCGATGAGGCCGCCGCGCGGGGGCCTCGAGGCGTTCGGAGCGCGGTGCGAGCCGAGATTCGGCGTACCGGGGAACGGAGGAACCCGTGAATCCTTCAGAACGGACGCGTCTGGCGGAAGAGCTTGTCCGGCGCCTCGCCGCGGCGCTGCGCGGCGCGCAGCTCTATGCCGCGGGACATCCGCTCGTGGCTCGCAATATCGCCGCGCTCTCCGACACGCTCGCGCGTGCGCACGCATCGTGGCCGTCGGTCGCGATCGGGATCGTGGGCGAGGAGATCGTGGCCGTCGATGTTCCCGTTGCGCGGGCCACCGAGAACATGGGCGAGCTGATACGCAAGCTGAAGCAGGCTGGAATCGAGCGGATTGCCATCAACCGCGGTGTCCGATCGGAGGAATTGACCGCCTTCGTGGACGCCCTTGTTCATGGCGATACCGCCGCCAGGCAGGCGGCGCTGGCGGACCTCTCCCATATCAGAGTCGGCCGGCTCGGAGGCGAGGAGCGGGTCGAGGCAGCCACGGGCGACGCAGCCACGTTTCGCCGCCTCTATGACGAAGCCGTTTCAATTGCGGGGACGCTGTGGGACAGCGCGCAGGTGGAAGGCATCCCGGACGCGGACGCCGCGCGCGGCATGGTGGAGTCGCTGGCCCAGGCGGTGGCACAGAACCGAACGGCCCTGCTGGCGCTGACGGCGCTCAAGAACTACGACAACTACACGTTCACACACATGGTGAACGTGTCGGTGCTCACCATGGCGCAGGCGCGCGGACTTGGCGTTGACGGACCGGCCCTCCGTGAATTCGGCCTCTCAGCGCTGATGCACGATATCGGGAAGGTCAAAACGCCTGGAGACATCCTGAACAAGCCGGGAGCACTCACCACCCGCGAGTTCGAGATTCTGCAGCGGCACACCGTCGAAGGCGCGGAGATTCTCAGGCGGACGCCGGAGATGCCGATGCTGGCGCCCGTGGTGGCATTCGAGCACCATTTGCGTGCCGACGGCACGGGCTATCCGTCTGGGGTGACACGCCCCCAGCTCAACCTCGGCACGATGTTGTGCGGCATCGCCGACGTGTATGACGCGATGCGGTCGCAGCGCATCTACCAGGAGGCCTTCCCCACCGATCGCATTCTCGCGGTGCTCCAGCGCAACGACGGCAAGCAGTTCGATCAGCACCTCGTCCGCCGGTTCACGCAGCTCGTGGGCATCTACCCCGAGGGCAACATGGTGCGGCTGGACACGGGGGAGATCGCCGTGGTGCTGAAGACCTACGCCCCCGATCCGTATCGCCCGCGTGTGCGCGTGCTGATGGCCAGCGACGGCACACCGCTCGACGGCCCGTACGACGTCGATCTCTGGAATGCTTCCGAAGGCGGACCGACCGCCATCCAGGCGCCGCTCGACCCGGCTGCGTTCGCCGTCGATCCGTTGTCGTATCTCTGAATTTCCGCGCAACGCACTAAGATAGGCGGGTGTATCGAGTAGTGCTGTCCGCCGCGGCAATGATTGCCGCCAGCCTGTGGCTGACAACGTCCGCGCAACAGCCGGAGGATGCGCCAGGCCGGCGCACGATCCTCTCCGACATCAGTGCGCCCGCCATCGATCGCGGCCTGCGCGAACACGACGCACCCATCGAGGCCCGCACGGCGGACAGCGGCAGGCTCACGTCGGCCGGGCACGAGCCGTTCCTCCGCGGAAGCCTCATCGTCAAGTTTCGAGCCGGCACCAGCGCCGCCGCGCGCACGGCGATGCTGGGACGAGTCAACGGCGCGGAGACGCGAGCCCTCCCCTACGCGGACTTCGATGTCGTCACGATCGGCGAACGCGCCGATCCGGAGGCAGTGGCTCGCGCGCTTGATGCACAGCCCGACGTCGAGTATGCCCAGGCGCGATACCGCGTCCACGCGTCGTTTGTACCGAACGATCCGTTGTACTCGCGGCAGTGGAACCTGCCCGCGATCGACATGGAACGTGCATGGGACATCAACCCGGGCGCCACGAACGCCGTGACCGTGGCCGTGCTCGACACAGGGGCAGCCTACCGGAGCTCGGTCGTGCGGTTTACCGGGGCCGCATGGGCGTTAGACGACGGCGTACGGTTCCCGGCGCTGGGCCCCGTTGACGTGCCGTTCGCGGCGGCGCCTGATCTTGGCGGCCCCGACCGGTTCGTGTCGCCGCGGGACTTCATCTGGAACGACACGACGCCGTTCGATCTCGACGGCCACGGCACTCACGTGGCCGGTACGGTTGGTGAGCTGACGAACAACAATCTGGGTGTCGCCGGGATGGCGTTCAACGTTCGCATCATGCCGGTGAAGGTGATCGACAGCCTCTGGGACGCGATCTTCTCCAGACCCTTCGCGGGCACCGACGATGTCGTGGCCCGCGGCATCCGGTACGCGGCCGACAACGGAGCCAAGGTGCTCAACATGAGCATCGGCCGCAACGGCCCGCCCGCCCCCGTGGTTCAGGCAGCCATCAGCTATGCGGTCGGTCTTGGCACCTTCGTCGTGGTGGCGGGCGGCAATGAGTTTCAGTCGGGGAACCCGATCGAACAGATTGCGGAGTTCGCTCCACGGATTGACGGCATGGTGGCGGTGGCCTCGATCGGCCCGGATCGCCGCAGAGCCTTCTACTCGACCACGGCACCCTATATCGAACTGGCGGCACCCGGTGGAGACCAGCAGTCCGTCGGTTCGACGGGCGGCATTCTCCAGCAGTCGTTCGACCTGGATCTGGTGGATACCTTTCTCCGAGGGCCCGCCGGCTACCGCGCGCCGAGGTTTGATTCCTTCGCGTACCAGTACTTCCAGGGCACGTCGATGGCGGCGCCCCACGTGGCCGGATTCGCGGCCCTGCTGATGCAGCAGGGCATCACCAGTCCCGCGGCCATCGAAGCCGCCATGAAGCAGTACGCCACCGACCTCGGGACACCGGGACGCGACGACGAGTACGGCTATGGGCTGATCAATCCGCGCGCGGCATTGCGCGGCATGGGGCTGGCCAAGTAACGCCCGACGCGAAGATCCCAATCCACGTTGAGCCTTGAGCCTTTGGCCTTGAGCCTTGACTAGCTTCACCCACCGTGTCCTGTCGATCGTCCGGCGCATTCCGCCGGGACGGGTGGCCACCTACGGAGACATCGCCGCACTGGCGGGGAATCCGCGCGCAGCGCGAGCCGTCGGCAACATCATGAGAGAGGCCCGCGTTCCCGGCTTACCCTGCCACCGCGTACTCGCGGCCGGTGGGGGCCTTGGTGGCTACGGCGGACAACTGCAGCTCAAGCGTGAACTGCTTCGGGCCGAGGGAATCGAGGTCGGCCCGAGACGTGTACGGCTGTTCGACGCCGTCCGTTGGCGTCCCAAGAGAACGGCTATCCAATGGCCATGAGGTCGAACTGCTCGTGGTGGAGCTGCGCGTCCGGTCGAATCGCGATCTCGCGATTGAGCGACTGCTTCAGGTCCTTGAACACGGCGCGCTCTTCGTCGCGCAGCGCCCGTGCGATGTCCGGGTTCACCCGCAATACGAGACTCTGGCCGTTCAGATCGCTGCTGATCTTCTTGACCTCGGCGAGGATCTCGTAGCAGATCGTCGAGCTCGACTTGATCACCGCGCTCCCGGCGCAATACGGGCACGGCTCGGTCAGCACGCGTTCCAGGCTCTGTTTCACACGCTTGCGCGTGATGATCACGAGGCCGAAGTCCGACACCTGCAGCGCCTTCGACGGCGAGCGGTCCTTGCGGAGCTCCTGCTCAACCGTCTGGAACACCTTCTGCCGGTTCTTCTTGTCCTCCATGTCGATGAAGTCGAGCACGATGATGCCGCCGAGGTCGCGCAGACGGATCTGCCGGACGATCTCCTTCGCGGCCTCCATGTTCGTCTTGAGGATGGTGTCTTCGAGCCGCCCGGCCGTCTTCTTCCCGACGTAGCGCCCCGTGTTGACGTCGATCGCCACGAGCGCCTCGGTCTGGTTGATGACAATCGAGCCGCCCGATTTCAGCCAGACCTTGCTGCGCAGCGCCTTGTCGATCTCCGCCTGAACACCGTATTCGTCGAAGATCGGGAACGGCTTGTCGTACAGCTTCACCTTGGGGGCGAGGGAGGGCATGATTCGCTCGACGAGCTCGAGCACCCGGCGGTACTCCAGCGCGTTGTCGATACGGATGCTCGTGAAGTCGTCGGTGAGCAGGTCGCGCAGCAGCTTCGCCACGAGGCTCTGCTCCTGGTACACCACTGCCGGAGCGCGTGAGGTCTCGGACTTCTGGCGGATGTCGGTCCAGACCCGGTGAAAGTAGCTCAGGTCCGACACGATGTCTTCCTTGGGTCGGCCGGCCGCGGCGGTCCGGATGATGACGCCCCCGGTGAATCCGTGCTGCTCACGGAACTCGCGGACAATCCCGCGCAGGCGACTCCGCTCGTCGCGCGAGTCGATCTTGCGGGACACCCCGACGTGATCCACCGTCGGCATGAAGACCAGGAAACGGCCTGGCATCGTGGCGTGCGACGTGAGGCGCGCGCCCTTCGTCCCAAGCGGCTCCTTCCCCACCTGGACGATGATCTCCTGCCCTTCCTTCAGGAGGTCTTCGATCTTCGGCTCAGGCCCCTTCTCGCCCCTCGACGCCGCTCGGGACGACCCCGAGCCCGCCGACGAGTCGCGATCACGGCCACGGCCTCCACCAGGTCGCTGCTGGCCGGGGCCGTTGACGGGTTGGCCTACGACGCCCGGCGCGCCATTGGAAGGCGACGGGGAATCGTCTTCGTCTGTTTCGAGGCGATCGAACTCCTCGAAGGTGGCAACGACGTCGGAAACGTAGAGGAAGCCGTCGCGCTCGAGACCGAGGTCAACAAACGCCGACTGCATGCCGGGCAGCACCTTGGATACCCGGCCCTTGTAAAGGTTGCCCACGACGCCCCGCTGCCGCTCCCGCTCGATGAAGATCTCGGCGACGAGGTCCTCCTCGAGAATCGCGACCCGCGTTTCGTGTGGGCTCGAGGAGATGATCATCTCCTTGCTCATGCCCGACGCTCCCGGCTGGCCCAGCAGCAGGCGCTCGACGGATCCCGACCGTCCGTACCAGCAGGTACGTCAGCAGGATCCAGCACAGCACCGTCATGTCTGCAGCGGCCTCAGTAAGTGGTGGACCCCAGGATCCACCTAATTAGTAAAGCGGCGCATCCGCACGTTGAGAATCAGGCCGAACCCCGCCAGTGTGGCAATCATGGAGGAGCCGCCGTAGCTCATGAGAGGAAGCGTCAGTCCCTTGACCGGCGCGAGGCCGGCCGACATCGTGATGTTGTAGACAACCTGGAACGTAAAGCTGGCCAGCACGCCGAGGACCAGATACGCCCCGAGACGGTCCTTGGCAAGCCGGGCCGCCTCAATCGCACGCAAAATGACAAACAGATAGAGCCCGAGCGCGACGAGCACGCCCACCAATCCCTGCTCCTCGGCCAGGACCGAAAAGATGAAGTCGTTATGTGCCACGGGGAGGAAGCGCAGTTGACCCTGCGTACCCTTCGTGAACCCTTTCCCCCAAAGCCCGCCGGACCCGACCGTGATGCGGGCTTGAATCTGCTGGTACCCGGCGCCTCTGGCGTCCTGTTCCGGGTCCATGAATGTCGAGATTCGTTCCTTCTGATAGTCCTTGAGTGCAAACTTCCATGCAACCGGTGCGACCAACACGGCCGCGAGTGCCAGGATGCCGAACACGCGCATGGGCATGCCGGCGACGAATGCGATGACGAGCAACACGGGCAACATGGTGACCGCGGTCCCGAGGTCCGGCTGCCGCGCGACGATGAGGAGCGGCACGGCGGTGAGGGCACCGGCAATCAGCACGTCGGCGCGCGTGACGGGCCCACGCCGGCTTTCGCCAAACAGCTTGGCGAGCACGAGCGCCACGGCCATCTTGGCGAACTCAGACGGCTGGAGATTGAACACCCCGAGGTCAATCCAGCGCCGCGAGCCGCCCCGGACCGCGCCGAAGAATAGAACGTACACGAGCAGCGCGACAACCCCGATATAAATGACGTGCGACTTGTCGGCCAGTGTCCGATAGTCGATGCTCAGGGTCGCGAGCAGAGCGACGAGACCGATGAGAATGCCGTAGATCTGCGTGAAGTAGACGCGAGTGGCCCCGCCGGTGGCGCTGTAGATCTGCACGAGGCCGATGCCGCAGAGCGCCAGCAGCGCGGCCATCATGGCCCAGTCGATGTGGTGATACAGGCGTCTCTCAAACATCCGTCAAGCCTGGACTTACGCTAGACGCCATTGGGCGTCCCTCCCACCCTGGCCACCGGCGGTGCGCTCGGTGGAATCGCGGGCGGTGAATCAGGATCCGCTTCTGGCCGGGCCGGCACCGTCGGCTGTAGCATCGGCAACGGCTTCCCCTCCTTCTTCGCGAAATACGTTTCAATCACATGCTTGGCGATCGGCGCCCCAAGGTAGCCGTGTTCACCGTGCTCGGCGAAAATCACGCCGGCAATCTGCGGGTTGTCCTTTGGCGCGAAGAATACGAACCATCCGTGATCCCTCAGGTCCTGGCCCGAGCCCCTCGCACGCTCGCGGCCCTGAAGTGAGATTACCTGAGCGGTGCCCGTCTTCCCGGACACATCACGACCGGCAAGGCGACCCCGCGCACCGGTGCCCGCCGCGTTGACGACCATCCAGAGGCCGTCGTGCAGGGCAGAGAGCGTATCCGGCCGGAAGGCGATGCGGCTCGCCACGGCCGGTGGCGGCACGTCCTTCCATCCGGTGCCATCGTCAATCGCCTTCACGACGTGGGGCGTGATCCGCGTGCCGCCGTTGGCGACGGTCGAAATCATTGCCGCCATCCCCGCCGGCGTCACCGACACCTGGCCCTGGCCGATCGACACGGAGATCGTTTCGCCGGCGTACCACTTCTCGCCGGTGCGCTGGCGCTTCCACTCCGTGGAAGGCACGATGCTCTCCTGCTCGTTCGGCAGGTCGATGCCCGTCTTGCCGGCCAGCCCGAGATTCTCGGCCCACTTGTGAATCTTGTCCACGCCAAGCATATTGCCGAGCGTGTAGAAGTAGACGTTGCAGGACTTCTCGATCGCGTGGCGCATGTCCATGACGCCGTGGCCGCCCTTGAGGTGGCACTTGAAGTAGCGCCCGAAGAAGTTTGCGCCGCCGGAACAGTTGACCTTGAAGTCCGGCGTCACGAGCCCTTCCTCGAGTGCCGCCGTGGCCACGACGATCTTGAACGTGGAACCGGGCGAGTAGCGACCCTGAATCACGCGGTTCTGCAGCGGCCGAAGCTTGTCGGTGTTGAGCGCCGCCCAGGTCGCGCGGTCGATGCCCGCGGCAAAGTCGTTGGGATCATATGACGGCAGGCTCACGAGGCTGAGGACCTCGCCGTTGTTCGGGTCCATGATGAGCGCCGCGCCATTGAAGCCCGCGTTCCGGAACCCGTCCTCCGCCGCCTTCTGAAGGTCATAGTCGATGGTGAGCTGCACGCGGCGCCCTTCCTTCGGCGCCACTTCCTCCAGCGTGCGGATCTCGCGCCCCACGCTATTCACGACGACGCGCCTGGCGCCATCCTCACCCATCAGCAGCTTGTTGTAGACCCGTTCGACGCCTGACTGTCCGACAATCGAACCGCTGGAGGCCAGTCCCTGGCCCACCTGTGCGTCGCTCGCCTCGCCGACGTATCCGAATAGGTGCGCGGCGAGCGCGTCGGTCGGGTACCGGCGCGTCGGAACCTCCTCGACCACCACGTCTGGCAGCTCGTAGTCGAGCCGGCGAGCCGTAATCGCCGCCACCTGGGCCAGCGACGCGTCCTCGACGACGACGATGGGGCGGTAGGCCGGCTCGCCGCGGTGCTGATCGACAATCTGTTTCACCTGTCGCGGGTCGAGGCTCGCGACCGCGGCGAGCAGCTGCACGGTGCGATCCAGATCCTTGGTGTGCTCGCGAACGATGGAGATCGTGAAGGAGTGGCGGTTCTCGACGAGGACCTTGCTGTTGCGGTCGAAGAGGACGCCGCGCGGGGCACGCAACGCGAGGGCGCGCTGGTGGTTGTTCTCCGCCATCTCCTCAAAACGCGCGTGCTGGACGATCTGGAGGTACCAGAAGCCAATTGCCAGCGCCGTGAAGAGCACGACGGTCGTGGCCTGCAGCGCGACCAGCCGTACCGTGACCTGACGACGATCCTCACCTTCGGCCATTGCTCAATGCCTCGTACGCTTCGACATCCGCCTGCGCTCCATCACACCCGGCAGCGACTCGACGATCGTGAACCCGACGACGCCGATCACGGCGTTGCCGAGCGCCTGACTCAGTACCGCCGCCCACGGCGAGGAAAAAGTCCTCAGTCCGAGCAGCACGTACAGCCCCATGAAAATCACGGCGTGCAGGGCCGTCGCGGCCAGGAACATCACGAGTCGCGGCAATGCCGCCGTGACGATGAACTGCTGACCAATCACCCCCGCCACGAACCCGACAATCGATTTCGCTAGGCCGCCGATCCCGATCATGCCGCTCGAGAGCGCGTCCTGAATCAAGCCTGCGACGCTTCCGGCAAGCATTCCGCTGCCCGGACCTGTCGTCAGCGCCACATACACCACCACAACCAGTACCAGGTCTACAGCGGCCGTCCCGCCCACGAGAAACCGCGCCAGGGTGGTCTGTAACGCCAACGCCAGCGCGATCGCGATGAGAATTCCGGCTGCCTTCACTCGGGACCCTGGCTCGCCGGCGCCTCAGGCGCATCCGCGCCTCCAGCCGGTGGCGCCAGAACCACGAGCACAGCCTCCAGTGCGGAAAAGTCCACCGCCGGGCGGACAACGATGGCGCTGTATTCCCCGGCGCCACGCTGCACCGATTCTATCTGACCTACAACAAAGCCCTTAGGGTAAATGCCGTCGATGCCGGACGTCACGACCATGTCGCCGACGGCCACGTCCGCGGTGCCGGACACATACTCCATGCGCAGCCGATCCGTCCCAGTCCCGACGATGACCCCCTGCGCCCGTGAACGCTCGTCCATCACACCCGCGGCCGCGTTCCGGTCGATCAGCAACTGAACCTTGGACGCCAGCGCGCTCGGCATGATCACCCGGCCCACGACGCCCGCCGGGGCAATGACGGCCATGTCCTGGCGCAGCCCGCCAGTCGTGCCCTTGTCGATGGTCATGGTGCGAAAGTCCGGGCTGGCCCCCCCGGCGATGACGGCGGCGCCGGTGGTGGAGATAGCCGTTTGCGAGCGCAGATCGAGCAGCGCCTGAAGAGCGCGCGACTGCGCGGCCATCGCCCGTTGCTGCTGGAGCGTAATCTGGAGGTTGGCGACCTCCTGCTTGAGGCGATCGTTTTCTCCACGCACCTGCTGCAGCGCGAAGTAGTGCTGCCAGCCGTCTCGAAGGCCTCCAACGAGCCCGGACGCGCCACGCTGCACCTCCGCGAACACGCCGAACGTCACGGCTTCGAGCACCGGCACGCCGCGCCGCGTGTTGACCTGGGCAGAGATCAGAATGATGTGGCCGATCGTCACAGCCGCGAAGAGATAACCGGTGCGCTGGCGGATATCAAGCAGGGCCATGGAAGTAGTGCAGTAGGGAGTAGGAAGTAGGCGGTAGACGGTTCTTCAACTGCCCACTGAGAACTGCCTACCGCCTACTGCATACCGCCTACTAGTCAATTGAGATCTTCCTCAACAAGTTGAAGTCCGACAGCATCTTGCCCGCGCCCAGTACGACTGACGACAGCGGATCCTCCGCCATCGCCACGGGAAGGCCGGTTTCCTCCCGCAGCCGTTTGTCGAGATTCCTCAAGAGCGATCCGCCGCCGGTGAGGACGATGCCGCGGTCCACGATGTCGGCCGACAATTCCGGAGGCGTCCGCTCGAGCGCCACCCGCACCGCATCGACAATCACATTCACCGTCTCGGCGAGCGCCTCGCGGATCTCCTCATCGCTGACGGTGATGGTCTTCGGCACGCCTTCGATCAGATGGCGTCCCTTGATCTCCATCGTCATCCGCTCTTCGAGTCCGTACGCCGAGCCGATCTCCATCTTGATCTGCTCCGCCGTGCGCTCGCCGATGAGGAGGTTGTACGTTCTCTTGATGTATTGGATGATGGCCTCATCCATCTCATTGCCCGCCACGCGGACGGCCCTGCTGTAGACGATGCCGGCAAGTGAGATGACGGCAATGTCCGTCGTCCCGCCGCCGATGTCCACGATCATGTTGCCGGCGGGTTCCGTGATCGGCATCCCCGCGCCGATGGCCGCGGCCATCGCCTCCTCGACCAGGTGCACCTCACTGGCCTTGGCGCGGTAGGCGCTGTCCTTGACCGCGCGTTTTTCAACCTGGGTAATCTCAGAGGGCACGCCGATGACGATCCGGGGGCGCACCCAGACGTTGCGGTTGTGCGCCTTCTTGATGAAGTAGGTGAGCATCTTCTCGGTCACTTCGAAGTCGGCAATGACGCCGTCCTTCATCGGCTTGATGGCCACGATGTTCCCGGGGGTTCGCCCGAGCATCTCCTTGGCATCCCTGCCGACGGCCTCGACGCGGCCGTTGACCTTGTTGATGGCGACGATTGATGGCTCGTTGACGACGATGCCCTTGCCACGCGCGTAGACGCACGTGTTGGCGGTGCCAAGGTCAATCGCGAGGTCGCTCGAAAACAATGAGAACAGGGCGCCAAATCCGGCCAATGTGAACTACTCCTCCGCTACCTGAATGCCGTCTTTGCCGGCCGCTTTCACACGGTACATGGCGACGTCCGCCGCTCGTAATAGTTCTTCGGCTGATGCGGCGGCGTTCGGCAGGGTTGCGACACCGATCGAGGCCGTTAAATGCACCGAAAGACCCTCTGACGCCAGAAATCTCCACTCGCCCAGGCGTGCGCGAACGCGCTCGGCCACGAATAGAGCGCCGTCACTCCCCGTCTCGGGCAGAACGAGGGAGAACTCATCGCCCCCGAATCGGGCCACCACGTCTGTTTCCCTGGCGGCTCCCCGGATGATGACGGCCGCCTCGACCAGGGCCTGGCTGCCGGCAAGATGCCCGTGCGTGTCGTTGACCTGCTTGAAGCCGTCCAGGTCGAGGAACAGCAGGGAGAGTGGCCGGCCGCTACGCAACGCACGCTTTGTCTCCCGCCGGAGCACCAGGTTCAGATAGCGGGAGTTGAACAACCGTGTGAGATCGTCGGTGACCGACAGCGCCTCCATCTTCTGCAGCGCGAGAGCGTTGTCGAGCGCGACGGCCGGCGGCTCGAGGATTGCCCGCAGCAGAGGCAGGCACGCACCAAGCTGAGGCGCGACCCGAGACGGCTCGGAATCTATCCCGACCAGCGCCGCAACCGTGCGAGTCCTGCAAATCAGGGGAAAAGCCACCACGGTGCCGATGGTCCCCGGCATCTTTCGACTATCCGTTGCCAGATCGGCGGAAAAGAACTCGGTGCCGTGGCGTATCACCCAGTTTGCGGTGGCCCAGACGGAAGGCCTGATGTCCGAGGTCAGCCCGATATCAGCGAGGATGGCCAATTGACCATTGGCGTCATGCGTCACCAAGACCCAGCACGGGGCGGGAATCCACTGGCTCGACTGGTGGAGAAGCCACGTTCCAACGTCCTGGGGATCCAGTGAGGCGTTAGCCTGGCGAACTGTCTCAAGAATGGCGTCCCGGCGTCCTATCGTGGCACGAAGGTTTCGAAGACCGGCCTTGACGCGGTCGGAGAAATCGGCGCGGCGGGCATCGCGGGCCATGCGGTGAGCGACGTCAACCTTGATGGAAATAGTCACCGCTCGCTGAGGCGGGGCGTTCTTGTAAGGACGGGCGGACCAGGGGGACCGCTAAGTCCTTCTATGCGAGCCGAATATACCACGCCTTGACGCGGCCGAGCGCCAGGGGCGAACCGCTGAGATGAAGGGGATCTAATCCTTGGCTCGTCGAGCCAGCTTGCGCCGGCGGTAGGCCAGGAGACCCACGACGCCGGTGCCCATCAGGAGAAGGCTCCCAGGCTCTGGAACAGGCTGGGGCAGCGTGTCCTCCTCGAATCCGACCGGGAATTCGTCGAGGTCCGTGAGGTCGGTGCCTGGCGGCGGGTAGGGCCCGTCGTTGAGATTCGTGTTCCCGTCGCCCTCGTCGGGCGTGCCTTCATCGCCACCGCTGGCCTTTTCCTCACCGTTGCCGCCGTTGGCCTCGCCGCCGGCATTACCGTCGCCAGCTTCGCCGTTGCCGCCGCCTTCATTAGCCGAGCCACCTCCGCCTCCACCATTGGCCCCGCCATCACCACCTTCGTTTGCGCCGTCACCGTTGCCGCCGTTGGCC